>JBBUDS010000001.1:0-29817 GCA_038057175.1 Patescibacteria group bacterium
CTTAGCACCCAAGGTTGGTTTCCTTGACCTGCGCCCGTCGAAGGGCCGAATATTTTAATTGACTGTGCTTGTATATTTATAAACAGTCCTTCGCGGCCGTTATTTTCCGAATAAAATACTTTGTAGTTGCCGGTTTCGATTGCTTCCAGAGCGTTGTTGCCATTCATAGCCTCGTCGGGATAGAGGCCCGGTGGTGTCGAGGTGATACTTTGAAATCTAAAAAATATAGCGACGATAATTATCAAGACGATTATGGGCCAATGTTTATTCATTACTATATAATATCATGAAAATTAAATAATCGATCAACAGGTTGACAATCTACGCATAGCATATTAAGATTCGTATAGACTATTTCGCGGAGGTTTTATGAAATTATTAGTTGAATTCCCGATAGATAGGTTTGGTCACATGATTAATTCGGGGTTTATTACCGAGGAAGGTATAGCCAAGAAGATTAGTGATATTTTGATTCATTCTTTGGCTGGTTTGGCGGCAGATGTAAAAGTTTTCCATGTTCCCGAGCCCAAGACCAGACACGAGGATTTTAAAGTTTCAGTTGAGGATGGCAGGATAAGTTAGCGTCACCATTGGTGGCGTTTTATTTTAGGTGTATAATTAGATTAATGTCAGAAGGAGGAGTTCCAAACGGTTTACTCGAACAAGAGATAGCTCAAATTGAGCGGGATTTAGCGTCCAAGAGGGCGGCACTAGAAGAACAGCAACGAGCCGGTACGATAAAGGATCTACCGCATGAAAAGGAAACTCTTCGTGAAGTAGTGCGCGAGCAATACGCTATGCCTGCACCGACCGTGCAGCAGCCAACTCCTTTAGCGAGTTCGGGACAAACAATTACGCCTCCTCCGCCAGTAGCGGATTCTCCTTCGTATCTTTCGCCGGAACTCAAAGAAAAGGTTCAAGAACTGGTTAATGTTGCTTTTTCTCAAACTCCGGATGCCGCTATTAAGCAGGCCTTGGCAACCAACAATGCTGCTCTCATAGATGCATTTCACGATGCATTAATAGATGAATTATATAATCATTTATTAGAACGCGGGAAGCTCCAGAGACTCTGATTTTACTAATGTATAAACGTAAATGATATTATTGATAATTTTACTTATTATCATAATCTTAATCGCTATTGCGGCTTTTGTTTTGGTTGGTGGCATGCGTACACGCGGACAGGTAGAGAGGGCGCTTAATATGACATTATTTTTAATTCGCGTGCCCAGAGATTTACCGACCTCCGGTTCTGGTCAGCAGAGATCAGAAAAAGAACTTATTTCTATAGGTGAACAGCTATTGGCAGGTTTTTCCAGTATACATTCCAAAGGTTGGAATAAATTTATTTATGGGGAACCCTATGTGGCACTCGAAATGGCCGTTCACCATGTTGGTGAAGAAACCCATTTTTATATTGCCGTGCCTAGAAGCAATCAAGATATAATAGAAAAGCAAATTTATGGTTTATATCCAACGGCAGAAGTTAGTAAATCTAAGGATTATAATATATTTAATCCACAAGGCGCAACAGCTGGTGCATATTTGAGTTATAACAATTCGCCGGTTTTACCGATCAGAACGTATCAAAAAATGGAATCAGATCCTATCGGTAGCATCCTTACTTCAATGTCGAAGTTGCAAGCCGAGGGAGAAGGTGCGGCTTTGCAGATTTTGATTAGGCCAAGCCACGCCGACAATCAAAAATCCTTAGCCGTTAAGGTTTCGCGTGAGATGCAATCCGGATATCAGTTTAAGGAGGCGATGCAGAGAGCGCAAAATCCACCTAAGCCTAAAGCCCCTTCGACAAGCTCAGGGCAGGCACCAGAACAGCATCCGCCAGCTGGCGGACCGAAGGTAGTAACTCCGACAGATGACGAGATTATTAAGGCAGTAGCCGGTAAGGCTAGTAAGTCTAGTTTTGACGTTAATGTTCGTTTGGTGGCTTCGGCGGCATCTGATATCCGTGCCCAGCAGATTCTTCAGGATTTCGAGGGTTCTTTTGTTCAATTTTCTTCGCCAGATATCAATGGTTTGAGATCAAATAAATTAACAGGTGGTAATTTGGATAAGATGATATACAAATTTTCATTTAGGCTTTTTGACAATAGCCAGTTATTGACTATGTCTACCGAGGAGATTACCAGCCTTTATCATTTGCCTGTTGCCACAACCAATGCTCCCAAGGTTAAGTTTCTTAGATCTAAGCCCGCTGAACCGCCACCTAATTTACCACAAGAAGGAATTGTGCTTGGACGTAATGTATTTCGCGGGCAAGAGTTACCAATACGTATGACCGATGAGGATCGCCGCAGGCATCTTTATGTAATCGGGCAGACTGGTACCGGTAAGTCAACGTTGATGAAGGCTATGCTTCGACAGGACATAGAAAACGGCAAGGGGGTTTGTTTAATTGACCCGCATGGTGAATTTGCCGAGTTCGTTTTGTCAGTTACTCCAAAGGAAAGAGCTGACGATGTTATTTATTTTGATCCCGGTGATATCGAGAGACCGATAGGCTTGAACATGTTAGAAATAGATCCTGTGCATCCGGAGCAGAAAACGATGGTTATAGATGAGCTGTTTGGTATTATGGACAAGCTTTATAATCTTAAGGAGACTGGCGGACCAATGTTTGAAAAATATTTTAAAAACTCCCTGTATCTATTGTTGGATGATTATGAACATGATATTCCCACGCTTTCCGATATTTCTCGCGTGTTGAATGACGATGATTATAGAGCGGATAAATTAAGTCGTGAAAAGAATCCTTTGGTCAAAGAATTTTGGCAGTTAGAAGCAGAGAAGGCCACCGGAGATCAGAGCCTTTCCAATTTTTCGCCGTATATTACCTCAAAGTTAAATAATTTTATATTTAACGAATTTTTACGGCCGGTTATTAATCAGAAAAAAAGTGCCATAAATTTTCGTGAAGTCATGGATAATTCCAAGATTTTGATTGTGAATTTATCCAAGGGCAAGATTGGAGATCTCAATGCTAATTTTATTGGTATGTTGATTGTCGGCAAGTTGTTACGAGCGGCGTTATCGCGCATAGATATAGCGGACGAGATGGCTCGCAAGGATTTTTATCTTTATATAGACGAGTTTCAAAATGTTACGACCGATAGTATTACTACGATTTTGTCGGAGGCGCGTAAATATCGTCTCGATCTTATAGTTGCGCATCAATTTATAAAACAATTAAAAGAAAACATTCGTGATGCCGTGTTTGGTAATGTTGGCTCAATTGTAACCTTTAGAATCAGTCCGGACGATGCGGAGTTTATGAAAAATAAATTTGCGCCGGTTTTTAGCGAGCAAGACCTTATGAATATTGATAATCTTAATGCGTATGTTAGCCTTTTAGTTAATGGACAGACAACGCGTCCGTTCAATGTTAAAATAGAAACAGAAAGAGTGTTCGGTGCTGGCTCAGCTGATGATGCCGCAGAATTGCGCCAAATGTCGCGATTGAAGTACGGCCGTCCGCGAGCGGAAATTGAAGCCGAAATTATGGCCGGGCGCAATGTTTAGTGTCGTTTTCTTTTGACGATTTATTATGTCACGTAAAGATATTTTTATAACAATTCTGGTGGGTATTTTTACGGGTCTTATTTGGACGGGTATTTTTGTGCGACTTGGAACATTTGATGGATTTGGGGTGGGTGGTGCGGTTTGGGGATTAGTAGTGGTTGTACCAATAATATTTGTTTTCGGACTATATTTGGGGCGGTGGCTATCTAAATTTGCTAGTTTTTTTAGTTCTTTTGCAAAATTCGTCATGGTCGGGTTTTTTAATGCTGGCATAGACTTAGGCATTTTTAATTTACTGATGTTTTTAACGGGCATTGAGCGTGGAATATCTGTGTCGTCTTTCAAGGCCGCGGCTTTTTTGGCAGCCCTCATTAATAGTTATTATTGGAATAAACACTGGGCTTTTAAAGCTTCTGAAACGAAAGAAGGGACAAGAGAGTTTAGTAAATTTGCCATGGTTAGCGTAGGCGGTTTAGTTGCGAATGTTGGAGCTACTACTTTAATTATACTGATTTTCATACCGCAATTTGGTTTTGCTCAGCTTAGCTGGAATAATCTTGCCGCTGTTGTCGGTAATATTGCCGGTCTGATCTGGAATTTTATCGGGTATAGATTTATTGTTTTTAAGTCAAACGGAAGGGTTACTTCAAATGGACAGTCGGAGCAACAATAAAAATATTTGGTATTGGGTAATATTTGATTTCGCTAATTCGCTGGGTAACATTACCCTTGCTTTTTATTTTACCCTCTGGTTTGTAGCCGATCTTGGTGGAGCTGATATCTGGGTTAGCGGAACGCTGGCCTTGGCAACTATTGTTTTGTTGTTAACTTTGCCGGTTTTGGGTTCTATTTCTGACCGCCTTCGCCGCAAGATGCCCTTTTTTAGGGTGTTCACTATTTTAGGCATCAGCTCTTTAATGGCCTTGGGTATTGTTGCCGGAAAGATCAGTGTGCTAACATTCCCTTCGATTATTTTAATAACCGGTTTATATTTCTTGTTTCAGTACTTTTTTCAAGGCAGCTTTGCTTTTTATAACTCGTTTTTGCCAGATTTAGCGGTAGGCCGATCTCTTGAGAAGATTTCCGGTTTCGGTATAGCGGCCGGTCAGCTTGGCAACGTCGTTGGTCTTGCCATCGCGTTGCCATTCGTTAGCGGCACGTTTTCACTTTTCGGGTTTAGTGGTAGGTCGGTAACTTTTTTGGTGGGCGCTATTGGTTTTTTGATTTTTGCTTTGCCGACTTTAATCCGCCTCAAGGACAGGAACGAAATATCAATTGATTCCACCAGCGTTCCCGAATCGCGAATTGCTTTTGGCAAATCCTTCAAAGAAACTATTGCCGATTTAAAGCATATAAGAAAATATCCAGGAGTTTTAACCTATCTGATTTCTTACTATTTTTTTTCAGATGCCAGTTTAACCGTTCTTTTTTTTGGGGCTTTATATCTTGAAGTTGTGGCCGGTCTTAACGATGCCCAAAAAACCATGGTGGGTATAATAAGTCTTGTGTTTACAATATTGGGAGCACTCTTGGCTGAGCGAATGGTTAAAAAACTAGGTGGTTCCAGGAAGGGATTGGCATTTTTCATAATTTTTGAGGCAATTTTACTTGGTGTTTTTGCATTTTCGACGCACAAAATTCTTTTTAGCGTCATGGTAATTTTGAATGGATTTGCTTTTGGAGCGCTTTTCTCGTTATCTAGAGCTTTTTATTCTAAACTGATTCCTCCAGGTCAGCAGGCCAAATTTTTCGGTATCTATGTTTTGTTCGAGCGTTCTGCTTCGATCCTGGGTCCGCTTATTTGGAGCCTGACGATAATCGGCTTTGCTTTTTTGGGCAAAGTAGTAAGTTATAGATTAGCCATGTTTTCGCTGGCTATTATGTTAGTAATTAGTTATGTTATTTTTCGTTTTGTAAAAGAACCCCAAGATGCAAGTCTTATATCGTAAATACCGCCCGAAGACTTTTGAAGAAGTCGAGGGGCAGGAACATGTCGTGCGCACATTGCAAGGTGCGCTTATTTCGGGGCGCGTGGGGCACGCCTATCTTTTTTGCGGACCGCGGGGAACGGGCAAGACGACAATGGCGAGACTGCTAGCGAAATCTTTGAATTGTGCCAATTTTTCCAAAGTTTCTGAAAGAAACGTTGGTGAAAAATTGAGCATCCGCCGAAGCCTTGCTTCGCCCTCCAAAACTACAGGTGAAGGACGGGGAGAAGGCGGATACTTCGAACCCTGTAACTCTTGCCATTCATGTTCTGAAATTAACGAGGGTCGCTCGCTTGATTTAATAGAAATTGACGCCGCTTCAAATAGGGGAATTGATGAAATACGTAATCTTAAGGAATCTGCCCGTGTAGCAGCAACCGGCGGCCAATACAAGGTTTTTATTGTAGACGAGTGTCACATGCTGACTAAAGAAGCTAATAATGCACTTTTGAAACTGCTCGAAGAACCGCCCTCGCACGTGATATTTATATTAGCTACTACCGAATCTCATAAATTATTAGACACGATTTTATCTCGTGTGCAAAGGTTTGATTTTAAAAAGATCGCCACCGATAAGATTCAAAGCCGTCTCATAACAATAGCGCAAAAAGAAGAAATAAAAACTGATCCGGAGGCATTGGCGATACTAGCTTCTTTTGCGGGAGGCTCATTGCGAGATGCCGAATCGGCATTTAACAAGGTGATTGCTTATGCCGGCCAAGGGGCGGAAATAAGTTCTGGAGTTGTGGCAGAAATTCTTGGTATCGTGCCCATGCAAGTTCATGAAACTCTCAGTAGTTTAATTTTAAGTAAAAAACCGCAAGAAGCCATTAACCAAATTAATGATCTTCATGAGTCTGGCGTGGATTTAAATAATTTTCTCAAGCAATTTATTGGATATTTAAGAAATAAACTCATTGGTTTAATAGGTGACAGGCCGTACGTTGTGAGCGTAGCCGTTTCTTCTAATCAGGCAACGCCGGAGTTTTTAATAAAATCAATCAATGTTTTTATGAAGGCTAGTAGTGAGATTAAGCTTTCGCCGATTCAGCAGTTACCAATAGAGTTGGCAATATTGGAACTAACTAAATAATGTCCGAACCATTTCAACCACTCTCTCGGCCGCGCATTAGTTTAAGCCGCTTTGCTTTTTATTTTATTACTTTAGCGGCTATAGTTTTAATTTATCTTAAATTTTCTGAAGTACAACTAATAAGAGAATTATTTTTACGTTCAAATTTATTTTGGCTCCTCGGAGTTATCGTCACACAAGCTGTCAGTTATTATTTTATAGCCTTGAATTATCGTGATGTTTTGCGGGTTAAAGATTTGAGCGTCAGCATCAGAGAGCTTTTTCCGGTAACATTTGTTGTTCAGTTTCTTAATCAGGCACTACCGTCTGCTGGTATTTCCGGGCAGGCATTTTTTATTCAGTATCTTAAAAAATTCA
The DNA here is from genome assembly GCA_038057175.1 of Patescibacteria group bacterium. GTDB lineage: Bacteria > Patescibacteriota > Minisyncoccia > 2-02-FULL-40-12 > IGHO2-01-FULL-4-A > 2-01-FULL-44-17. Next base: position 6,979 of record JBBUDS010000001.1, read on the forward strand.
GTCTTACCGTGGCTGATGGTATTGGACGTGCGATTTTGGAACTTACCACGCTATATATGTCTTTCGGCGTGTTTTTTATTATTTCAGCCGTAATGATGTTTAGGAGCGGAATAATTGATAAGCATCCCGAAGCGACTTATTTTATTTATGCTTTTTCATTTTTTGCGGTAATCGCGGTTTCGCTTTTTTTCTTTTTTCAGCGTCGCGGCCGGGGAAAGTTTGCCCGATGGCTTATAAATAAACTTCATAGGTATTTTGAAAAGAAAAACAAGAAAAAAGGAAAGGATAATTTAAGTGATGGCGATCATTCTTCGCATGTAGCTATGATTTTTGATCAGTTCAAGGCAACGTTGAATTACGGAGCTTTAAAAAAACGCGGACGTTATTTCTGGATGGCATTTTTTTGGCAAAACATGATTATGCTGGTTAATGTAGTGACTCTTTATTTTATTTCTTTTGCGATTGGCCATGAAATAAGTTTTGGCGTGGCCTTTATTACTTTTACGCTGACCAAATTTTTATCGATGGTTTCTTTTATTCCCGGCGCCCTAGGTGTCTTTGAGGGAGGAATGACTTTGATTTTAATATCCTTTGGCGTATCAGCAGAACCGGCGTTTGCTATGACTTTACTTTTGCGAGCCTTTACATTTTGGTTTCCAATGCCGATAGGCTGGATACTGTATCGTTGGTATCTGCATCGTCAGGAATTAGAGAATCCTTACGAGTCGGCATAAATAGACTTCTTCAATTAACCGTGGTAGCTTTATTTCAGCACATTTACATTTAGGAGGCTACATTGTCTGATGGGATTACCGATTCTTATCGAGATACTCGGAGGGGTGAACTTTACGATGATTTTCTTCTAGCACTGGCTGATTATCTCGCAAAAAAGACTGAGGCGAATCTAACTCTTCTAAAAAAAACTGCTAATCTCGTTGATGATGTGCCCAGAGGTTTAATGAGTGGCAGAACTAATTTGGCGCAGGGCTTGGATGATATGTTGAATAAACTTTTAGCCCAGGATAAACGGACGTGGGGTAAGCTTCTTGGGACCGCTCTTAATACATATCCGACCAAGGTGTACAAGCGACTGAAGTGTATGTCACCATTTGATGGTCAAGTTCTGATTGCTGTGGATTATGGAATTGGTTTTGTAAATTTACATGGCGATATTCAGAATTTTTTAGATCACTATATTCAGAGAGATAAAAACATGAAAATCTACGATGCCGATAAGTATATAGTTGCTATCCCAGAATCTGCATTGACTCAGAGTGATGTTACGTGGTTGCATTGCGGATATTTTGGAGTTAAAGAACCCAGAAAACAAAGAATTGGTTAATCTTCCTTGTTGCCGGATACCGCCATAAGCGGTTTTTTTTATTTGATTTTTTGATATTTTTTTGTCATAATTTACTTACTTTGGGAGATTGTCCCTGGCCGGGCAGGCTAACTTGCCCCGCCTAAATTTTTGAAAAGTATTTGTCATCAAAGCTGGGAGGTCGTCTAATGGTAGGACTGCTCCCTTTGAAGGAGTCTATCCTGGTTCGAGTCCAGGCCTCCCAGCTTTGATGGGAATTTCAAAAACTTAGGCGAGTGAGTAGGGCCCCGCCTTAGCGGGGTAAAACAGCGCCCTGCTTGTCCCGCCAAGGCGGGATGAAAAGGCGAGTATCTTGGTTCGAGTCCAGATCTCCCAGTCGACGAACGAAGGTGATTGACGAGCGAAGGCGAGGAAATGCTGAGATCAGCAGATCGAATGTAGGAGGTACTGAGCGCAGCGACTGAGCGAGAGCGAAGAAGTGCTGAGCTTAGAAAAGCGAACGTGTAGCGCGAATGTGTTTTGGTCGGGAGTAACGTCTAATAAAATATGGAAACAAATTTTCACAAAACAATCATAGGAATTATTGGTGGTCATGAGCATAATACAAATCAAGAAGCATTATCTCTTGCGGAAAAAACTGGAGAACAATTAGCGAACCTTGGCATCACAATTGCTTGTGGTGGTGAGGATGGGATCATGGAAGCAGTTTGCAAAGGAGCAAAACATGCCAATGGCACGACAATAGCCATCACTAAGAGTAATAAGAAAGGAGACGCGAATAGATATGTTGATTATGTAATCCCAACGGCGCTCGATCTTGCTTTTATGAATGTCCTCGCTTGGTCGTCTGATGCGATAATTGCATTTGATGGGCGTTTTGGAACGATGTGTGAAATTGGTTTAATTCTCGATATCGGTAGACCTTTAGTGCTTCTTGGTAAACACGAGTTAATTCATACCGATAAAATAAGGGTTCAGAACTTCGCTCATTTCGAAGAATATTCTGATGAAAATATTCAGAAAGCTATTGACTTTATAATGCAGCATATTCCTAGAAATATCTCATAAAATAATATGCCATACTCAAGCTTTGTTTTCGATAGATCTATAGAAGAAATTATTCGACTATTAAAACCAGAGGCTCTTTTTGATCTTGGTGCCGGTGCCGGAAAATATGGCGAGTTAGTAAGAAATATAAATCCATCCATAAAATTAACAGCTGTTGAAATTGAGGTGGACTATGTAAAAAAGTTTAATCTTTCTTCAATTTATGATGAAGTATGGAACATTTCTGCTACGGATTTAATTAATCCAAAATACTACGATGTAACTTTTGATGTAGTTATGATCGGCGATATTATTGAGCATTTGAAAAAATCAGATGGTATTGATTTACTAAATTTTTTAATTTATAGGTGTCGCTGGATTATCCTTGAATTTCCCTATCGCTATATCCAAAATTCTGTTGACGGATATTATTCAGAGGCTCATATATCAGTATGGACTAAAGATGACTTTGTCTCGTTTGAAAGGACTCAGCTATATGCGAGAGGCACCCAATGCTTAGTCGTACTTCGCGGGTATCTTGAAAACAAGATTTCTATTGCAGATATTGAGGTAGCAATTAATAAAAATGAATAATAATGATTTAAAAATTGGCGCGTGCATTATGGTGCATAATATGGCCCCTTTTATTGGAGCTTGTGTACAGTCGCTTCAATGGACAAACGGAATATTTGTATATGACGACCATTCTACTGACGGAAGTATTGATGTGGCACAAGCACAGTCTGAAATACCAATTAATGTTGAATACTCAAAAAATAAGGATGTAGCTTTTAAGAGAGGGGAACTCGAGACTCGAAATTACGTTATTGATCGAGCCTTCAAGGCGCTCGGTGTTGATATTTTAGTGATTGCAGATGCCGACGAATTATTTTCATCATTACTGCGTTCAAAAATAATCGAATCTTTTAGTGATCCTGATACGGATAGTATGGCTTTCTCAATATGGCATCTATATGATGAAAAACAATATATTCATTTTTGGGAAACAAAGATCAATGGTGTGGACATGATTGATCCGCATACGCGCATTATTAAAAAAGATAAACATTTCATTCCTCTTTTTGAGGACGGTAGTCATCCAATTCTTGAGCTGACTAAACACACCGCGTGCTTCCATGGTCCTTACCACTTTCATCTTAAATATCACTATAAAAGCACTCTCCCTAACTACTCGATTTATTTTTTACCTGAAAGACCACGTAAAAAAGATGTATTACCATATCTCAGACCGCTGCCTTTTGAGTTACCTATCGATATAAAATCAGCCATTTCATTAGTAGATTGGGGAAATTTACCATCATATAAAGAAACACCACACCATTCGCTAAAACGCATAAAATTTACTGATCCAAGAGAAGCTTTAATTCATCCCAAAGATAAAATAAATATATGATAAATCTTGAACGAGGAAAAGATGTATTGCTTTTCTATGAAAAGCACAAATGGGATTATGTTGAAAGGTATTCAAAAAGGAGTATCTCTGGTTTTTATGCATGGTATATGCTTCTTGTTTGTGCCCTGAAAGAAAGTGGCTATCGTGTGTATGAAAATGATTATAAATTAGCTCTGGCTAATCCAACTTATCCTATAGGTATTATCGGTACGCCAGATTGTATTCCAAAATGGTCATTACCAAATCCTGCAATTTTAGGTCCAAGCATGTATGACAGCCCATTTCAAAATCCAAATTTGATGAAAGACCCAAGGTTTAAATATTATTTACTGACATGCGCTTGGCTTAAAAATGTTTTTGAAAAAGTATATGGTGATACATGCGTATTGTGGCGTGCAGGAATTTCAACGAATGAGTGGAAAGATACAAAAAATAATAAAAAATCTATCGAGGTACTTATTTATGATAAAATACGCTGGGAAAGAGAAAGAACTATTCCATTTTTTCTTGATCCGATTAAGGCCTATCTGGGTAAAAGGGGTCTATCATATTTTGTATTACCATATGGAAATATCACCCATGAAATTTACAAAGATTTATTAAGTAAAAGCCGATCGATGATTTTTCTTTGTGAACACGAAACTCAGGGAATTGCTTATCAGGAAGCCCTTGCTTCAAATGTGCCTATTATCGCATGGGATCATGGATGGTGGACTGATCCTATCTGGCCTGCATTCTCTAAAAATCCTATTCCCGCGACATCTGTACCAAACTTCTCAAAAGAGTGCGGGGAAAGATTTAAGATGATTTCAGATTTCCCAAAAACTTTTGATAGATTTTGGGCTAATATTGATTTGTATACGCCACGCGCTTATATAAAAAAAGAAGTTTCCTTCAAAGTATCAGCTGATTTATATGTAAGATATTATTTTAGCATCTAACTATCATGGCGATTTATAAATGTGCATGGTTTATAAATTTTACTGGTATTGGAAATGGAGTAACCATTGCACCTCTACTTCGATGTTTTGAAAAAAGTTATCCGACAACGGAATATTTTCATACTGAAAATGAAATTCTTTCAAACGGGTGGTTTGTTGAAAAAGCTAGGTTGAGCAAGTTGAAAGGATTTAGTCCAATTGCGTGGAGACGGTTTAATAAAGAAGACTGGGACAAGATCGTTGATTTTGTAAATCAAAATCAGATTGATTTGATTGTTAACTTACGCAATGAGGGCCCAAGGTATGATACTGGTTATTATGAATTTAAGAAATTTTTAAAGCAGGATCGTGATATTATTTTTTGGGATTTGGATTTTAATATTATTGAAAATAGAAAAAAGCAGGAAAATTTGACCGGTGATCTTTTGAAAATGTTTCAGCAGCAAAATGTTAGTATTTCTTATTACGAACCTCGGTGGCTCGCTACTAATAGTGAAGACAAAAGTGAGGTTGGTTTTGGTATGGCTGCTAGTCAGAAAAATAAACGTTGGCCAACACATAAATGGGTTGAACTAGCACAAAAAATACTAAAAAATACTAACATCAAAATAATTTTATTTCATGGCTTGTCACAGGAGGAAGTAGATGGAGCAGTAGAAGTACAAAAAGTTATTGGATTGAGTAGGTGCGAAATGATAAATCACCAGGAGCTTAACCGTATTGCAATTATGCTGGGAAAGTTAAAATGTTTCATCTCAAATGATTCAGGTCTTTTGCATATTTGTTCCGCGACTGGAACTCCTACGGTCGGTTTATACACAAACACCGATCCTGATATTTGGGCACCTTACGATAAAGCAAATTTTTTATACTGCACTAACATTTTTATGGAAAAATGTCTTGCGCGCAAAATATATTGTGGAAACTGTTTTCATTATTATGGTCCTTGTCCGGCAATTATTAAGTATGGCGACAGTATCAGCCCTAAGCAGGTATTTGAACTAGTTAAGGAAATAATTGCCTAAGTATCTTTTCTAGCTTTTTTATTTTTTGTAATTTCGAGTACTCCCTACAAGTAATTTTTCGTAAGAACTATATATTTTTGTTTTAGATTTTTTAGAGTATGGCTAGTAAAAGTTTCTAGTATACTAACTTACAAAAAGTTTTCTTTTTCGTGCGTTTTTTAGAGATATGACGTATAATAGCTATGATTATGGAAAACTGTATTTTTTGTAAAATTGTAATGGGAGAGGCGTCTGCGCATAAGATATGGGAAGATAATAAACATCTTGCTTTCTTGTCCATATTTCCCAATACCGAAGGATTTTCTGTTGTTATCACGAAGGAGCATTACTCAAGTTATGCTTTTGATTTACCGGATGAGGTCTTGGCAGATCTTGTCCTTGCTTCAAAAAAAGTTGCCAGACTATTGGATAGTAAATTAGATGATATTGGACGAACCGGTATGATTTTTGAGGGTTTTGGCGTTGATCATGTGCACGCCAAGCTTTTTCCAATGCATGGAACAAGAAGTGGCGAGTGGATGGCGCATAAGAGTAATGTGAAAAAATATTTTGAAAAATACGAAGGCTACATTTCATCGCACGATTATGAAAGAGCCGATGACCAGAAATTGGCAGAGCTTGCAGAAAAAATAAAAAATATGTCAAGGGAGTAGATATTTACGAGTTCTATTAAATCATGCTATGCTTATTATGCAATATATTTATTCATTAGAAGCATAGTCGAGTTTCTATAATGTTTAAATTTGCAAAGCAAGGTATTATAACAAAAAACTAATGAGCACAGGTACTATTAAAAAGTTAATTCCAGGCAAAGACTTTGGTTTTATAGCCGCTGATGACCAACAGCCTGGAGACAAGGACTTGTTTTTTCATAAAGACTCTCTCATCGAAATGGCGCTGGACGACCTTAAGGAAGGTGACAAGGTATCCTATGATACAGAACCATCAGACAGAGAAGATAGGGGACCGAAGGCGGTCAATATAAAACGAGTCTAGTTTTCGTAAGATTATAAAAGGGCCCCAAGGGTCCTTTTATATTTACTGACAGAACGCCACGAGCGTAAGCTCGTGGATGAATGTCAGCCCGTAAGTTGCCCGAAGGGCAACTGGAGGTAAATATATAGACCCTGCGCAGTTGCGCAAGATTCAAATGAGCGCAACTGCGCAGAAGGTACGTAAGTACCATGCCCGTAAGGGCGGGGGTCTCTATAATTCTGCAGATTAAGTTTGGAAATACGAAGCTGGCTTGACATTTTTATATATTTTGTTATTTTATATAGTGAGTTATTTAACATTTTAAACAGGAGTATTGAATGCCAACCAATGCAGATAGAGCAAATAAAATTAGGTTAGGATTTTCAACGGGATGTCTTTATAAGTCTGAACCCAGCATAATTCGACGCTTAGAGGTGATAAGGAATATCGGTTGTCGTACGGTTGAACTGGGATTCGTAAAATTGGATGGTTTTTGGGGTGAGATAGATCAGGTAATTTCACAACCGAAATGCTTGGATGACTTTGATTATGTAAGTCTGCATGCACCAGTTGCGCCATATGGTTTCGATCGTGATTCGATGAATATTTTTAGAAAGATTGCCCAGCTACATCTTATTCGGAAATTAAATTTGGTAGTTTTTCATCCGGATGAGGTAAAAGGTTTTGAATTTTTTCCTAGCTGGGCGAATAGTATAGATTTGCCATTCGCTTTTGAAAATATGGATAACCGAAAGGGATCATATAAAAACCTACTCGATATGCAGGGCTTGTCATGCTGTGTCTATAGATTCCGGATGGTCTTAGATGTAAATCATGCCTTTTCCAACGATCCGACGATGGGGCTCGCGCGGGATTTTCATCGGTGTTTTAAGGGATCTATTGTTCAGACGCATCTTAGCGGATATAAGAATGGCCATGTACCTCTGTTTGAAACCAAGCAAATCGAAATCATAGAGGGCGTACGAAACATAAAAAAGCCCATTATTATTGAGAGTGTTTTGGAGTCCTATCAGTTATCGCAAGAAAGAAATTATATTTTAGAGGTTCTTGAAAAATAAAATTGATAAAACTAAAACCGAAGTATACTCGGTTTTATTTTAACTAGTGAGGAGCAAAATGGAAATTTATTTCCATTTTATCCGAACGAAGTTAAAAGTGGGAATACTACGCCGCTTGCGGCGTTATCAAGAGAAACGAAGTTTCCTTTGATACCTCGCGGCTTGCCGCGAGGAGTATTCATTTTGGCTAAATTTTTGATATAATAAGCATAAATATGGATTCACTTATTTTTTATATTTTTCTTTTTGTTCATCTTACTTCTTTGATCGTTGGCTTCGGCGCTGTTTTGGTTACCGATTTTTTTGGCCTACTGTGGTTGCGTAAAAAAATAACCATGGAATTCATGGTTAATATTTCTGGTCAAACTAAAAAATTGATTTGGCTGGGTTGGTTTGGATTGGTATTTTCCGGTATATTTTTGATAGCTCAAAAGGGATATATAGACAACCTTACTCAGATAAAATTATTTTTTGTGGCCATGATTGGGGTTAATGGTATTTTTCTTCATAAAATCCACAAGATGTTGGATAGATTTGGTGATAATGATTTACCCCCTCTTTTCAAATTTCGTATTGCTTTGGCAAGTATAGTTTCTCAAGTTGGTTGGTGGGGAGCTATATTTATCGGTTTTATTCATCGCCATTGGAGACACGACATTCCTTGGCCGGAAAACCCATGGTTTTATATGTTATTAATTGCCGGCACTTTTATGGTACTCTTGCTTATTGGCGAATTAATTTTAGGCCACAATAGAAATAATAATCAGAATTGATGAATAGAAAAACTATTATTTTAATTACCTTATTTGTGGTTGTCGGCGCGACCCTATTTTTTTATAAGGATTATTTTTTTGATTTATCACCAAAGCTTTCCGATATAGGGAAAACCGCGGAGATATTAGTAGGGGATATTAAAAAAGAAATAAGTAATCCACCGCCATTGAGGATGATACGGGAATCAGAACGGTCTTATTTAACACGAGCTGGTACGATTAAATTTACCAACATGCAAAGAGTTAATAACGGCGGTCTGGCTCTGTTGTTGGAAAATAGCCAATTAAATGCAGTAGCTTCGCGCAAGGTACAGGATATGTTTAATCGCCAATATTTTGAACATGTTTCTCCTGACGGTAAGAACGTTGGCGATTTGGTTGACGGTGTTGGTTACGAATACATTGCCGTGGGTGAAAATTTGGCACTCGGTAATTACAAAGACGATCAGGAGTTAGTACAGGCCTGGATGGATAGTCCCGGTCATAGGGCGAATATTTTAAGTTCTAAGTTTAAAGAGATTGGTGTTGCCGTGGGTAAGGGAATGTTTGAGGGAAAAGAAACGTGGCTTGCGGTGCAGACCTTTGCTTTGCCGCTAGATTTTTGTCCGCAAGCTGATGATTCATTAAAATCGCAAATAAGCTGGTTAGAGTTGCAGGTTGCAGAATTAAAGGTTAAGGCAGATTTATTATTAGATGAATTGGATTTATATAAAAAACGGGGAGATAAAGACGGATATAATAAAAAAGTTGAAGAATATAACGCTGTAGTCAAACAAATTAACGATTTGGTCGCTCAAATTAAGACGGCGGTTATAAAATATAATGATCAGGTTAAAATGTTTAATGCCTGTATTGCCGAATCGTAAGTATGTATTTTGGGAATTAAAAAACGGAATTAACTTCCGTGTTTTATTTTATGCTAGTTGAAGCTTTGAATTCGGGCGATACCAGCGTCCAACTTTTCCACATGGTTGTCCGTTCACCTTGACAATGTCAGCTGTAAAATCCTGATTGCCTTTAAGAAGTGAACTCCCGCAGCCGTAAGCATCAACCGGCACCTTTTTGTTCTCAAAGTAATTTATTTTTTCTTTAGTAAATCCGCCGGATACCACTATTTTTACATCATCGTGGCCATTCCGATCCAGTACGCTTCGTACGTTATTAACTAACATAGGATTAACTCCGGTTGGCTTTTCGCTACCCATTTGATTGTTGCGATCTATGGATAAATCAACCATGTTTTCAGATGTGTCTAGTCGAACGCCCCATAGCTTCAAACCTCTTTCCTTGAAGGTATTTGCGACAGAAAGCGCCGTGGTAACGCAATCATTTTTGAAGTCAACCAGAGAAATACAGGGTTTATCTGGATATTCACTTGCTAACGCCAGAGTTGCTTCTACGGTGTCGCCATGGAAGCAGGCAATCAATGCATGCGGCATGGTGCCAAGGCCTTTGGTACCCCACCATTCACCCATACTATTGGTGGCAACTCCTTTAATTCCGCCACACATTGCTGCGTAGCCATCGCCGGTTTGAGTTGTGTAATGATCAAACCGATCAGCAAAGAAAAGAATCGGTTTTCCATTAGCCGCTTTAACTACATTAGAAACGTTGGTAGCGATTAACGTTCGTCTTGCCAGTATGCCGAGGTATACTGATTCGAGATGAGCAAAATATTGTGGCAATCCGTTGATCGTCATGACCGTCTCCCACGGACCAATCTTATCGCCGTCGTTTAACGCCATGATTTCTAATTCATCAGATTTATCTACCCACAATTGGTAAAGCTCCATTTCAAGTTGCACCGTTTCTTTTAGTGTTTTTTCAATGCCGTGATAATCCTTTTTGATGTAGAGGACCGAAATTAATCTTTTTTGCTCTTTTAGTTTGTTAAAAATACGATTTGCGCGATTTTGATCTTTAAAAAATCCGCTGCAAAGCTTAAGAACGGCAATGGCTTCATCGGTTCCGCAGATAACCGCATCATTTTTTTGGAAAATTTGCATTGTAACCTTTTCGGAGTAACTTCTGTTGGTTAGTATATGTTTTTCATTACAAAAGTAATCGGCACTATAATGACCAATCCTTATATCTTGTATGGGTATGCCAAATGTTTCAGCCGGTAATCTTTTATTTGCCATTAATGATCTCCTTTACACTTGTAATTATAGCTCCAGCTTTTTTCATTTCGTCTATGGCTTTTTGTTCGTCGCCGGGATTAGTATTTATGGCGAGGCAGGCATCAAGTGCAAGATAAACTTTGTATTTTTCCAGCTTGCAAGCGGTTAGCACTCCTGCTTTCACGCAGTAATTAGTTGCTATTCCCCAAAACACTATTTTTGTAACTTTATTTTTATCCAGAACTTCCCGTGTTGTTTTATTGTTTTTTGTTTTACCTTCAAACGGGTCGTACCCATGTTGTGTTTTTTCTGTGCCTTTATAAAGTATGATTGAGCCAGGCGATATATTTAGTCCGGATAAAAACTCAGCATCCCATGTGTAGGCGATTCCATGTGGCGGCCAAGGACCAATGGGTTGGAAGTGATCAGAATCAGGTGGATGCCAATCTGCTGAAAATATTATTAATGAGCCAGCTCTTTTGGCATGAGAGACCAATTTATTACCTTGTTTAAGTATTTTTTTAGGAGATCCTACGTATAGTCCTCCCTGTGAATGACCAAAGCAATTTTGTAGATCAACGCCGAATATTGCGCAATCTTTAAAATTAAATCTAACACTCATATTTTACCTCTTTTAATTTTGGTAATGCCAGTTTTTGTTTGAAGTATTTGAAATAATTTTTTATGGCTTGGCCAACCTATTTCCGGCGGGTTTTTAATATTAAACCACGCAATTTCCTGATTTTCTTTCGGGTCATTATTTTTAATTTTACCTTGGGTTGTTACCCAATAGAAAAATAGAAAATGTCCCGGACTTCTTGGATCTTCATTAGACTGAATGAATTTGATAAACGTCGCTTTCTTAACGATAAGGCCGACTTCTTGTCTAATCTCTCTCTTTAAGGCATCTATGGGACTCTCGCCGTACTCTACGAATCCAGCTGGGAATCCCCAGGTATTTTTATGTGGTTCGCGATTGCGTTTTACAAGCAACACCTTATTTTTTCTAAATATTAAACCAACCGAAGCTTGACCAACAGATGGATGATGCGTCCAATTACAATATGTGCAAACTTTTTTTTGTACGCCATCTATTTTTAGAGTCGTTAATCTGGAACTGCAATATGGGCAAAAGATATAATTGGATTCAATAATTTTTGTCATTATTCCTCCCGGAGTTTCTGTAAAAATTTTAAAGTTCTTAAGCTCTAAGATAATAGCATACCGTTTAGCGTAAGTCAATTTTTTAATTGACTTACGCCACGTTTTCTGTTATTACATAAATAAAGTTTTTTAATAATTATAAATGAGAGGGTTATGAATAACCTAGCAGGATTAAAGGTTTCTTTGTGTCAAATGCCGGTTGTTGCTGGTAGGCCAGATCTAAATACCGCCTACATTAAAAATGAAATAAAATCTGCGGCAAGTCGCGGATCTGATATTATTATTTTTCCTGAAATGGCAGTGTCTGGCTATGTTCTGGGTGATAAATTCGAAGACGAAAGATTTGCGGTAGATGTTAATAAACATAACAGGTTGATCTGTGAGGCGTCTGATGTGAGCTTGTCCGATACAGAAGGCAAGATCGCTATTATTTTTGGTAGTTATACAATTGATTCCAGAAAGAGTGGTCGTGATGGACGAACGCGTAAGCATAACATAGCAATCGTTGCACAGGGCGGAGAATTTATTGGTAAGACCATAAAAACTAACAATCCCGAATACAGTATTTTTGATGACGATAGGCACTTCTATTCGATGACGAATTTAATACTCGAAGATAGTAGTCTGGGAAATGCTGAGGAATTGAACCTAGATGATTACTTCAAGACGTTTCCCGTTGAAACAAGATTAGGCATTATCACCGTCGGAGTAATTATCTGTGAGGATGCGTGGTGGAGGGATTATCCATATAGCCCCGGTAAGATTCTTGCAGAGAAGGGGATTGATTTGCTCGTGATTATAATGTCTTCGCCTTGGACTTGGCAGAAAAGGCGTAAGCGCCATCAGATTATTAAGGAGCTTGCAGTGTCGTGCAGAGATGCCAGTTGTCGAGTACCGATTGTTGCGGTGGGCAATACTGGTGTTCAAAATAATGTTAAGAATCTGATTATTTTTGACGGCTTTGCAGCTAGCTACAATGAAGATGGCGAGCTGTTATATGAGGCAGAGCCGTATGCCGAGCAAACTTTTGATGTAGTGCTTAATAAAGATATGACGCGATTGCCGAATGAGGATACGGATGATTCAAAAGAATTATTTGACGCTCTAAATTATGCGGGAAGGAAGTATGTAGAGAGCCTGGCACCCTTAAATAGGAAGATAGTCATAGGAATTAGTGGTGGAATTGACTCAAGTGCCAGTGCGGCATTTTGGGCTAATGTTGTAGGGCCAAAAAATGTCTATGGCATAAGTATGCCCGGACCATTTACAAGTGATGAAACCAAGGCGCTTGGAGTCGAGCTCGCTGGTAACTTAGGGATCAATTTCGAAGTTATACCGGTTACCGATGTTGCGGATTCGATCGCTCAAAAGATTGGCATAGAAAGAGGTACCGATGCTTATGGAAATATTCTATCGCGTGTTCGTAGAGAGATCCTATCAGCAAAGGCAGAAAAAGTTGGCGGCGTTTTTACTTGTAATGCAAATAAAGTTGAATCTGCCTTTGGATACACAACTCGATACGGTGATAATGCGGGGTTTTTGACGATATTTGGTGACTGTCTAAAAAGAGAAGTTTATCAGATCGGTGATTATATGAATCGAATTGTTTACAGTCGTGAGGTGATACCGTTAAGATGCTTTACTATAAGACCAACAGCCGAACTTAAAAATAAACAAAAAGATCCGTTCTATTATGGTAATCTCGAGGGCTATAATTATCACGATCAATTAACTCGTGCTTGGACAGAGTTTAGATGGGATCCAGAAATGACCATTGAGCATTATATAAAGGGTACATTAGAGTCGGAATTTAAATTAAACAAAGGACATCTTGCCTTGTTGTTTTCTACGCCACACGAATTCGTGAAAGATTTGGAGAGGTGTTGGCGGTTGTGGCATGTAGCCGTTTCTAAGCGAGGTGAGGGACCGCCTATACCAAGAGTTAGCAGGAGATCGTTTGGTTTCGATTTGCGTGAGTCAATGATGTCGCCCAATCTAACACTCAGATATCATGACTTAAAAGTTCTATCTTTAGCCAGACCAATCAAACGGAGACGCGTAGTTATATTTGGTGGTAGTTTTAATCCTGCATCTAGACACCATATTTTGTTAGCGCAAAGATTATCAAAGGAATTCGATCTGGTTGTTGTTGTTCCTTGTAGTGGCGGACGCAAGGATAAAACACTTAGTATGGTTTCTGATGCCGATAGAGAGGGGATGTGCAAATTAGCATTTTTTGATCTAGATAAAATTAGACTTGATATGTTTGATTTGAGCGGTGGGTTGTTCACTCCAACATGGAAAATGCAGGAAATTTATCAGAATGAATTTCCCGATGCACAAATTTGGCATGTCGTCGGTGGTGATATTATCGCCGGCGGTCGTGATAATAACTCAGAGATACATAGATTATGGGACAAGGGTGTTGAGATTTGGGAAGGTCTTAATTTTGCTGTTATAACTCGCCCGGGCTACGTGGTGGAAAGACAAGATTTGCCGCCATCAACCAAGCTCATTGAAGTTGATGGGGTGGTTGGCTCTGGTACTTTGATTCGTCGGTTAATTGCTGAAGGTAAGTCAATCGCTCGTTTAGTGACGCCAGAAGTAGCGGAATATATTAAAAATAATAAATTATATATAAAATAAAACCCAGATCTCTGGGTTTTTATATTATTTAATTTTAAATTGAGGATAACCGCTTAAGTCAACGATACGACGTTCTGTGATTTGCTCGAATAGCGTGTCTATATTTTCAATAAGGTTTCGTTTTCGGATGTCAATTAAGAGTTTTACTATATTCGGTGGCAATAATTCTCTCGATGATGATGCGAGGAGACTAACAAGCGTCATGTAGTCTATATCTGTTTGACTTGAGCTAGGGATTGAATCTTCAATCGCTTTCATTAGCGCTGGTCCATCTATAATTATTTCATTTTCTTCTTGTCGGTCAGTGCTTGCAAAATTTAGAGATGATAATGTTATAGCTTCGATGTCTGCGCCAGATCGGCCATCTACCAACTTCGCATATTTAGAAAAATCAATAATAGATGTTTTTATGGCGTATCGCTTGAACATGACTTTAAAAATTGCTGGTATTTCTTCAACTGATGGCATGGGAAGCAGTATTCGTTTATCGCTTCTGCCACTGCGCATCAGTGCCGCATCCATTCTATCTGGCCTATTGGTGCAGTTAATTATAATTACCTTACCGCGTATTTTGGGGTCAGATAAGAATGTCATCCATGATCTCATCAACCTTTCAGATACACCAGAATCTCCCTTTGGAGAGTTGCGGTCAGCTTCACCCAAATCAGCTTCGTCGTTCATGATAACGACTGGGACTAGAGACCATAAACCACTTAAAAGTTTTTCCATTCTGGCTTCTGATTCACCAACCCACATTGATCTGATGTTCTTAATTTTAATAAAGTGGAAGCCAGCTTCTTTGGCTAATGCCTCAACGAATGCAGTCTTGCCTGTTCCGGGGGGGCCCATGAGAGTTACGCCCATTGGTACGCGTCTAATGTCGCCACTTTTTATAGCTCGAATGACTAATTTGAAATATTTTTTCAGGTGTTCCATTCCGCCAATATCTTCAAGCCCTTTATCAGCATTGACCACTTCCATGACGTCACTATATTCGTTAGACAATATTTGGTATTTTTTTTCTTTTACGGTTTTTAGATTTAGCGGAACGCTGGTTTTTTTTGTTTGAATCAGTAGTTCTTTGATTTGATTAAGGCCAAGCCCTTGTGTGGCGATGGTCAGAGTGTTGATGTCTAGTGTCTCGTCCAGTAGATACAGTTCAGAGAAGTTTGCCAACTTATTACGCAGTGCATCTATCTGATCGGCAACATACCGACGA
Organism: Patescibacteria group bacterium; assembly: GCA_038057175.1. Classification (GTDB taxonomy): domain Bacteria; phylum Patescibacteriota; class Minisyncoccia; order 2-02-FULL-40-12; family IGHO2-01-FULL-4-A; genus 2-01-FULL-44-17. The sequence continues at coordinate 22,703 of JBBUDS010000001.1, forward strand.
TTCGTGTCATTTTTTTGTTTTGGAAGTTTTATATTCCAGTCCCTGAGTCTAGCAAGAATATTTTTTTGTTCTCCAGTGCCCTGAGTGTATGTTCTAATAAAATTCTTTCTTTCTTCTTCGGTCGGTTTTACAATAAGGGAGGTTTGTATTTCATTTCCGCTTTGGCGCAACTCATTAGAAATTTTGGAAGCTTGATCGGTTACGAGTAATACGATGCTCTTCTTTTCTCTAATGGTTTCGCTCTGGCTCCAATTACGGAGTCTTTCGGTGGCTATCCTATCTGCTGGTGATAAAGACACTCCGCCGCCACTGTTTGGAGCGATAAAGTGTGCGGAGTTTAATATTATGGCGACTTCAGATTCTTTTCGTAAAACTTTATCCATTAGTTCCAGACATACTAACAGTTCGGTTGGTAGGGGCTGTCTGTTAGATAGGTCGGCTCTTGCGGCGGCAACCGGATCATTTGCGGGTGAATTTGGCTTTACAATGTCTGCGGCTTTTTTAAATTTTGTTTCCATTTCTGACGTTAGAAACGTAATGCCTGAGGCAATATTGTAGAAGATTACAATTTTAGTATCTTTCAAAATTCTTCGCCAAAACTCCCTAAATTTTATGTAGAATTTGTTATTTTGATTATCATCTGGATTTAAAACCAAACAATTGATATCGCCGTGCAAGATAAATACAGAACTTGTCCCCGCTTCGTATGGTTCAAGAATATGATTTGTGAACCAAGATGGTAATTTTTCTCTCGAAATGTTTTTTGCTAAATTCATGCGTCCTTCCTTATCCTATCTCGTTATGACCATGATGGTGCGAGTGATTGTGTGTATGACTATGACCGGTGTGTTCTTCAACACTGCCGGGTATTGGTTGTCCGTTAACGGGTGAGTCGGGTAGTGCAATTTTTACTCCTAACCTTTGTGCTAATGCGATAAATTTTATTTTTTCTTTTTCAAGCTCTGATTTACTAGTGAAGTGTTCAAATACTATTTCGCCATTGCTGTCGGGATTTTTTGATATGCGTATGTATTTACAGGGATGCGACTTGCCTTCTTCTTCGGCAACTAAGGTTAGTGCTTTAGTACTATTTTCCCCGGGATTTAAAATATTTGCCTTATAGCCAAGTAGCCGGGTTACTATTTTTAAAACCTCCATTTGCCAATGATTAATTACGCGGTTTGTTGTTTTTTCAGCTTCATTTTTTTCAGAACTGTTTGTATAAAATGATTCGGCAATAATGTTGCCGTCTTCACTAATCGAGAAATTGATACTTTCCGATGGCTGCAGTTCTAGTGTTTTTTTGAGGGCTTCTTCCAGTAATGGTTTAATATTTAACTTTTGTATCCAGCTTAGAAACACCTGATCGTTTACTCCTAATTTTTCCAGTAAATCCTGATCTATACTAGGAGAGGGCATCTTTTTCTTAAATCTTTGAGGTGTAGGCTGGGGTATACGAATAGGGGCGTAGGTTTTATAACCAATATTGCAAGGCATAGGTTGTTTTCCTGTTAAGTTTTTTAAGAACTCAATAGTTACTGTTTAATATAAAAATTATTATATGTCAATAGATAATTGACATATTGTCGTATCTTAGTTAGGATAGTGCATGTTCTTTAAAAAATAGATTGCTATTAAGTTATCGAGATTAGCATTCTTTATATTGATAATTCACGAAGGGAGACTTTATGAATGAAAAAGCTGTTATGGAAGTTTGTAGAAAAATTACAGAAGCCGCCAATCCAGAAGAAATATTTGGGAGTCTTGGCGGTAAGGGCCAGAATAGAGGCGATAAGTTAAAAGCTCTCGAAAGAGAGTTTAATAAATTTAAACAAGTTCTTGCTATAGATCTCCCATCTGTTAGTCAGGCATTACTTGAAAAAGTTGACGAGACAAGAGTTGTTCTTGATGATCTGTATGAATGGGCGCGGACGATTGTCGTTGGCGAAGATTTGTCGGAAAGAGAATCCGTTGAAGATTCGGAAGAGACCGAGTCTAGACCAGCCGGTCTATTTAAAGAAATTACGATTCAAACTAAAAAACGCCCCTATTATATTACCGGTAGCCTCGCTAGTGGCGATTTAGCTTCGGTGTATAAAGGATATTACCTTGAGGGCACAACACCTATTGATGTTGCAATTAAGATTATTGATGACCCTGCCGATAACTCGTTTGCCAAGAAGGAAATTGATGCGTTGGGAATATTGCATGCCGAACCAAACAACGAAGGCAAGCAGTTAAAGCATTTACCGCGGTCAGTAGATCAATTTATAACTACCGATAATCAGCAAGGTAATATACTGACCTATCTTGACGGATATACCTTAGAACAAGTTAGGGCAAAATATAAAGGAGGCATTGATCGTAAGCACATGGTTTGGATGCTTAGCCGTGGACTTAGCCTTTTAGGATACGCGCACAGTAAGGGTGTAATTCATGGCAACATTACTCCATCTAATTGGATGATTCGACCAATGGATCACAATGCGTGGATTATAGATTGGGGTTATTCCGTTATTGATCACATTAATAAGGGTGCTAAATTTTCGGTTTTTGATCCCGATTTCAGTGCCCCAGAGATAAAGCAAAGATCAACTTTATTATCGGTATCGAAATGTTCCGATCAGGCAGGGCTAATGTATCTATATGCTCTGTTTTCCGCGGATATTTACTCTGTAGGTAAATGCATGATATACATACTTGGCGGTGATATAGGGACCGACAAGATGCCGGATAGTGTTGAGAAACCATTGCAGAGATTTTTGGACGGCCTAGTTAATAAGAGCCCACTTCAACGTCCACGTAATGCGTGGGAAGTTCATTCACAGTTAAGGAAATTAATTGTATCCCTTTGGGGAGAAAGAAAATTTTTAGAATTTAAAATGTAAAAAAGGAGGCAATCATGGGTGGTGGAAATTACAATGTTGATGTTGCAGAGAGATTTAGAGAGTCTACTACTGAGGATACTATATTTAGAAGCCAAGGTTTATCGGCTAGAGAAAAGTGTGATCCAAGCTTAAATATAAAAGGTAAGATACGGGAATGCTGTGATTCGTTGGAACATCCAAACACTACGCCTATTGTTGTTGTTATGGATTTTACCTCATCTCGTGGTGATGATGCTAAGGTAATTTTTGCTAAAGCACCAATGTTTTTTGGACAGATGAAAATGCGTAATTATGTGCCCGATCCTGAAATTTGTTGGATGGGCATAGGTGATGCAACGTGTGACAAGGCACCACTTCAAGTTGCCCAATTTGAGTCTGATAATAAGTTGGATGATGAATTGGCCAAGATGTGGCTCGAGGGTGGCGGCGGAGGAACGGGTCAAGAATCTTATGAATTAGCCGCGTACGCCATTGTTAAAAAAATGAAGCTTGATGCAGTTACGAAGCGCAACAAGAAAGCCCTTGTATTCTTCCTGATTGATGAGGGATTTTATCCCGTTATTTCAAAATCTCAGGTGAAGAAAGTTTTTGGTGATGACTTGTCAGCCGATATCCCTTCTGAACAGATTTTTGCCGAACTGAATAATATGGCTGACGTCTTTGTTATTTATCCAAAGAAATCATGGCAAGAAAGAAAGGCCGATATTGATGTCGAGATGCGTGAGCGCCTTGAGCAGGCTGGCGGAAGATTCCGAGATGTTGATATTAGGGCTTCATTGCGTTGGGATACCTATGATGATCTCGACCTCCATGTTGTTTGCCCCGGAGGTGAAGTCTGGTATGCAAATAAAAAATGTTCTAACGGGGAATTAGACGTTGATCGAAATGCCGGTGGTCCTCAAACAAGAAAACCGGTAGAAAACATCCGTTGGGCGAAGGGCGAAGCGCCTAAAGGAAGGTATAAAGTTTTTGTTCAAAATTATGCTTTTCATGAGGATGAAAGAAATCCAATACCGTTTCTTGTCGAGCTGGAGGTAAACGGTAAAATTCAAAAATTTGAAGGGGTCTCTGCTTCTAAGAAAGAAAATGGTTCGAGAAGTAATATTACCGCGTTTGAATTTAATTATGATCCTGCCGAGAGACAGATAAGTTCAGACGAATCCGATCTTTATAAGGGTTACGATGATGCGTTAATTAAAGCCCAGTGGGCGAATGTGATTCCAGCGGATAATATTCTTGAGATCGATGATCCTAAGGTGATTATTGATGTGATGCTCGGTGCCGTTGCGATTAATTCCGGTTCGAGCCTCGATGGTTATTTGGTTGACATGGAGGGCCGCGGTCAGACTGCAAGGCGGCGTGAAGAGACAACCGCCGCTCTCTCTGGATTGGCGGATAAGGCCAATACCGTTAAGGTTGATGTGGGCAAGAGGTTGCCCAAGATTACGACAAAGAAAAAGACTAGTAAGATAAAGAGGCTGTAAGTTAGATGTATACTGCAACTCTGCGACTGCGGAGTTTTTTATTGTTTGAATTCATGAACGGTCAGTTGGTCGTATATTTGACAAATATAGTATTATCATGTATTGATTAGATAAATTTGCTCATTAAAATACGGAGATAAATAATGTTTATTTCAACTCTACCGCCGATTCATATGGAGGGCCTAATGGAGGAAATGATTGCGCATTCTTTAGTTGACGGCGTTCGTTATAATATTGGCGGCTATTCTGCCTATAAACCTAAAGAAACTCTTGAGCGTATCCTTGGTTTAACCGAGGAATATAAAAAGAAGTTTTGGCTAGATCTTAAGGGTCGGCAATTACGTATATCTCGTTGGACAATGGGAAGTTTGGGTAAGGCTACTCTCAATCATAAAATTCAGGTTGACACACCTGCACGCGTGTATTTTAGGGGTAACGATTGGTCGGAAATAAAGGTTGTTAATGGCGATACTATTTTTGTTGACCCTTTGCCTAAAAATGCTGTCGGTGAAGGTCAGGCTATAAATATTCATGGCGATAATCTAAAAATTTTTGGTTACTTAACCGACGATGATAGGGAATATATTGATGCTGCCGCTAAGTTAGGCATGCACAGCTTCATGCTTTCTTTTGTTGAGGGCCTTGAGGACGCAGAGGAATTTGAGCAAGCTTTGGGGTATGGATACAGGGGTATGGGTGTTGACGAAGTGTTTAAGATTGAATCGCCGAAGGGGATGGAATTTGTACGCCAACTAGGAAGCAGTGGCATCCCATCTGAATTATATACGCTTATGGCGGCACGTGATGATTGGTTTACGAATACTATTCCCAGACCGCAGATTCTTAAAGATTTGGAAGATATGGTAAAAATTGATCCTAAGGCCATAGTGGCATCACATATATTTGGCGGGCTAGAGGGGGCAGGCATGGTTACTATGGCAGATCTGTCAGACCTATATCTTATGCGCCATTTTGGTTATAAAAATTTTATGTTATCGGATGGCATATCCAAACGACATTTCAAGAAGGCCGTGGAGGCTTGGGAAGAATTTTTAGATTATTTTCCGATGGAGGAGCGAAATGAGTAGGAGAGCGTTTTTAATTGCCGGTATTGGTTATGGCGATGAAGGCAAGGGTAGTATTGTTGACTACCTTAGTTTTAAACACAAGCCGCACACCATCATACGTTTTAATGGTGGTTCACAAGCGATGCATCATGTTGTTAAACCGGATGGAACGGTTCATGGTTTTCGACAAATAGGTTCCGGAATGTTTGCTAATCCAAGCGTACGCACCTATCTTTCTAAATTTATGCTGGTGGACCCGTTTTTTATTCACGAAGAGATAAACGAATTATCGGTAGAAAAAAACATCAAATATTCATTTGGACAGGTTATAGTTGATCGCGAGTGTGTAGTGATCACACCATTTCATAGATTAGTTGGACAAATGCGTGAGTTAGTTAGGGACGATAAACGGATTGGCAGTTGTGGTTGCGGCGTTGGAGAGGCGATGTTTGATTACAATTTAGTAGGAGATGGCGTTCTTCTAGCGGGCGATTTGGCGGATAAACAAAAAACACTATATAAGCTAAGACGGTTACTGATTTCAAAAATTGATATCGCAGAACAGTTGGTTGACGTAGAGTATTCGCGCAGATTTACCAAGAGACTTCTGCAAGAAAAATTATTGGAGTTGTATGATTATCGCAAGTGGTTAGATAGGTTAACTCAAAAATATCTTGATTTTTTTAAATTCGGATTTTTAAAGTTTGGAGACGAGAAGAAGCTTAAGCATATTCTGAGTAAAAATGGTACTGTGATTTTTGAAGGAGCTCAGGGTGCATTACTAGATCCGCGTTATGGATTTGCTCCTTATGTTACAAAAACACGAATGAGTTTTGAAAATGCAAACACTCTACTGGATGAATCTGGCTATAATGGTGATTGTACCAGAATTGGCGTAATGCGTGGTTACAGTACTCGTCATGGTCCCGGACCTTTTATAACAGAAGATCCTAGATTTAATAGGCGTGTTTCAGAATTACACAATGTAATGAATGCATGGCAGGGTCCGTTTAGAATTGGTTGGCCTGACATTGTCGCATTGAAATACGGAATAGATATAGTTGGTGGCGTCGACTACTTGGCTGTTACCAGCATGGATCGCATCAAGGATTTTAATAAAATACGCGTTTGTGAAGCATATGATACTGACCTTGTCAGTACAAACCATATTTTAAATAAATATTTTGAATTGCATGCTGGCAGTAAGATTAATAGGATAACAAGAATTAAGGTTTTGCCTGAAGGTAAGGTTGGGAAAGGCGAACTTACAAAATTGCTCAAGAGATGCAGGCCAGTTTATAAAAATATATATCATCATGATTGTAGATATGTGGATTACTTAAGGCATAGTCTTGGAGTTGAAGTAGGAATTATATCTCATGGCCCGACACGTAAAGATAAAATTGAGTTGATCCCCGCATGTTAAAATGCACGTTTTTAGTGAATTTTTGGTTAAAATTTGACATTTGGGGGAGTTTTTGCTATTATTAATAGTATAGAAATCGGGCTGAAAAGCCCAGAGAGGAGAGAGTTATGGCCACGCAGACAAAAGGCCGGAAGCGCTATAAGCGCATTCGGCAAGCCATGCTCCAGCACGGAACACCCGAGCAGGGGCATGGTTGGGCGGCGCGACAGGCGGCGCGCCGATTCGGGCACAAAGGTGCCCGCCGCGCTCG
>JBBUDS010000002.1:0-2840 GCA_038057175.1 Patescibacteria group bacterium
CAGTCGTATCCACGCGAAAATATTGAAATCAACGTCTGGGATAATAATTCAACGGATTCAACCATTAAAATTATCGAGGATTTACAATTTACAATTTACAATTTACAATTCCACAAATTTACTTTTGAGAAGTCAAAAGTAAATTTGGGCATGTGGCCCGCACAGGAAGAACTACTCCAACATAGTCACGGTGAATATATAATCGTACTTTCAGTTGATGTAATTTTAGATCTAGATTTTATTAAAAACGCAGTTGAAATTATGGAGCGCGATTCGCAAATCGGCGCTTTACAGGCAAAGGTTTATAAATATGAGCTAGTTGATGAGCAACCGAAAAAAACAGACGTGATTGATACTCTTGGATTCGAAATGTTTAAATCGAGGCGAATAGTAAATATTGGGCACGGAAGGGTGGACCAAGAACAATATAGCGTGGCAAGGGAAATATTTGCGGTGGAGGGTGCTGTGCCGGTTTTAAGTAGGCAAGCGCTTGAAGATTGCCGACTAAAATCTCAGGATGATAGAATCGTTGATCCGGACTTTTTTTGGTATGGTGATGATCTTGATCTGGCATGGCGAATGAGAACATTCGGTTGGAAACAGATCTATGCGCCCAGTGTCATCGCTTGGCACGACCGGAAAACAACCAAATCACTAGCAGGTGACTGGAAAAACTTCATTGAAATACGCAAAACTGTACCTATGTTCAAGCGCCGCCTTGATTGGCGCAACACCACACTTACAATCATTAAAAATGATTTTGCCATTAATTTATGGGGAGATTTACCACATATATTTTGGCGTCAAGTAAGACTTTGGGCTTATTTTTTAATATTCGAGCCGACTATGCTTCTTGAACTTTTTAAGGTTGCCAAGATGCTTCCAAAAATGCTAAAAAGAAGAAGCGAGATAATGAAAAAAGCTAAAATTTCAGCTAAAGATTTTCGCCAATGGATCCACTAACCGAAAACCGAGAATTGGAAAATAGAAATTATTATAAACCTTGGTATAAAAGGTCAATTTTTTATATTTTAATAGTTTTATTTCTAATAATTCTTTACTATGGCTACCAATTTGGTTTAGCATACAATACTATTTCCATAGAAAATGGCACCGATCAATCTGTCTGGGGACGCATTAACAATCTTTTCGATAATAACACTAAAGAAGAGACGCCCGACCTCAATCCGATGCCCAAATCTGAACCTGATAGGTTAGACGTTCTACTGTTGGGAATCCGTGGAAACAACGAAGAAGCCATAGAAGATGCTGGCGGTTTATTGACGGACACCATAATGATAATAAGCATTGATAAAACAACCAGAAAAACAGCAATTATATCCATACCCAGAGATTTATATATTGAAATGGAGATTAAAGCGGCAAACGACAAAAAAATAAACATAAAAGGTAAAATAAATGAAGTTTACGAAAGAGGTTTGGCTAATGGAGGAGGTATTGCTCTAGCTAAACAAATAATTTCCCGAATAAGCGGAGTTTATATAGACCACGCAGTAATAGCTGATTTTAACGCTTTTCGGGAGGTAGTAGATAGTTTGGGTGGAATAGATATACACCTCGCCAAACCGTTCAACGAAAAAACACAATGGGGTTACGAATTTTCTTTACCAGCGGGAGACAATCACTTAAATGGCGATCAAGCTCTCTATTATGTCAGATCTCGTTATTCAACAAATGATTTTGACAGAGCACGCAGACAACAGGAAGTATTATCAATTATTAAAAGCAAGGCGCTGTCTCTCGGATTTTTATCTAATCCGATTAAGGTTACATCCCTACTCGCAGATCTTAAGGAAAATATACGAACCGATTTTCAAATTTGGGATATCAAAAGTTTATTAGCCTTAGCCAATAGCTTTGGACCAAAAACTACCACTAAAAATTATGTCATTACAACTGAAAATTTAGTTTATGAAACAAAAACCGAAAAAGGTGAATATATATTATTATCAAAGGAAGCAAACTATCAGGGGATTAAAAATTTGTTTGGAAATATACTTATTCAATAAAAACTATGCCCAATTTATCAATAATAATCGTACATCATCAAACACCAGAATTGTTAAAACTCTGCCTTAATTCGATTAGAGAAACGGTGGTCAACTTAGATTACGAAGTTATAGTTATAGATTCGACTATTTCACGTAAGGCGCGGGATATAATTAACGAGCGCTTTTCAGGAATCAGGTACCTGCCATTTAAAGAAAATCTTGGTTACGCACGAGGAGTTAATATCGGGATTAAAAATTCTCTCGGTAAATATATCTTAATATTGAATCCAGACGTTATCCTTACCATCGATGCCGTAAATAAAATGCTAGTATACATGGATGCGCACCACGATATCGGCATGCTTGGTCCACAAATACTCAACTTCAACGGTACGCATCAGAAAACATTTTTTAGTTATTACAAACCGGCAACTATTCTTGCTCGTCGAAGTTTTTTGGGACGATTTGGATATTTTAAAAAAACTCTAGACGAATTTCTAATGACCGACACAGACCCACAAAAAATACAAACTCCGGATTGGTTAATGGGGTCAGTATTAATGGTCCGTCGAGAAGCAATAAATAAAATTGGCCCGATGGATGAAAGATTCTTCATGTACTTTGAAGATGTTGATTGGTCTAGACGTTTCTGGCATAATGACTACAAGGTAATCTATTATCCCGAATCAGTTGCATATCATTATCATCAGAGAGAGTCCAATTCCAAATTAGGGATATTAGATGCGATTTTTAATAAGAAGACACGCTGGCACATAAAAAGCGCAATTAGTTTTTTCTGGAAATACAGAGACCTACGAAGAATTACCA
>JBBUDS010000003.1:0-2233 GCA_038057175.1 Patescibacteria group bacterium
GCCCACACTAAACTCCTTCTTATCTTAAAAACTACTACTAAATACTATACGCTTACGTCTATTTTGTCAAATACTTGATATGACTCCTTTCATATGCTAATGTTTCCACAATGCTAAAGATACGCTTACAACGCATAGGAAAGCGGGGACAGGCCTATTTTAAAGTAGTGGTCACCGAACATACCGTAAAACCACAGGGTAAATATCTTGAGCTTTTAGGTTCTTACGATCCCCATAAAAATAAATTTTCTGCCGATGGCAACAAAATTAAGGACTGGCTGAAAAAAGGTGCAAAAATGTCAGGGACGCTTAATAATCTATTAATCAACAGAGGAGTTATAGAAGGAGATAAAGTTAAAATATGGAAGCAAAAAAAGAAAGAAGTGCCGGCAACTACCACGCAAGAAGCTTCAGTCAAACCATCTCCCGTAAAAGAAGCTCCACCAGTCGAAGCTAAACCAGAAATTACACCAGAAGAACAGATTACAGCCACAACTGAAGTCCCTGCCGTTACGCCTTAAAATATTTGACAATACGATATTATTTTGATATAATTACTGCATAACCTAGTAACAGAAAATACGACTTACATCTGGTAAGCAGGAAGAGATGTTTTCAAAACCCTTTTCGTAACGAAATCTCTGATTTTGGAACGAGACAAGGAAGATGCGTAAAATACCCGGAAGCGTAGTTGCAGACTACGGTGAGGACATTTTACGAAATCTGACGATGTCGCAGTCAAAGATCAGAGATTGCAGTAGAATAAGGATTTTGAAAACATCTCTAGAGCTTAAAAGAAGGGTTCGCTTTTCTGTGATGTAGAAATGGCAAATTATCCGGATAGGGATTTTGTTGAGTATTTGATTAAACAACTAGTCAACAAACCCGAGGAAGTAGAAGTTACCAGAAAGGTCGACGAAATGGGAGTCTTGATTGAAGTCAAGGTTAACCCAGAAGATATGGGTTTATTAATTGGCCGAGCCGGCTCAACTGCTAAGGCTGTCAGAACTCTTGCCAGAATAATCGGCATGAGAAACAATGCCAGAGTTAACTTGAGAATAGTTGAACCGGAAGGCAGTACCCATGTTCCTCGCGCCGCTATGGGCGAAAAAACCAGCAGTGTCGAGGACGTAGTCAGCGATCTAGGAATGTAAATAGCTGTCCACGCGCAGGCGAGCACAAGCGACGCCGAGCATGGCAACAGATATTTATCCCGAGTGTACTCACGAGGGATTCCTCCGCAGTCCGCCTTCGGCGGAGAGCATTGCTGAAAATACTTATCCCGAGCGTAACCGCGAGGGATTCCTCCGCAGTAAAACGAGCACAGCTGCAAATTCTTATCCCGAACGGTACTCCGGAGGGATTATCTAAATTAAACTCAAACTAAAAAGCCCTTATGGGCTTTTTAGTTTGACAAAGAAATATCTTTATCATAGCATCTTATTATAGTAGGTTATATGTTTTTTGAGGTGATATATGAATAATAACCAGCTAATGGACCTGCGAATCAGGATCGAAAAACTCAAAAAGGAATTGGAAAAGTGGCTAGATAACGCTAAAGAAATATGCACACACCCAGATAAAAGTTTGTATTTTATTGATCCTGGAGGTCCATCCGGCAACGTTGTCTGCTGTTCAATTTGTAATAAATTAATAACGTTGAACTATAAAGAGGTTCGAGAGCTGTTGTTCAGATACTAGATCGCATTCGATTCGCTCCTGCGAATCTTTTTTTATAAATACTTATGAAATTCGACATAATCACTATCTTCCCTAAAATTTTTGATGGCTTTATCAGTGAGTCTCTTTTGGCGCGAGGACAAAAAAAGAAGATTATCAAAATTGACGTTCACAATCTCCGCAAATGGACCACCGACCGGCATCAAACAGTGGATGACAAACCCTACGGCGGCGGGGTGGGGATGGTGATGAAGGTTGAGCCAATTTATAAAGCAGTAAAAACCATAATGAAATCCTTCCGCTTGAAAGCGTCAGGTCGTTCTGACTCTGAGGGTCATCAGACTCGAATGAGATCTCGGCCCAAGGCCTCGAAGACTCGCATAATTTTATTTTCTCCGAGGGGTAAAAAGTTTGACCAAAAGACAGTCCGACGATTAGCAAAATATGATCAACTTATTTTAATTTGCGGACGATATGAGGGCGTAGATGAAAGAGTCGCAAAATATGTCGCCGATGAAGTAATCTCAATTGGTGACTATGTACTAAACGGCGG
>JBBUDS010000003.1:2333-3674 GCA_038057175.1 Patescibacteria group bacterium
AATAAAGTATTATGAACGTATTGCTGACTGGCGCAAGAAACATACTACAGATTAAATCTCTTTTATTTTTGGTTAAAAAGTTCTAGAATCAACATAATGACCCTAAAAGCTTTCGTAAATGACTCGACGCTACCGCAAGAGGACAAGAATCTCTGGTTTTCGATTTTGGAAAATTTGGATGAACAACAAACCCGAATTTTTGAAGATTTTATAAATAACGATCAGGATAAGCTCGCATTTCTAACTAATAATATAAAATCTAAAAAAAAGGCATTTGAAAATAACAACCAAGATGATCTCGATAAAATATTGTCGGAAGAAGCATCTTTTTAATATCTACACTATCTATGTCTTTCGAATCAAACATTAATAATCTAAAAGAGAAGGAGAGTCCATTAGAAAAACTCGGCAATAAGACTCTGACCAGAGAGTCCGCAATGGCAAAAAATGGGCTCCTATTTAAAACTACGACGGTTCTGGCGTTACTTATGGGCGCCGGTATTTTCAGCGAAAAAGCAGAAGCACAAGTACGCGGTGTCGGGCCACAAAATGGATGGTTAGGCCAAGTTGTATCCGAAACTATTCATAGAGGAGTTTTTAAAGCAACTAGCTCCATGGACCGCAAACGAGGCAGAGAGAAAGAAGAACTGGAAGAAGCTTACTCTCAGGCAATGCATCAACTTAAAACTGAACGTTCTGCGGCCTACTGGGATCGTGCTAAAAACAAAATAAGTCAGGAGGATTATCTTCAAATAAAAGGTGTGGTGGAGTCTAAAATGCTCAAAGTTGAAGAAGCTTATCAAAAAGAAATAAGAAGAAAAAATAATTTTAAAAAGGGTGTTTTTGAAGAAATACTCCGAAGGGGCGTGCAAGGATATTAATTTTCATTGACTTGCAATTTTATCTGGTTATACTATACTTGTTTAAAATGAATTAATTCAAAATAACAAAGGAATAGACTTCCTTCGGCTGGGATTGCCCTTCAAACAACTAGGGTAATCCCAGCTGTTATTTACCCGCCTAAATTTTTGAACTATATTTCGATCAATTCCTAAAAAAAGTTCAAAAACTTAGGCGGGCAGGTAAGAACCTTAAGAACCGAATATCGAGTAATTAAACTAATAAATATAAGTAGACGATAAAAGTCACCAGTACGTGATTTCTTATCGTTAACCAGAATCATCCCATTAGAACTCTCGGCCGCCTTTGGCGACCTACTTCTAATGGGATAAAAATAGTATCCTCCCGACGTTAAGTCGGGATCCCGAGCTCTTTTGAGCGAGGGACTATTTCTAAGAGAGTTTGATCCTGGCTCAGGATGAACGCTGGCGGCGTGGATAA
>JBBUDS010000004.1:0-4143 GCA_038057175.1 Patescibacteria group bacterium
TAATTTAATAAAATGTCAAGATCAATAAAAAAAGGAGTATATGTAGATGAGAAACTGATGAAAAAGGTCGGCAAGCTTAGAGTTGGAGACAAAACGGTAATAAAGACATGGGCTAGGGCCTCTACCATTGTTCCTGAAATGGTTGGTTTTAATTTCGGAGTCCACAATGGCAAGAGTCATTTGCCAGTTTTTGTAACGGAAGATATGGTTGGTCATAAATTGGGAGAGTTTTCGCCAACACGCAAATTCAGTCGTCATGGTGGTAAGATGCAAAAAGAAATAGAGGCGGCAGCTAAGCAAAAAGAGATAGATGCATCCAAGGCGGCTAAAGAAGCGCCAGCGGCGGAGAAGAAGTAGTCAACGAATAACGAATCTGTACGAATAAACGAATTAACGAATTGAATTCTTTCGTAAATTCGCAAATTCGTAATAAATTCGTGATTCGCTGATAGTATGGTTATGCAAATTACAGCCCAATTAAATAATTTAAGAATATCGCCACGCAAGGTTAGGTTAGTGGCGCGCGCAGTTAGAGGAATGAATGCAATTGTGGCTAAATATCAGCTTGAATATATTATTAAAAAATCTTCCAAGCCCATTTCTCGGCTGCTTGATTCTGCGCTAGCGAACGCCCACAATAACTTCAATTTGTTAAAAGATAATCTTTTTATAAAAGATATTGTAGTGAACGAGGGTCCAAAGTTAAAAAGATTCAGACCGAAGGGTTTTGGTATGGCTTCGCCGATAGAGAAGAAAACTTCGCGCGTTAAGATTGTTTTAGAAGAAAAAGTTCCCGGTCTTAAGGCTAATCAAGAATCGCGTGTATCGAAACACGAGACAGAGAGAGAGGCTGCAATACAAGAATCTGAAAAACCAATAATTGATAATAAGATTAAACCTGAAGTTAAAAAGAGTCCGCCAGCTGGCGGAGGAAAAAAGAGCGGAGCATTTGGAAAGATGAGCGGATTAGGAAGGAAGTTTTTTAGAAGAAAAGCGATTTAAATGAACATAAATTAAACATGGGACAAAAAATATCTCCAAAATCGATGAGGTTATCAGTGAATAAAGATTGGCAGTCTCGCTGGTTTAATGTTAAAAAATACCCTGAATTTTTAAAAGAAGACGTTGCCATCAGATCGTTTTTAACCAAAAAGCTCAAAAATATGAGTATTGATAGAGTTGAAATAGAGCGCAGTCCCGATGTTTTGGCGGTTATGGTATTTACTGCTCGTCCGGGTTTGATTATTGGGCGTGGAGGTACCGGAATAGAAGATTTGAGGCACGATTTGCTTAAGGTGATAAAACGCAAAACAGCAATTCGTCTTGATATTCAGGAATTTAAAAATCCAGAAACGTCAGCTATGATTGTTGCCGAACAAATGGCTGAACAGATTGAGAAGCGCTTACCCTACAGGCGTTTATTAAAGCAAACCCTCGCAAAAATTATAGCAAATAAAGATGTTAAGGGAGCAAAGGTTACGATTGGCGGACGTCTCGACGGTAATGATATAGCTCGCACGGAGCATTTAGAGCAGGGAAGCTTGCCGCTACAAACATTGAGAGCAAACATAGACTATGCCACGGCGACAGCGCATACGACATTCGGAACGGTAGGTATTAAGGTTTGGATATATAAAGGGTTAAAGTTCTAACCCCTATCAACGAATAACGAATCTGTACGAATAAACGAATTAATGAATTGAATTTTTTCGTAAATTAGCAAATTCGTAATAAATTCGTGATTCGCTAATAACGCAAGTATGTTACAGCCTAAACGCATAAAGCACCGCAAGGTTCATAAGGGTACACTAAAGAGGGTCGCGACGCGCGGTCATTATTTGAGTTTCGGAAGTTATGGTTTAAAATCGATGGAATCAAGTTGGTTAAAATCAAACCAAATAGAGTCTGCTAGGAGGGCCATTACCCATTTCATTCAACGTGGAGGCAAGGTCTGGATTAGAGTTTTTCCTGATAAGCCAAGGACGCAAAAGGGTGCGGAGGTAGGCATGGGTGGTGGAGCTGGATCGCTGTCGCATTTTATTGCGCCAGTTGAGGCGGGTAAGATTTTATTTGAAATGGATGGCGTAACAGAAAAGGCGGCGATGGAAGCTTTGAGGTTGGCGGCGCATAAATTGCCGATCAAGACGCGGTTTGTTAAAAAGTAATCGCGAGACCTGTCTTTGAAATCAACATTCGGCTTTGACAAATATAACTCGCTCGCAACGCGGAATCCTTCCGAGCTTTCCTCCCCAGCACCACTTTTGTTACAAAAGTGGTGCTGGGTCCGGTCTCGGCTTTCCGCTGCTCGCTCGCCTTATTTATTACCAAAGCCTGCCATGAATCCCGTTAGAGAGTGCGATTATTATTTAACAACCGGTTATTGGATACTAACTTTACTAACGAAAGACTCTCTAACGGGATGAATGATTTCAAAATCAGGTCTCGCTCCCTACTGTGATTTTTGAGAAAGCTATTTTGAAGAGTATGCAGATAGAGAAAATAAAAAATCAGGCAGTTGATGCCTGATTACCAAAGCTAACCTTGGCAGTTTTTATTCTAGTGCTTAATCATAGAGATAAGAATAAGAATGCTAAGAGCTGAGCTTAGAAAACAGAAAATATATATTAACAAAGGAAGTCCAACGGCAAATACATATAGTCCAAATGCCCAAAGTGCAAATGAAACAAGCAGGCAAGGGTAACGCCTTTCGTAAATAAAGTTTAACACAGGCGCTCCTGCTTCTTGTAAAACAGCTAATCTTATGCCATGATAGCGGAATTAAATTTTTGAGTCAAGTATTATGAAATACAGTGATATACAATTCAAGTCTCAGCCAGAGCTAAACGAGATGCTTAAAGAGTTACAGGTTAAGCTTGGAAAAATGAGATTTGAACTGGCTGATAAATCATTGAAAGATGTAAGCCAATTAAAAAAAACCAAAAAAGATATAGCTAGAATTTTAACGGCAATAAATAAATCCCGTACGAAGTAGCCCTAACGGGTTAAACGAACGGGGTATGACCTATAACAACAGTAGCTCTGCACTCGCAACTTATCTTAATAACTGCGGAGCAGCTACTTCGTACGGGATAAACAAAAATAAAATGGAAAAAAGAATCAGAACATTAAAGGGGGTAGTTGTATCCGATAAAATGCAGAAAACTGTTGTAATTTCGATTACGAGATTGAAGAAACACCCGAAATACAAGAAGTATTATAAAGTAACCAACAAGTTTAAGGCTCATGATGAAAAAGGAGAATATCACGTCGGAGATAAGGTTTTTATTCAAGAAACGAGACCAATTTCAAAAGATAAGAGATGGAAAGTTATAGCCAAGCAGTAACTTACCAACGAATAACGAATCTGTACGAATAAACGAATTAACGAATTGAATTCTTTCGTAAATTCGCAAATTCGTAATAAATTCGGTATTCGCTGATAAAACCTTGATTCAATTACGTTCTATAATGAAAGTTGCTGATAATAGTGGCGCCAAAAAAGTTGGCGTAATTAAGGTTTTGGGTGGATCAAAGAGGAGATACGGCCAGCTTGGAGATATAGTTGTTATATCCGTAAAAGAAGCGGAGCCGCGTAAGGTGGTAAAGAAAAAAGAAGTACTCAAAGCCGTGATCGTAAGACAGCGTAATAATTTCAGGCGTAAGGATGGCAGTTATGTTAGATTTGATGAAAACGCCGTAGTGATATTAGAAGGCGCAACCAAGGAGCCGAAGGGTGGTAGAATTTTTGGACCGATACCGAGGGAGATTAAAGAAAGAGGATATGATACGATAGCCAGCCTCGCCCAAGAAATGGTGTAAGCGAGACCATCAACGAATTAACGAATTGAATTCTTTCGTAAATTCGCAAATTCGTAATAAATTCGTGATTCGCTGACAAAATATACCCACAATGAATATCAAAAAAAATGACAATGTAAAAATGTTGAATGGTAAAGACCGCGGTAAGACGGGTAAGGTTTTATTTTCATTTCCGGAAGAGAGTAAAGTTGTAGTTGAAGGATTAAATAAGGTTGCCAGACATCAAAGAGCTAAGAAGCAGGGACAGAAAGGGCAGGTAGTTCACAAGGAACGCGCGGTAGATTTATCTAATGTTATGTTGGTATGCAAGAGTTGTGGTAAGCC
>JBBUDS010000005.1:0-2060 GCA_038057175.1 Patescibacteria group bacterium
ATTAAAACTACAATCCATACTGATTTTCTTTTGGACATATTTTGAGAAACAAAAAGCCAAACTCGCTAATGGGATTTATCCTAAACGCGAACCGAGCATATTTGACTCATTTAATTATCTACTTTAATTATACCTCTTTGCATAATTTTGTTGTGAACAGATACTTTTTTAACTGCCTATAAAAATTTGAAAGAGGCGCAAAAATATAGTATGGTCTATATAAATATTAAATAAAATAAAAGGCCGGCGTAGTTCAATGGTCAGAACGAAGGACTCATAAGCCTTAGACAATGGTTCGACTCCATTCGCCGGCACCACGTATCTTGCTTTTACTCTCTTGCTAAAATTAAAAGTTGATTTTAGCTTGATTTTAGATATACTTACTTCGGTTTAATCGCTCTTTTAAAAGGAGGCCTCGTGATAAAAGATGAAAATTTTAGAGTCGAAGGTATTTTTCTTGGTACAACATTTGATGATTTCACCCTGAATCCACAGTGCGGCATCATGAAACACAGGGGCTCAATTTCACTTAGAACTAACTTTTCAAAAAATATCACACTGAATCTTCCGGTAGTTTCTGCCAACATGGGGACTGTTACCGGTCCAGCAATGGCTATAGCACTTGCCCAGGAGGGTGGGATAGGTATTTTACCGCGCACAGCATCAATCGCATTAGAATCTGACTGGGTTAAAAAAGTTAAAAGAGCCGAAAATTTTATCATAGAAAAACCTCATACCATTCGTTCCTATCAAACCTTAACCGAAGCTCGGGAACTCATGGGCTCACACAAGATTGGCACTCTTTTGGTACTTGATAAGTCAGGTAGATTCGTCGGCATACTATCGGCTAAACGCAAGATGATGCTTTGTGGTGACCACGACGGAGAGAAAAAAGTGTGCGAACTTATGACCAACGAAGAGCAATGCGGGTACACAACAAGAAAAAATATTAGCTCTGCAGAAGAAGCTGCCGAAGAGTTGGGATTGTACGACAAAGAAAAGCTAGTCTGGCTTTCTGGAGAGGGAAAAATAAGAGGATTAATAACCACAAAAGACATAAGCAATCTGCTCCATCATAAATGGGCAAACAAAGACAAGAAAGGGCGACTTGTTGTCGGCGCTGCGATTGGAGTTACGGGTGACTACATCGAACGGGCGGCGGAATTAATCACAGTCGGAGTTGATGTTATCGTTATGGATACCGCACATGCTCATAATAAAAATGTTGTCCTGCCGGCAATTGAAAAATTCAGAGCAAATTTTAATGACTTTGAGCTTGTTTGTGGCAATGTCGCAACTTATGAAGGATCTAAATTCTTAAACGGTCTCGTAGAAGGAATAAAAGTAGGAATCGGTCCGGGCGCAGGATGCCGAACCAGAAATGAAACCGGCGTAGGCGTTGGCCAGCTAGATGCCATTCGTAGTGCATATTTAGCCAGCATTGTACCGCTTATTGCAGATGGCGGTATTAAAAAAACTGGCGATATAGCAAAAGCATTATGCATGGGGGCATCTTCAGTAATGCTCGGCGAATTTTTAGCCGGCACCGACGAATCTCCGGGAGAAATAATTAATGATCCCGTTAGGGGCAGAATAAAAATATATCGGGGCGAAACATCGCCTCAAGCTAAACTCTACAATGCTGAGTCTTCAGAAAACATAAAAAATGTCGAAGGACAAGAAAAACAAATAAAATATCTGGGCAGTGTAAAAGATATTCTGCAAAAAATCAGAGAAGGACTACAAAGCATGGTAAGCTACATGGAGGAAGAAGATCTCCCAAGCGTAAGAAGTAAAGTTAATGCTGAACCGTGGCGATACTTCAGACCGGCATCACCGGCCACACAAAGAGAGTCGTTTGACAGATAATGTAGTCACCTACTAAAGACTATCAAATGCGCGTAAACGCGCATTTTTATTTGCCATTTTGGTAAAAGTTAGCTATACTTTTTAAAATCCTGTGACATTTAGCGGGCTTGCCCCGCCGAAGCTCATGGGTGAGCGTAGGCGGGCGTAGCTTAGCTGGATAAAGCGCCTCCCTGTCACGGAGGAGATCGAGG
>JBBUDS010000006.1:0-5922 GCA_038057175.1 Patescibacteria group bacterium
CTATTACGACTGGTGAGGGGGGAGTTTTAATCACTAATAATCAAAAATTGGCAACCCGAATTAGGAAGTTCGGCGCTCTTGGATTTAAAAGACTAACGGCGACTGGAGCAATGGAAATGCCTAACGCTTTAATGTTTCAAGACCCTAAATTTTTAAGACATGACGCTTTTGGTTATAACTATCGAATGGCGCAACCCTTGGCCGCAATTGCTCTGGCTCAGCTCGAAAGAATAGACATGTTTTCTAAAAAAAGAATTCAGATGGCACGAAAATACATCCAAGCTCTTAATGGTTGTAGTTGGCTTATGCCTCAATATGTGCCAAAGGGATCAGTTCATGCGTATTGGACTTTTGCTTTTTTGTTTGAAGGCGAGGAAAAGCTAGGAATAAGTTGGTATGATTTTAGAGATAAATTTATTGAATTTGGAGGAGATAAGATTCGTTCTACTTTCGCTCTCGTTTATAACGAGCCAACGATGATTAATTTAAATAGAGATGGACGATATTTTGTAGATTCAGATGAAAAACAGGGTCGGTATCATCAAGGTTATTTAAAAGAAACAAATTGCCCAGTTGCTGAAAAAATCCAACCAAAGGTTATGCAACTTACCACCAATCAACTAACGTCTAAGGATATGGATCGTCAGGCTGACGCTCTTCGTAAGACAATAAAATATTTTGAAAATCATGTCCAAAAAACTTCCTAAACTAGTTATAACCGGAAGCGAAGGCCTAATAGGCAAGTATTTAGTAAAATATTTTGCTAAAAAATTTGAGATACTGAAGCTTGATTTGGCATTGGGCCACGATTTAACTGACGAGGTTTTTGTGTCTGAGTGGTTTAAGAAAAATCGTGATCTTCATGGTTTATTACTGTGCCACGCATATAATCCCGTTCCGCTTAAAAAAAGTAAAAGAATCGAGCCTACCGACATGTCTCCGGCTGATATTATGAGTTATTTTAAGGTGAATTCGGCAAGCGCCTTCGATGTTTGTATAAATTTTATAAAAAATAATAAAAGTGGCAGTATTATTAATCTATCGTCTATCTATGGCAAGCTTTCTCCTCGGCACGATATTTATAAGAATTATGTAAAACCCATAGGTTATTCTATGTCAAAGGCCGCGCTTGTCATTATGACTAAGTATCTAGCGGCTTATTATGCTCCCAAGTTTAAAATTAATGCCGTGGTTTTAGGTGGTGTAGTTGATGCCAAGCAAGATCCTGAATTTGTTAAAAATTACAGTAAGAATGTACCGATGAAACGTCTTATGAATCTAGAGGAAATATCTTCTGTTATAGATTTTTTGTTGGACGAAAAATCCAGCTATGTTACTGGAGCTGAAATTTGCGTTGATGGTGGCTGGACTGCCTGGTAAGAGTTCATATAATTTAGTAATGAAAAAAATAAAAACAAAATTTTTGGTTAGAGGAGGAGAAGATGGAGAGAGACTTTTTTTGCGTGATTTAAAATTTGATACATTAGGCGGTTATAAAGTTAAAGTTGCTAAAACTAATGAACCTGGAATTGATATGTACGATTTAATAGCACGACACAAGGGAAGGTATGGGTTATTGTCTCTATTTAGTCGGCCTGGGTATCGTATATTAGATTTTCCTTGTGGTAGTGGCTATGCCGCTGAATTACTAAAAGATTACGGTGTTATCTATGAAGGTTTAGATCTGGATTCTATTACCATAGAATATGCGCGTCGCATATACGGTAATAATAAAACATCATTTGGGATCGGAGATTTGTGTTTGCCAAAGTTAGGTGAAAATAAGTATGATGTCATTGGTTGTATTGAAGGCCTGGAACATATAGAACAGAGACCCCAGAATGATTTAATTCGAGCTTTTCATAAGGCTATTAAGCCAGGCGGGGTTCTTATCATTAGTTCTCCGGAAAATAAAACGGGTATCTCCGGACCAAGTAAAATGAATCCGTATCATAAATGGGAATTAAGTAAAAAAGATTTTCTCGATCTACTTCACAAATCTTTTGGAAATAAAAATGTTGAGCTGATCACTCACGAAGCTATTTTGTCGCCGGGATTAGTGCGCATGACCTGTTTGTATGGTGTTTGTCGCAAGATATAATTTTTAATTAGTATATGCGAGAAATTAAAATTGGAAATAAAAAGGTGGGCGGTAATAATCCTGCCTATATAATAGCTGAAATAGGCCTAAATCATCAGGGTGATGTTGGTTTAGCTAAAAGATTAATTGATTATGCCATTGAAGCTGGAGTCGATGCTGTTAAATTTCAAAAGCGATCCTTAAAAGATGGTTATCGAAGTGGAACCCTTGAAAATATCGAGAAAGAAGAACATGGCGGACATTATTTATTACAGCATATTCAAAAATCGGAGTTATCTAATAGAGACATGAAAAAATTGAGAGATTATAGTTTGTCACGAGGTGTTGATTTTCTTTGTACTCCTTGGGATGAAACAAGCTTAAAATTTTTGTCCTCTATGAACTTGCCAGCTTATAAGATCGCATCTGCCGATATGGTTAATTTTAGATTGATACACGAGGCTTCAAAATTAAAAAAACCTCTAATAATTTCAACTGGCATGTCATTTATGTCGGAAATAGAAAGCTTGGTAGATTTTTTAGAAAAAATAAAAGTCGAATATGTTTTACTTCATTGTAATGGTACTTATCCTGCCCCCTATCACGATATTAACCTAAAGTTTATAGAGGCTATGCGCGCTAAATTTAATTGCAATGTTGGTTATTCAGGTCATGAACAGGGGATCGCTGTAAGCCTAGCAGCCGTTTCTATGGGAGCTAAGCTCATAGAGAAGCATTTAACATTAGATCGTAATATGCCCGGTCCCGATCACAAGGCTAGTCTTGAACCGGGTGAGTTTTGCGAGTTAGTTAAACAAATAAGAAACGTTGAATCAGCCATGGGTGAGCCGGTACGCTATCCTTCGAGAGGAGAATTTCTTAATCGTGAGATCCTTTCCAAGAGTATTGTTGCCGTTAGAAATTTAAAAAAAGGCAGTGTTTTAAAATATTCCGATGTAGAGCTTAGAAGCCCCGGTAAGGGTACCAATCCGTTGAAGCTTAACTTTTTTATTGGAAAAAAACTTATAAAAAGAGATGTGCCAAAACACGACTATCTTTTAGAGTCTGATATTGATTTGATGAGCGGAGAGCTTCATTCGCAGATTTTAAGAGGTTTACCTATAAAACACAGGTGGGGATTAGTCGCTCGTATGAGTGATATTGATACCCTCCTTCATCATAAGCCTAGTTTTGTCGAGATTCATTTAACAGATTCAGATATTAATCAGAATAAGACATATTCTGCCAAGTATGATTATGATTTGACCGTACATGGACCTGAGTATAATGGAGATTTGTTGCTTAATTTATCCAGTTTAGACGAAAACATTAGACAGAAATCGATTGATTTTTTTAATAAAGCTCTTGCTCATGCCAGAGAACTCAAGAAACTTTTTAGAAATAGGAATAAGATTGTAAAATTTGTTGTTCATCCGGGAGGCATGAATATGGAGTCTGCTCTTTTGGATAAAATACCGGAATTAAATAAAAATTTACTCAGGTCACTTAAAAAATTAAAAAGCCAAGGCTTTGAGTTATTGCCAGAAAATATGCCTGGTTTGGCTTGGTACTTTGGTGGCCAGTGGCATCAGGCGTCCTTTATGGATGCCGATGAGATAGTTAAATTTTCTAAAAAAACAGGATACGGTATAACTTTTGATACATCTCACGCAGCTTTATATTGTAATCTTTACGGAAAAAATTTAGAAGAATATACTAAAAAAATACTACCAGTAGTTAAATATATACATATTTCTGACGGAGCTAAATTTAATGGTGAGGGCCTACAAATTGGCGATGGTAGTATTGATTTTAAGAGGATCTTAGCTCATTTGGTAAAATCTGACCTGTGGTTTTTACCGGAAATTTGGCAGGGTCATAAATTCGGAGGGGAGAGTTTTATAAAGGCAATAAAAAATTTAAAAAGCATAGATTCTAATTTTTGATATAACAAAACCGGCATAAGCCGGTATGGGTATATTTATTAAAGATCTAAAATGTCCAATGTTCGATTGCTATCTATCAAGTCTCCTACTTTGATAAATTCTTTGGTCGTCATATTACTGAAGTGCAGCGGTTCGCCGGTTTGAGGATTAGAAAGAACTTTGGTGGCGTCATCAAGCTGTTTTGTGTAGATGTGGAAAGCCTTATCAAATACAGGTTCGTATTCGACCCCACCTGAATTTCGTGGTATTTTTACGAATTTTAAGTTGAATACTTTGCTGAGCATATCTCTTACTCTGGGATAATTTATCAGGGCAACGCCCGGATACCAAGTCAGGGTAAACATTTTTTGGTTGACAGAATCAGTTGATTTGCCACTTTTTCTATAAAGCTCCATCTGCCATTGCATAAAACGAACGGTTTTTTTAATGTCTTCAATCGTTTCAGCTGGGGTGCCCTTTATCCATGTGCAATTTGAATGAATGCCGAATCTCTCATTGTTTTCTATGCCATGAATCATGGATGCCGCAAATTCTTCTTCTTTGCCGTCGACCTTGACTGTGACGAATCCATTGGAAAGTGTGTGGCCGCCCTTGCCTAGTGTTTCAAGTGATTTAGGGCTTGCGCTTTCGGGTCCCATACCAGCGTAAACAAACCCGGCTTTAGCCATCATTTCAACTCGCAGAGGGCTTTCAAAGTAAAGTTTACCACTAGGGTCTTTGTGCAGACCAGATGCTTCATCTAAGCGATAATGAGATCCAAATTTTACTCCGGTACTTTGTAAAATCATTAAACCCCTGATGATCTCTTCTCTGACAGCGATATTATCATCGTGAAATCCCCAAAATTTTATCCCATAATTTAAAACATTATGCTCTATTTCAGCAAGAACGTGCTCGGCTGACCTGTAACTCCATTGAGTCTCACCTTGTTGTCCCCTATAGCAGTATTTGCAGGTGTAGGGGCATCCTCTGGTTACGACCGAATTGCCACAGGGCACGTATTGTGTATCTTTCCATGGAGTTGCAGAACTATTATTGGCGTTACCACTCCAGAGTGGCGTCCCAAGATACCAACTTAATATCGGATTTCCGTAGACATCTTCTTTTAGTAAGGAAAGATCGGCAAACGGCAGAACGTCTAGGTTTTTTGGTCTATTACCATCGTATCTAAAACGATGTCTACCATCTTCGAACCCTAAATAATATGGTGCCAACTTCCCGCTAGTAAGGGCGCGGTTAAATCCCATCTCTTTTATAATTTTGCCATCATAAACAATTTTTACTATTACATCGTCACCTTCGGAATGAGCGATGCCGTCAAGTTCAGGAATGTATTTAAATAAACCCGTTTTAAATTCCGTTGCCAATCCATTACCAGAGACTAAAAAAGCATCTGGCGCCAGCCTTCTTACGATTTTTGCTGTTTTTTCCTCCCAATCCAGACTCGTGATTATACCCGAAAGACCAATAATGGTGGGGGTGCCGTACTTTTTGAAATGTAAGCAAATGAGTTCTTCTGCTTCTTGTTCTGTTAAGTATCTTCCGTTCGGCATTTTACCAGTTTTTTCAGCTAGGGCATCTTTTATTCTGTAAGCATTTAAGTCAATTATTGTTGCTTCTACGCCGTAATTTTTTATTAAATTAGTTGCTAACAATAGAACTCCCTCTGGCAAATCTGTTGGTACTGCTGATTCGCGGAGGGGCATAACAATAAAAACTACTTTTGTTCCTGCGATGTCCTCATGGGTTATATTTTTTATAATATCGGCCGGATGGGGTATTAACCTTTGCTGTAATATTGGGAATACTGTTACGGGATCCATATTTTATTCCTTTTTAATGAGCTGGTATGACATATCGTAAAGTATTATTACTCGAATGGCAAGGCAATAAAAA
>JBBUDS010000007.1:0-6183 GCA_038057175.1 Patescibacteria group bacterium
GACCCCGCTAGCGCGCAAGCGCGTAGCGGTGGGTGGCACAGAGACTATTCCGAGTTCCGCCTTGGCGGGATTACGGGTGAAAAGGTTCCGAACGGAATCGTACCATGGTGACATGGATACGCGCTAAACCCTGTCTGGTGCAAGTACAGCGTTGTACTGTAGAAATACAGTACTTCGAAAAGTTCGTACGCTACAGTCTGCTAGCAATAGCAGTCGCAGATAAATAATCACACAAAAACAGAATTCGGCTTACAGATTTACCAAGACAATCAAAAACCGCACAGTGTGCGGTTTTTGATTTATTTAGCATCTACAAAAGTTTATTAAGCTCCCTGTCCAGCGCCGCATTTACCAAGCGGTCTGCTTCCTGATTTTCTTCGCGACGAATATGTTTGAATGTTATGCCCCCAAAATCAATTTTAAGATTCCAGATCTCCAAGAAAAGACCCTGAATATTTTTATCCATTATTTTATACTGACCGCCCAACTGCCTTTCAACTAATTCGCTATCTAATCGAACCTCGACTACCGCCATCCTAGTCGCCTCTTTACCAATTAAAAGCTTCAACTTTTTTAATGCAAAAATTACCGCCTTATACTCGGCATCATTATTAGTGGTTTCACCGATATACTCTCCAAATTCTTTCTTTACCGAACCATTAGCTGTCTCTATAACAGCCCCGATAGCCGCCGGCCCCGGATTCCCACGCGATCCGCCATCGGTATGAATTATATATTTGTTCTTATCCATGAATATTTAAATATTCTATAATTTCTTCGGCGATTTTCATAATTTCCAATTTAGACTTCTTTTCAAGGCCGCCAATGGCCTTATGTCCACCGCCACCGTATGATCTCATCTTTTTTCCAATATTAATTTCTGTGCCATGCGTCTTATTCCATGGATTACCGCCCACGCTCATATGATAGTATGCACCATATTTATTTATAGAAACAGAATAAAAACTTTTTGGATATACATAATATGCCAAAAAATGAGGCTTGGGAAATTCTTTATTGATTGCATCTATAAAAATCACCCCGCCCTTAATAACTGCTGATTTTTTAAAATCAGCGACAGATTTTTTAGTTTTGGATAAATATTTTTTTATTCTATTACTAACTAGCGAATATGCAATAAAATTATTAATCGATTTAGTCGCTAAATTTTTAATAATAGCCGATTGTTTTGCTTGATAAATTTTTTGATCTACTTTATCTAATGAATCTAGATAAGACATCAGTCGCAAGGCTGGCTCCTTTCTTTCTACTATCTGTCTAGCATTTTTATAGCCGGCCGAATCAATTATATCACCCCAATAAACCAGTTCTTGTATGTTTTTTGGCGCCTCATATTTATATTTTTTATTCAAGTGCGCCAGCACGAGAGCGCAACCAGATTTATAAATCTGATCAAAAGCATGCCTATCATCGTCTTTATAATTCTTCTTCCAGTCAGGATTAATAAAAGAAGTCTCGTGATGATCAAACCACCAATCTGCATTGGGGTGGTACATAAAGTCAACCAGAACAAAAGGTTTTTTGAATTTAAAATTTGCCCAATCCTTTTTTATGCTCGGCGTATAATTTATAGGATTAAAGCTACCCACCTTATCGCCTCTTTTTCTAAAAAAATCGAAAAAAATAACAGCCGAAACCATACCATCAAAATCATCATGAAAATAAATATGATACCTAGTCATAATAACCAAGCGCATCTAGACCGGGTAATTTGTTGCCAGCCAGAAACTCAAGCATAGACCCACCGCCAGTGGAAACAAAAGTGTACCTGTCCAACAACCCAAACTTATTAACGGCCACAATGGTATCTCCTCCCCCAACAATTGAATATTCAACTTTCGCCACTGCTTCAGCAATAATTTCAGTACCTTCTTCAAAATCTTTATGTTCATAATAGCCCATGGGCCCATTCCAAATAACCATTTTGGCTCGCTCAATAATCTCTGCCCACTCCTCTGCAGTCTCCGGACCTATATCCAATATTGCCTCCTTCAATCCAACGCTTTCCGCTTTGTTGTAAAGCTTAACCGAACTTGAATCACCATTTTTTTCAGTGGTTATAAAATCTCGCGGTAAGATTATATTCTCACTTCTGGCATCTGGTTTTGCAGAATCATCAATAACCGAAGCCCCCACGCTAATCCCCTGAGCCTGAAAAAAGTTATTAGCTAATGCACCGCCAATTAAAATTTTCTCAGCTTTATCTATAAAATTCTTAATTACCGGCATCTTTGTAGAAATTTTTGCACCGCCAAGCACCAGAACCTTACCATCCAACGGAGTATCCACGGCTCGCTTCAAATTTTCCGTTTCTTTTTTGATTAAAAATCCGGCATATGAAGGCAAATGCTTAGTAATTGCCACAATTGAGGCATGCTTGCGATGCGCAGTAGCAAAATCATCATTCACATAATAATCAAAGTCCTTCGATAGGCTAAGGGCCAATTTATCATCATTTTCTGCCTCTCTTTTATCCTGTCTGATATTATCAAGCAAGAAAACATCTGCCACTTCAAAAAGTTTACCCACTTCAGATAATTCCGAGTGTGGCACCAAGGTAATCGTCTGTCCCAACACCTCACCTATCTGCTCAACTATAGGAAAGAAGCTAACATCAGAAACCTCATGACCCAAGTGGCTGACAAGCATAATCTTTGCACCGTTATTTAACAAATATTCGATAGTCTCTTTATGCGCTTTTATTCTAAAATCTTCGATAATTTTGCCATCAATTATAGGAACATCAAAATCCACCCGCAACAGGATTTTTTTATTCTTCAATTCATCCTTTGAAATATCGGAGATAAATTTAAGCACGATAAATATTATTATACCCGATCTTTATAAAACAAAAAGGGTCTAATTAACCCCTCTTTAATATCCAAAAACATTATATTAAATACCGCCTCGTAAATTCATACTAATCCAGGGTCGAAACTATTCTTAAGACTTCTCTAAATTCTTCCTTGCGTAAACTGGCACCACCGATAACTGCACCGCAAACCTCCTGATGTTTTAAAAAATCGGCAACATTAGATTGATTAACAGACCCGCCGTACAAACAGGTTATGGGTTTTAGGTTATAGGTTTTAAAAATAAATTCTTGAATTATTTTAACCGCCTCTATGGCATTTGTTGGATTGTCTGATTCGGCATCTGGCGCGGTACTAATCGCCCAGACCGGTTCGTATGTTATTAAAGCTTTGGAAACCTGCTCGGCAACCAGTCCGGCAAGACCATCCGACAATTGTTGCTCCAAAACCACTCGCCGATCATCATCTCGACTGCGTTCACCAACCAAAAGTATTGGGGTAATATCAGCATTTAAAACTGCTTCTATTTTTCTGTTTATCACTTCATCGCTCTCGCCTCCGCCAACCGGCGGATATCGTCTATCGGAATGCCCAACTAAAACATGGGTTACGCCAAAATTTTTCAACATGTCCGTAGAGATCTCCCCCGTATAAGGACCGGATTTCTCCCAAAATACATCTTGAGCGCCAATAAATAGATTTGAGATTTTAAACTTGAGATTTGTAATTTTTTTTGCAACTTCTTCTAAATATACGAACGGCGGGCAAATAACAAGCTGAATATTTTGATATTTAGAAATTTCTTCAACATAAAAATCTAAAAGATCGTTAGCTTCTTCCAAAGTTACTGGGTTTGCCTTCCAATTTGCAATTATAATTTTATCCATGACTCAGGTGTTTTTTATTTAAATGTCTGTAAACATACCATGCTATAAATATAAGCAGGGCCGCAAGTCCAATTTTTTCAGCAATATCAAAATATGGTCGAAAACGATCAAAGTTTTCACCGGTTTTTTTACCTAAAAAAATAAATGCCAAATTGTATGGCAACATACCAAAAAAACTATACAAAGAAAATCTTCTAATATCGAGCCTCGAAATGCCCGCGGGAATTGCAATTATCGCCCTAGCAACCGGCAAAAATCTTCCCCAAAAAACAACCTTACTGCCATATTTTTCAAAAAGACGATCGAGCTCGGCAAGATCGTGCTTCGATACCAAAAAATATTTACCATATCTTTCAACGAACGCTCTACCAAACTTAGCAAAAATTAAATAGATGACTATTTCGCCGACTAACGCACCCAGACTAATAACTAAAAACATCGGCAAAAATGAAAAAACTCCTTTGCCTATTAAAAATCCATAAAGCGGCAATAAAACTTCCGTCGGTATCAAGGAAATGGTTATTCTGTCCATGGCTGACCAAAAAAAAGCACCGCCATAGCCCCACCGCTCAAGAAGCTCCAGTGATTTAGCGCCAATTGTCCCAAAAAGTAAACTAATCATTTAAATTTCTTGCTCTCTAAGAAGCTTAGCCGCTTCGTCGGGATCAATTACATTAACATCAATTCCACTGCCAAGCTCAAAGGCGCCCTCCAATGACATCTTTGGAACAATTTCGATGTGCCATGTATAAAATTGATGGGGATCCACGTTAGTTTCAAGAAGCGGAGCCGTATGAATAAAAAAATTATAATCCGGATTATGCAGAACTTTGGCAATTTTACTTAATGATGTCTTCACGGCATCAGCGAGATAACCCAATTGTTCTTCGGGCATTTTCTCAAAATGAGCATGACTTTCTTTTGGAAAAATTCTAATCTCATAAGGAGTCTTGGAAACAAAGGGGCAGAAAGCGATAAAGTATTTATTTTCATAAACGATGCGCTTTTTTTCTTCAATCTCCCAATCCAACATAACGTCATATATCCTTTTCTTGTTTTTTTTATAAAATTCCTCTGAACCAAGCAGGCTCCTTCTTACATCAGGAGGCAGTATCGGAATGGACATAATCTGAGAATGGGGGTGAGAAATACTAGCTCCTGCCCCAAAACCATGGTTATGAAATATTAAAGTATACTTGCGAGAACCATGATCGAATGTGGCAATGTATCTTTCCTGATAAATTTTAAAAATTCTGGCAAGATCATCTTTTTGATACTCGTCTAAGCGTCGCTCATGATCCCTAAATATTACTATCTCGTGCATACCCATGGCATCACAAACACTAAACGGACCTGTATTTTTGAGCGCTCCCGCTTCACCCTCCAAAACCGCCGGAAATTTATTTTTGGCAACTTTAATAAACCAGTCTGTTTGATTCTGATTTAAATACGTTACAACAACATCATTGCCGAATTTTTCCGGATCCTCAAACGGACAATCTGCCTTGGCTTGAACAACACGCTTAGCTTCTTCTTTGTTTTGATTCGGACGCTTTGATCTGCCGGTAGCAAAAAGCACCCACTCACCCGAAACCAAATCTTGTCTAAATTCGTTAAGCATATTTATTTGTCCGAAGATTAAATCTTACTCTCAACACCTCAAATAGCATCTTGATCATACCGCTAATCTTTACTTTGCTGTCACCATCGTTAATCCACTTGATTGGCGCCTCTTTTATTTTAAAATTCATCTTACTGGCAATCGCCAAAATCTCAACATCAAAAGCCCACCTAAAAATTGTTTGCTTAATAAAAATTGCTTCGGCTGCCTTAAGTGAAAAACACTTAAACCCAGCCTGTGAATCGGTTACCCTCAAGGGCACCAAAATATGAACAACGAAACGAAACACTCCACCCAAAAAATCTCTGAACCATGCTTGTTTGACGGCAATATTAGCTCCCTTGATTCTTCTTGAACCAATAACAATGTCGTATCCCTGTGAAAAATATGGCAAAAAACCCTCAATCTGATCAACCGTCGTGGAATTATCAGCATCCATAAACAAACGATACTCGCCACGCGCCTGAAGCATACCCTGCTTCACTACCCAGCCCTTACCATGATTTTCATTGTTATCAATTAATCTTAAATTATTGATCCGCGCTGAGAGATCAGAAACCAAAGCGGCAGTCCCGTCATTAGAACCATCGTTCACTACAAGAACTTCGTAATCATAATTCTGCCGCGACAAAAACTCATTCACGCTCAAAAGCGTCTTTCCGATACGCTTTTCTTCATTATAGGCTGGGATAACAACTGATAAATACATAATATTAAGTGTACCAAAAACTATAACTTAGATAAAATAAATGGCCCATCTTTAGTAATCGCTACCGTATGCTCAACCCCGTTAGAAGTCTCGCTCGCGCCTAAAGGCGCGAGTCCGGAGGACCTCGGCGAG
>JBBUDS010000008.1:0-6270 GCA_038057175.1 Patescibacteria group bacterium
AACACTTCGACTCATGTTTTTAATGTCTCACTACCGTTCACCCGTTGATTACACGAAAGAAAATCTCAAACAAGCAGAAGCGGCAACAACCCGAATAAAAGAATTTCTTGACCGTCTGCACAAATTTGAAAGTGCTGGCGAAAATTTACCGCTATCCGATGAATCGGCCAATATCAAAAAAATTGTTCAAAAAATCATCACCGCCCTTGATGATGATTTTGACACTCCTAAGGCCATCTCTCTGTTATTCGATTATATTCATCTGGCAAACCGGGAAATTGATAATAGAAGACTTGTTCCGGAACTTGATATATGGAGAATCTTCGGGGATATACTCGGTATCCTACCTACCGCTGATAGTCCAAACGAGATACCGGATGAGGTAAAATTGCTCACCCAAGAACGCGAAGAAGCACGCCAAACCAAAAATTTTACTCGCTCCGACGAGCTCCGCGAAAAAATAAAAAACCTTGGATATGAGCTTGATGATACTTCATACGGACCACTTATTAAAAAAATATAACCTAGTTAATTTAATTTACTCACACCTTATCCCCTCCTCAAATTTACTTTGTAGGATTATACTTCTTAATCATTATGAGTCGCGACGCAAAAACTGCAATCGATAAACTGCCTCCACAAAATATTGAAGCCGAAAAAAGTTTAATCGGCTCTCTTTTGCTTGATAAAGAAGCCATGAATAAGGTCGCCGACTCGCTTGAACCACAAGACTTCTACAGTCGTGCCCACCAAATAATCTATGAGGGTATGTTTAAGCTCTTTGAACGTCAGGAACCAATAGACATATTAAGTCTATCGAATCTGCTTGGAGAAACCGGTCAACTCGAAACGATAGGTGGAGTTGGCTATCTGACATCTCTGGTAAATTCAGTACCAACATCCGCTCACGTAAGTAATTATGCAAAAATAGTCGAACGCAAAAAGATTTTACGTGACCTGATCGATAGCGCACATCATATTATTGGCTTAGGCTATAAAGAAGATGAGGATGTTGACGTTTTACTCGATCAGGCAGAACAAAAAATATTTTCTATTTCTCAAAAATCAATACAGCAGACATTTGAACCGCTCGATAAAGCATTGCATGAGGCATTCGAACGCTTAGACGCTTTGCATAAATCAGATGGCACTATGCGCGGTATTCCCAGTGGTTTTTATGATCTTGATAATATGACCGCCGGCTTTCAAAAGTCAGACCTGATTATTTTAGGTGCCAGACCATCGCTAGGTAAAAGCACTCTGGCACTGGATATAGCCCGTAACGCCGCCAAGGCAAGCGGTTTGCCAGTCGGTATATTCACTCTCGAAATGTCTAAGGATCAGGTTGTAGACCGTCTTATCGCTTCTGAAGCCGGTATAAACTTATGGAAACTTCGCACGGGACACCTGTCAGCAGAAGGCGATGGTAACGATTTTGAAAGAATACAAACTGCACTTAATAATCTAGCTCAAAGTAATATTTTCATAGATGACGCCTCCTCGCCTACCGTACTTCAAATAAGAGCTATGGGTCGCAGATTACAGGCGGAGAGGGGCCTAGGAATGCTCATAGTAGACTACTTACAATTAATGCAACCTAGCCGAGCATATGATAGTCCGGTACAACAAATAACCGAGATTTCGCGCAATCTAAAAGGCTTAGCTCGCGAACTAAACATACCCGTTATCGCGCTATCACAACTTTCACGTAATTCCGAAAACAGAACGGATCAAAAACCCAAATTATCAGATTTGAGAGATAGCGGATCGTTAGAGCAGGACGCTGATATGGTATTATTTATTTACAGGGAAGATAGAGTTAAAAAAGAAAGTGAAAAGAAAAATATTGCTGAAATTATCATAGCCAAACACAGAAATGGACCGGTTGGTTCGATTGAGTTGTATTTTGATGAGGATACGGTGTCGTTTAAAAATCTCGCTCGCGGTATTTGATTTTGAGTTAAAAATTGTTCGCCCCTTACCATTTCTCGAGACGTTTCGTTTAACATCCCCAGCAGGGATGCAAGCGTCACTGCACTTTTTGTCTCGCCTCGCTCGTTGTGGCATAATTTACAATCCTGAATATTCTTGAAGGACGTAAATTACACCACAACACCGTGCCCGCTCGGCTTCGACAGAACTCTCGAAATGATAAGGAGCTCACCAATTTTTAACTTAAGCCAAAATCAAATAACCCTCGCTCCTGCTGCGGTAGAAAAAGGATAAAAAGCGCCCCGACGCAACGTCTGGGCTCCCGCCCTGATATGTTCTGATATAAATTCATAAAAACGACCGAACGAGAGCGATGACCGATTGCGAATGAGGAAATACTGAAGCCAGAAGGCTGAACGTAGGAAGTACTGAGCGCAGTAGCGCGAATGTATAAAAAAACAGGATTTCTCCTGATTTGTGCGAACACCGGTGACTTATTTCGTCTTAGTTAGATTGTTGGGACGACGCCAGAAGCTTATCAACTTGTTCGCAAGGAACTGTCGCCAAAGCTGGTCCTCCCACGGCAGCTTGGCCGTCATATTTTTGTTTCCATAAATAGGCAAAACATAACGGGGAATCGGGTCGCCAATCTTTTATATAGTAGACCCTCGGGACAACATCGAACTGGATATCTTCTCTTTTTTGATACTCTAATTTTTTGGCTAGAGTTTTTTCTTCTTGCGGGCTTAAACTCTTTTCATTAGTTGCACAACCGGCTAAAATAATTGAGAAAGAATAAATAATCAACATACTAAGCTTTTTCATCTCGCCACTCATTTATAAACGAACTATTAAAATGATAGCACACAAATAAAAATGAGTCAACAAATAAACAAATTTGATAAAAATAATTTTGCATATATCGATGGGGCAAATTTGCATAAGGCCATCGAGGAACTTGGCTGGGAACTTGATTATCGTCGATTTCGGATTTGGTTATTAGAAAAATATGGTGCCGCCAAGGCATATATTTTCATTGGTCTCATACCCAAATACAAAGATTTATATCAACATCTTCAGGAATGTGGATTTACTATTGTTTTTAAGGAGACTACTTATGATTCCGCTGGAAAAACAAAAGGTAACTGTGACGCTGAACTTGTGTTACAGGCCGCACAAGATTTCTATGAGAAAAAATTTGATAGATTAATTCTAATAAGTGGGGATGGCGATTTTTCTTGTTTGGCTAACTTTTTATTAGAAAAGGGGAGCCTAGCTTTAATCATAGCTCCGAACCGTAGTAAGTGCTCCTACTTGCTAAGAAGAATTCAAACACGAATCGTATATTTAGATGGTTTGAGACACAAATTAGGCAAAAGAAAAAGCCCCCAATAGGGACGAAACCCTACCGGGGTCTTTTTCATAGTGATATTATAAGTATATGCTAGCAAACAATTTAAGTCAAGAGATTATCCACAATCATTGAAAACAGAAGACGCGTTGAATACTAAACTGTACGGGTAATAAAAAACAGGATTTCTCCTGCTAACTGACTACCGTGCGTAGGGATCGAATGGTGGCATTTCTTTTGCTGGTGGCCGTAATTCATCGAATGTCTTAACGGCCAATATCGCTAAAGCTATCTTGCCAATTTCAGTATTATATACAGGCATTCCTGAATTTTCCCATGCCCTCTTGCTAATTTTTAAAGATTCCGTAAGCCTGTCTTCTATTACTATTTGACGATTCAATGTCTCTCTTTCTTCTACGGTCATATAAAAAACTCCTTTTTAAATAACGCATCACCATACTAACATATAACAACCCATGAGTCAACAGGTACAAAAAATAGTTGATTTTTTTACGAAGCTGCCGGGAATCGGGCCGAGACAGGCTACGCGATTAGTTTTGGATATGCTTAACTGGCCGGCCAATGAACTTGAAGAATTTGCACAATCACTAACAGAACTAAAAAATGGCCCGCTATTTTGTAGCACGTGCTTTAATCTGACGGATGCTGAACAATGCTCGATCTGCACCAGCCACAAACGCGACCAAACTCGCATAGCTGTCGTTGAAAAAATAACCGACCTACAGTCAATGGAAAAAACTGGTGCCTTCAATGGCGTATACCACGTTCTTGGCGGATCAATTAATCCAGCCGGTAATTCACTGCCACAAAATCTAAAAATCGTGGAGCTGGGCAATAGAATTATGGAACTGCAAAAATTAACATCGGATATTGAGATTATAATAGCTACCAACCCTAACACTTACGGCGAAACCACCGCACTATATCTTGAGGAAGAACTTATGCCTTTTAACGTAAAAACAACACGCCTAGCCCGCGGTCTTTCTGCAGGTTCGTCCGTAGAGTACGCTGATGAGATTACCCTCGCCCACGCCCTAAAACACCGTCGCTAAAAACTTGCTAAAAAA
Organism: Patescibacteria group bacterium; assembly: GCA_038057175.1. Lineage (GTDB taxonomy): Bacteria > Patescibacteriota > Minisyncoccia > 2-02-FULL-40-12 > IGHO2-01-FULL-4-A > 2-01-FULL-44-17. The sequence goes on from JBBUDS010000008.1 coordinate 4,372, forward strand.
TTAAATCGAACAAAAAGATTTCGCGTAGCCGGACAGCCGAGCGTACTAATAAGATTACGATTTCCAATCGCCTAAACAAAATCACCGCCTAGGCGGTGATTTTTAAAATCTCGACTTTTGTAAACGGCTGACGATGCCCCTTTTTCTTTTTATAACGGGTTTTGTTGTGGTATTTAAAAACAATCTTCTTCTTGCTCTTACCGTTATCCAATACTCTGGCATGAACCTTTGCCCCTTCAACCAATGGAGCGCCTATCTTGATATTTTCTACCTTGACATCTTGCGGTGAGCCAGTCGAACCGTTACCGGCAAGCAGGACTTGATCAAAATCAAATTCTTCTCCTATCGCGTGGTCAAGTTTTTCAATTAAAAGCTTGTCGCCTTCAGCGACTTTATACTGCTTCCCGCCTGTTTTTATTACTGCAAAAGACATGTAGTACGAATGTTATCACATCAAATGGTCTTGGTCAATAAAAGTATAGAGGCGGTGTAAGAAAAGATCTTTATACCAACTAAGGCCCAATTTACTTGTTGCGAAGTAATATTGCGGCCGAATGCTCTATGTACATATGTTGTTAAAAAAGAATTGGGGTGGTAATAGGTTCGCGGATCCCATATTTTTCTTGCCTTCTCCTCCCACCAAGTCAAAGGACAACCTCCCAAAAAAAGATTAAAAAGCAATGTGCCTGAAACAATAATAAGGTGGTACTTGGTATAATCACGATTCCAAAATATATAAAAAGTTCCACCTAATAAAACAACGATCCAAATAATATGGATTAACAATAATAAATCTGCCAAAATTTTATACCCTAATTTACCCAATAAATCATTATATCATTTAATTTTTAAGAACCAAAACAAAACCCGCCCTTTCGGCGGATTTTGTTTTTCTAAACTATTTAGCGAGTTACGGAAATGTTATCTACGCCTGCCGGTTCTTCACCGCTAGCATAAACAGTAATTCGTCCGTTGGCGTCCTTATTCACCTTGTACTTAGTGTCATAAGCCACCGCAGTGCAATCAACCGTTGTCGCACTCGGATCAAATGGAATTGCTGGTATATATTTAGGCACCAATGCATCACAAATATCTGAATCTCCAGCTGCGCTATCGCCTATTAGTTGCTTTGTGCCTGGATCACTATCAATATCAGTAGGTAAATTGCCCTTGTTATCCGCAATGTATTGCCCTATAGCATTCAATATGGCGTTTGAATTACTAACTCTTTGTGTATCTCTAGCCTGACGAAACTGTCTGGCTGGGTTTATTGCGATCAAGACAATAGTCGCCAAAATGGCAATAATACCGATAACTACTAAGATTTCGATGAGCGTAAACCCCTTCGAATTCCTCAGGGCAAGTCCGCTCTGTTTGTTTATTTTTTTCATCCCGTATGAAGTAGCTGCTGCGCAGTTATAAGTATAAGTTATTTGCGCACAACTACTGTTATTCTTTATTTGACATCCCGCCTGTTTCACCCGTTAGGGCTACTTCATTCGGGATTCATAATATTATTAATAAATTAGTTAAAATTTAACCCCTTAAAGCACGGGGTTGGGCTATCGACCCTTGAAAATACATTATACCATACTGCTTGCTATGGTGCAAGTTTACGGTAAGGACGGTATTTCTTTCCATGAATTCACCACAACTTCATTTAACGGCTTAGAAACCACTACCTCTAAGTTAGTATAAGAACTTTTGTTACTTACTAGCGGATATTTTGCCTGAACCTTTATTGTCTTGGGCCAGCTCGCAACCGGTGCCACTGACCATATATAACAAGAATCGCCACCCACGGGTATATTATCACCGGGAGGGGTAACCGGTGCGTACCCTGAATTGCCCTGTAAAAGTATTATGGCGGTATCAACGCAGGATTCAGCTAAACCAATA
>JBBUDS010000008.1:6280-8488 GCA_038057175.1 Patescibacteria group bacterium
TCCAGGATGTTGGCACGGCCGATGAAACTGGAAAAACCCATTGCAAAAGTAATCGCAACCAAAACAGAGCCGATTATTATAGCTGAAATCAACGCCACAAACCCATCCTCTTCATTTTCGTAAATATCTAATAGTTTCATAAAAAATATCATTTAGATAAAATACTGCCCTTACTGCCGGCGGCTTATTACCAGAAGCTGGGATATGCTGAAAGCTTAAACTTGCAGCCACCACATTAGCTGTGTCCAGCGGAACATAAGTGCCCGTTCCTGAATCAAGTTCAATATTTTGTAAATGCAAACGAACTTTGATTGGCAATATAATGCCGGCCTTATTGACCGACAAAGTAGAACCCGAAAGCCCTGCCCCGGGAACATTAATGGAGTTCGTTCCCGTAAGAACCCAATTTATTTTTCTAAGCACAAAATTGGCTTCATCGTCTGCAACAAGTCTGGCATTTGACTGGTTAGCCCCCTGAATGATCATATAAACCCCGCCCAACACCCCGACCAACATCAATGAAAAAATAGCCGAATAGATCAACACTTCTATCAATGAAAATCCCTTGTTGTTTTTTGTTTCAATCATATATGCTCCAGTTTTAAATGCACACCGGCGATGGAATAATAATTCTCAATTTACTAGACAAATTATTAACGGTATAGATTATGCCATTTTCATAAACCATATTTTGAGGATCCACAGAGAAGTTATAATCGCAAATATCCCACTGCGTAATAACGCTCGGGTCAGGATTGCCTACATCCCAAATATGAAATGGGTCATTCGGGTCTCTGGTGGCTACAAAAGCCAAACCACTGGTCACGTGTATTCCTGAGATTCCCGCACCTTGATTAAGATCAAGTTTTTTAGAGCCCAACGGCACGGAAAGATTATTTTCGTCAACAACATAAAAATCTCTTTCTGTTCCAGAAATGGCTCGCTCAACGCCAAGGTAAATTCTATTTCCATTGACGTCTAAAGTCCTTCCATCTTTTGAGCTTGCTGAATTATCCGATTTCTTGGCGTCAAAGACGCCAGCAATATCAATCGCGCTCGGTACACCTACGTCAAGAATAATTACTTCTTCTGTGTTAGAAGATGTTGCCAAATAAGCTCTCCCCCCCCTCACCTTAATGTCGTTAATGTTATGGTCAACTTGAGTCGACCCCGTATTACCAAGATGAACTGGACTAGTTGGATCAGTCGCTACATCAAATACGTGGAATTCTGGCCCAGCGACCCTGTGGGTACCGACGTATACCTTGCCGTCATAATAAGCTATGCTTTTCCCGCCTGGGCACGTGGCATTACAAGTTCCGCTAACTCCCGGCAAAGAAATCGAAGCCACCTGAAAAGGAAAAGAACCGCTGGTCACATCAATAACCTGTAGCTGCCCGCTCGCCTTTTCTTCGCCCAATGGACCGCCATCGTCCGGATCATAAAAACGTCCGTGCACAGCAGCGGCAAAAATATATTTCTTCCCCAAACTCGGATAATCAACCGCTACCAAATCAATGATACCGTTTATTTTTTTGCTAGCACCCCAATCTATCGCTAGATTACCGAGGGGAATCGGATTACTGGAATCGTTGGCATTATATATAAATAAATCGCTCCGGTTTTCATTAGAATCATACACTCCCAAATAGACTATTTTATTTAAAACCGCCACGCTCTGACCATTAACACTGCTTATGGTTACATTCGGATGGTTAGAAGTAGGATTATTGAAATTTGGCGAAGGCGGAACAACTGAACAATTACTACCGCTGGCAATAAAAGCTTTTATATTGGTTAATACACTGGTAATAGAGATTACTTGCGGCCGCTGTTCAAGATTCCAACTCAATTTATTAGTTACCGTTTTAGCACAATCAGAGATATTTGAAGCTATAAATTGCTTCATGTATATATCACCGCTAGCGGTTGCCGCCGTAGGAACAATGCTGTTAAACTCAACGATTGTGCCACGCGACTTAGCCCGAGCAACTTCAAGATCTTTTTGGGCCATATATAAAGCTTCCTGATTAGTTCTGGCATCGGTAGTAATAGACTGTCCGCCGAACAGCACCAAAATGATAGCGGTCATAGTCAAAATTAAAACGATCATGGCGATCATGACTTCAAGAGTACTAAATCCATCCTTATTTTTACCAGTCAATTCTACCTTCATTGTTGAATGAAATTGAAGCCGTACGTCCCTGT
>JBBUDS010000008.1:8498-9169 GCA_038057175.1 Patescibacteria group bacterium
TCCCTGTCCTACCAGCAGAACAGAACCGGCATAGCTGGAATTACCAGTCAATTGATTAAACACAATATCTAAAGAAGTTGGCGAATGTGCCACGGCGGAGCTTGCGGCAAACTCTTCATTGGTTGGGTTAGCGGAGATGAAAACGGGCCCTTCAAATAAAACATACCTATCAGCTTGAAAATGAACTCCGTGAGAAGTCTGATTTATATTGCTCAAAGAGCGCATCCTAGCACGGTGAAGCACATTCAAAATCGTTTCTTGTTCTGATTTAAAAGCATAACTACGATACACGTCCATACTCAGAAAAAGGCCTAAGCTCATTATAAAAACTAGTAAACCCAGACCAATCATAAGCTCAATCAAAGAAAAACCGCTAGCGTGGTTGTAAGTGCTGTGTAATTTCATAAATTGGGGTGATTATAGAAACCGCTATAAATCCGACAATAAGACCCATAAAAATCATAAGCGCCGGCTCGATTATTGTAGACAAATTCTTTGTCATTTCATCAACTTCATTTTCATAAAGTTCAGACAAATAAATAAACGTCTCGTCTAGTTTACCCGTAGCTTCACCGATTGAAAGCATTTGCGATAAAATATGAGGGAAGAGCTTGGGATGCCTTTCCATATAGGCTGTTATTTTTTCTCCCCGATTAACTTCGCTGGCAACA
>JBBUDS010000009.1:0-1108 GCA_038057175.1 Patescibacteria group bacterium
GCACTCAAGGCTCTGGCGCGGGTATCAATATAATTTCCCCCGCGGCGGGTGATATTTGGCATCCGGGGGAGCCGCTCACAATTAGGTGGACGGCACCTTCTAGCGTAACGAGAGTGCATATTTACCTGGCTGGAGTTGGACTTCTCGCCGAGAATGAACCGAACGATGGGGTTTACGTATGGACAGTTCCGCAGGAGTTTAACGGACAAATACTGGAAGGAACTAGTTTTGCGATTGCGATTTATGCTGGCAATATTGAGGGGGGTGGCATAAACAGTACGAGTCGGACGTTTACTATAACCACCCAAGGGAGTTCTGGGGGGTTGAATCAGGGTAGCGGGGGCGGTTCGGTAGGGGGTTTTGCTAGGGGTTGCACTGTCCGAACAACGGCTAACTTGAATGTGCGGGTGTCGGCTTCAACCGGAGCAACGGTGGTGGGCACGGTGCCACTCGGGACGGAGGGGTTGATCGTTGACGGACCAGTTTCGACTAATATATATACTTGGTGGAGGATGGATTTTCCCGGCAATCTTGATGGTTGGTCGGTGGAAAATTTTCTGTTCATAGTGGTGTGTCCTCCGCCGCCAAGTCAGGCGCCCGTTTTAGGGGCACCGACTGGTGTAAACACGATTAATGTTAATACGCAGGGTTCTTGGCAGGTTATGGCGCTCGATACGGATTCTCCGACTCTTACATACACGGTGATTTGGGGAGATGGAACGGCGAACTCAACTTATCCAAATAAACCAAGTGGGCAGAATCTTCGGATATTTCACACATATACTTCAACCGGGAGCAAAACAATCACGGTGACGGCGTCGGATGGGAGTTTGAACGATACGGAAACTTTGGCGGTGAATGTAGTGTCTGGAGGAGGAGGTACACAGGGACCGGGACCTTTGTCGCAAATTTCCGGGCCGCAAACCGTAGTAGTGGGGGTGTCGAATACTTGGCAGATTATTGCTTATGATCCGGATAGCACTTCGATTAATTTTATAGTCAACTGGGGAGACGGGGGGGGCTTCAGTGATTACTCCGGTGTGCCGGGAACGCTGATACCCGTGGTTCATACTTATAGCCCTTATAACTATTTAGGCCAAACAGGATT
>JBBUDS010000010.1:0-1722 GCA_038057175.1 Patescibacteria group bacterium
TAAAATTATTGATGAAGATAAATGAACTGGGCACGACCGTTATTTTGGCTTCTCATGATACCAATATCGTTAATTCTATTGGGCGCAGGGTGGTGAGCATGGATAAGGGGAAGATAGTGCGCGACCAATCGCACAACGGGCGATATGTAATCTAAATTTGTCAGATTTCTTTGTTGGGCATTCCGGTGCTCCCTCGACGTAGATTAAACTACGTTCAGTTCGCTCCTCATGCCCGCCTCGAACTCAGCCAAATTAAGATTACATAAAAGACAAAAAATGAGTATAAACCTCAAAAAAATAATTGAATCTGGGTGGACGAATTTTCGGAGGAACGGTTATTTGAGTTTTGGCGCGACGGGTATTATGGCATTGGCTTTGATTTTGTTTTTAGGTTTATTGACCGTTCAATTTTTGACTTCGCAGGTAGTGGCGACGTTGCAGGAAAAAATTGACATAAGCGCATATTTTAAATTGGACGCAACCGAGGAGCAGGTTTTGAAAATTAAATCAGACGTGGCTGTTTTGCCGGAAGTGGATAGTGTAGTTTATGTGTCACGTGATCAGGCATTGGAAGATTTTAAATCTCGTCACGTAGACGATAAATTAATACAAGAATCACTGGCTCAGCTTGAACTCAATCCTTTGGCGGCATCTATTAACATCAGAGCGCGAGATGCCTCTCAATATGCTTCAATCGCCAAGTTTTTAGAGGATGGTCCTTTGAGCGCGGTTATAGATAAGATTAGTTTTTATGAGAACAGGGGAGTCGTTGAAAGAATAGAAAGTATCTCTAATGGAGTTAAGAGTTGGGGGCTGGGGGCAATAATGTTGCTTGGTTTAATAGCTGTCTTGGTAACATTTAACACGGTACGATTAACAATTTATAATCAAAAGCAGGAGATTGAGATAATGCGTTTAGTTGGTGCTTCAAATTGGCACGTTCGAGGCCCGTATTTAACCGAAGGAGGACTCTATGGTTTATTTGCTTCGGTGATGGCTCTGGGCGTATTTTATCCGTCGGTTTATTTGGTTTCTGATAAGGTTAATTCATTCATACCAACCGTAAATCTTTTTAACTATTATCTAATTAATTTACCGCAGGTTGTTTTGATGGTTGCCAGTCTAGGTATCGCTCTTGGTGTGATCTCAAGCTCTATCGCAATAAAGAAACATCTTAAAATTTAGATAATATTTCATTGGAGAATAAATAATAACGGCCCCGTCGGGGCCGTTATTATTTATTCTTTTAATCTATATGGCGGATACTTGTCTGCTAAACCGAATAAATATGCGTTTACTCGTATATTCCAACGCATGATTCCGGTTACAAATTCATGCATCGTCGGCGGATATTTGCCCGTAAAGAGAATTGCGAATTGAGCAACGATGACAATGACTATAGAAACGATGGATAGGGCGTAAAGTACGATAATGTGGGGGATTAAGATAATGGCCTTAGGAATCATTAGGAGTAGAGTCATAACGGCTAACCCCCTCGATGAGTGTTCCGGCTTAGTGATTGAAAGATGAACAGGATAATTTTCTTCCATATTTTTTATGCAAATATTTTAAAAAATTTTCGACCACATAGATTATATATCAAAAAATGTAGGCCTGCCAGAGGCGTTGTTAAATACTCAAAATTATTGTAAAATCACAGAATATATTTGCGGGATCATCTAATGGTAGGATGCGACTCTCTGAAAGTCGTCATCTTGGTTC
>JBBUDS010000011.1:0-20578 GCA_038057175.1 Patescibacteria group bacterium
AATTCAAACCAGTTTTTGTTTTAATAAAAAACATGAATAAAGACTTCAAGAAATGGCATGATAAGAAAGCCCGCCTCCACAATCAAAGTTCTCGGGTATTTTTCCACGAACGCGAGGTGTGGTGGTGTTCTCTGGGCTTAAATGTTGGATTTGAGCAGGATGGCAAGGGATTTAATTTTGCTCGTCCGGTTTTAATTTTTAAGAAATTCAACAACGAAACATTCTGGGCAATTCCGCTAACTACCAAGGTAAAAACGGGGAGGTATTGGTTCCCTGTTGATTTAAAAGACGGGACAAAAAGAACCGCCGTCCTTTCTCAAGTACGTTTGGTTGATGCCAAGCGGTTGTATCAGAAAATGGGAGTATTAGATGAAGCCCATTATCAAAAGCTAAACGAGACATTTATTAAGCTTTGCGAGACAAGCGGATAGAGCTCATTTCAAAATTTCTTTTGTAGCGAAATCTTCGATTTTTGAATAGGACTAGGAAGATGAGTAAAATGCCCGGAAATGTAGCAGTAGCTACGGTGAGGACATTTTGCGAAACCCCGTAAGTCAACTAGTTGAGTTACGGGGAAATCTGACGAAGTATTATTCAAAAATCAGAGATTGCAGCAGAAATGGAGTTTTGAAATGAGCTCACAAAGTCAGAAACACCCTTGCGGGTGTTTCGAGGCCGAAGCCGTATAGATTTTAAGTGTATCATATGGTCAATTAAAGGTCAATAAGTTATCAACATAAACGGATTTTGTACCAAATGGCCATAAATCCGGTCAATCAGAGTTTTTCCAATCTTCTCTACCAACACCACACTGATATAAAGTGACATAAGTTGCTATAAACTGACATAGCACATAAAATCGGCTCAAAGGCCGATTTTATGATGTTGAAGGAGTTAAAACTTTGTGTAAATGACTCGCGGCAAAATAGTAAATTTTAGAAATAAAGTCTATCCATTTTCACGATTAAATAAAAAGGCGCGAGAAATGTTATTATTTATTCCCAACAGCTGGGTGCTCGGAAGTGCCAATTGGCTGTTGGATGCTAGGAGAGTAGATTTATTAATACCTACCCCTCGTTAGAAAATTAGACCGACCAACGTCGGTCTTTTTATTAAATTATTTATTTGCTTCTAACAATACAGAGCATCTGCGGGAGTATACAGGTGATTGATAGCGACTGCTGTGCATAAGTCTCTATTTATTTAAGCACCTCTGCTGTATAATTATCAGTATGAAAATATATCATCCAATAAGTATAGTATTATTTGTGTTAGTGGCGGTTGGTAGTGCATTTGGAACATTAGCCTATCAAGCCAGAGTAGGCGAGGTCGTAAAAGAAAACCCAAACCCAATAATTGAGTGGGTTTTGCTTCAGCCGTCTCCCAAGACTGCTGGAAATGCGGGTATTTCAGTTACAATCCAGGGGTATAATTTTACATCGACTAATAATGAAGTCCGTACTCGCGGAAAGACATTAAAAAATGGTCTTACCTCTAATAATGGAGTCGCGGTAAGCGATCCTGGTTATCCCGGTTCTAATAGATTCATCGGCATGCAGTCAAAGATCATCAAATTTGAACTTCCTCAAGGAATACCTTGCGCCGTAGGAGATGCCTGTCCCTTAAGCATCGTTAATGCCAACGGAACAAGCAATACCGTAACCTTCAAGCTCTACTAAAAAGTCCACTAGAGTTTTAGTATATCTACTAACTAACCCAGTTTTTTAATTTGGGGACTTTTGAGTAAATTGAGAGATTCGAGAACCAGCTTCCTAGTCCCCAAATACGTCCCGCATTGATAGCAATAAAGAAAAGAAGTATCGAGGCATAAATTATATGTTCGTCTACTATGAAAGCATGAGGATTGGGATATGGAAAATCTAATATTGGTAAATAATACAACAGCATCAGAATCATTCCGTAAATGGATGTAAGTCTGACAAAAACTCCCAAAATTAAGGATATCCCCAGTATTGTTAGCCCCCATTCATTTAGAAGGTTGGTAATAGGTAAAACATTTGGTTGCATGAACCAGTTGAAAAAAGATGGGAATGTTTTGGCACCTTTTAGATAAAAAGCCGCTGACCAGTTTGGATTAAAAATCTTGGTTAAGCCAGCGTAGAGCATCATCCAGCCTACAACAATTCGAAGAAAGAAAATTGATAATTTAGTGAACGTATTCATGAGGAGTTTATTTTATAAATCTATTATATGCTTTTGTATTTAATTTGTTATCCACTTTTTGAATTTTAATAAAAAACCACCCTTTGGTGGTATTATATTTACTGACAGAACACCACGAGCGTAAGCTCGTGGATGAATGTCAGCCCGTAAGTTGCCCGAAGGGCAACTGGAGGTAAATATATAGACCCTGCGCAGTTGCGCAAGATTCAAATGAGCGCAACTGCGCAGAAGGTACGTAAGTACCATGCCCGTAAGGGCGGGGGTCTCTATTTTTCTTGTGATTTTATTGCAATTTTAATTAATTTTTCTAGTAAAATGAATAGTTTTTTAATATCCTCGGCATCTTGCAGCTCTTCTTGAATGCGATCGATAATGTCTTGAATTTTTTTACGCCAATAATCTTTATCCTCCAACCTTTTATCATCGTATAATCGCACCCTAAGTTGTTGGGATAGACGGCTATCATTAAAAGCTTTAACCCAAACTTTTCTTGAGCGCAGGTTAAGTCTTAAGGCTAAGGTTTTAAATGATGCAACAATATCTTCGATGCTTCTGGCATCGATAGTCTCAGCTGAATCTGTGGTGGAATTAGCTTTAGGTCCGCTTATATCTGGACTGTTATTACTCAAATAGGCGCTTCGAATTTCATATTCATCCTCTTCGTTCAATCGAACTTTTAAATCTTTTGCAAAAACATGATCTTTTTTTGTAATTTCGAGTCGTGGCACGCTTTCGGTTGATGTATGCTCATTTGATTCATCATCGGAGGGGATTTTTCTGCAATCAAATCCTATGTCCACTATCTTTTCGTCTACATCTATGGCGAGCACAAGCCCGCTTATGTGTATCCCGCATTCCTTATCGGTTTGTTTTAGTAGCTTATTAAATGCCTCTGATTCAAATAGTTCCTCGTAATTATTTATAAAAATATTAGAAATTTGCATAAGAAGTTCATTTAGTCTTTCTTGTCTAGGTTGAGCCATGTATAGAATTCTCCCCTTTTTGATTATTAAATTACTAGGATATGGCGGGAATGATAGCTTAATTAAACAAAGCTGGCAAGAACTAAGAAATAAATTTTTGTGTAACAAAAAATCCGCAAAATGCGGATTGTATAAAACAATTAACTGGCGAACGGAAGGCAAACCTTTGATTTTAACTGTTGAAATTTAAGATATACTGTCTGACGCCTTGCGGGCAGAGACGAAATCTGAGGTGCTAGCGTATTGCCGGTACAAACGATATCTTGATACTCATTTTTGATTTGTTTAATTTTTAATTCTTGTTTGGCAAGACTTTGCTCCATGGTTTCATCCGGAAAAAGTTTTTTTAATACCGAAGCCCAATTTATAGCAAATACCATAACTACAATAATCAGATCGATTGCCAGTAACCAGTATAATGTGTCGTCCATGTTTAATCCGATCAATCGGCCAAACATCAATTTTAGCAGTCCCACTAAAAACAGAATTGTTAATTGAACCGCCGGCATAAACAGAAAAAATACGGGGTTTCTTTTTTTTCCGGAAGAGTCCGTGATGAATATGGAGCTCGTTTCTTCGGGAGCGCAATCCCCTGTGCTGTATCGGAAGGGATGGATCAGTGCTTCAAATTTAATTCCTCTAGTTCCGATTAGGAGTAGCCCTATAATTTGAAGTAGTGCGATAAAAGTTTTAATTAAAATAAATCCTAGAACTATCGGGGGCTGAATAGAATAAGCAATAAATCGGCGTTTTCTGAAGTAACATTGATTTTTTGGTTTTGATTCATACCAAAGATTGACCCACCATTTTTCCCACGCCGGTGGTTCTTTGGCGAAGTAGCCAGCGGGCACAACAACATCAACTGAACCGTAACCAAAATTTTCAGGATGAGAACGAAATTCATGGTCAGGGTAGTTAAAGCTAGGCACTGTAAAATCACCAGAGTAAGGATTGAACATCCGCTGCTTACTAAAATAAAGCGCTAAATCACTTTTTGTATACTGTTTTCCGTGAGGATTATTCCAAACTAAACAGGCGAAAATTCTATGTTTCCCCGGTCTGTGAAATTCAATATATTCCATTGCCTGTTTCAGGGGAACAATTTTTTGTTCAACTTCTTTGAATACACCATCATTATCTTGAGCGATGACAAACAATACGTACGCTTCTTGTATCTTTAATTCTGCCAATTTGTCGATGGTATTCTTGTCTACGCACCATCTAATTCCAGCAATTGGACTGTGCAGGTTTGTATCGTCAACGAAGAGTTTTATCATCTGATCTCCTTTTGAGATTTTTGTTAAATATCTGTGATGTATTGTAGCACGTAAGACAAAAACAGTCAAATAAAATAATTTATTTCTTTACGGAGTCGTGAAACTTTTGATGTACTTCTTTTAGGTGTGTATCTGTAACATGAGTGTAAATTTGAGTTGTTGTGACAGATGAGTGACCAAGGAGCGCTTGAACAGAGCGGATGTCTGCACCATTACGCAATAAGTCAGTAGCAAAAGAATGTCTAAGGGAGTGCGGACTGACCTTTTTACCGATAATACCCGCGACAATGGCGTATTTTTTTATTATGCGTTGTATGCTGCGCGGCGTAAGGCGAAGTTTTTCGTATTTTTGGTCCGCCAGCTGGCGGACTTTTTGAGGGATGCGGATAAATAAAGCTTCGTCTAGGTCGGGGCGCTTACTTAAATACGTTGTAATTGATGTTTTTGCTTGATCGGAGAGAAAGACCACCCTTATTTTGCTACCCTTGCCTCTGACCGAAAACTCTCCCCTCTTGATATCTATGTCATTGCGATTAAGAGAGCAGAGCTCCGAAACTCTTAATCCGGTTGAAAAAAGTGTTTCTAAAATTGCCCGATCGCGTAGGTCGGAAATTCCAGCTCCTTGCGGTGCTTTTAAAAACCTTTCAAGCTCATGAGATTCCAGGAATGTAACTTGTCTTTCCTCTTGTTTGCCGAGCTCAACCTTTTCTGCGGAAACAGCCTTGATGTCTCTTTTGGCGAGATATTTAAGAAATGCCCGCAGGGCAATAATATGATAATTTTGCGTGACTTTTTTGAGTGGCGCGCCGCGTTGATCCGTTAAGCGATTAAGAAAAAGTCTAAACTTGCGAATAACATCTTCCGTTATCTCTCCCGGGCTATTAATTTTTGAAAAATTTATAAATCGTGTCAGATAATGATTGTAATTTTCAACTGTCTTAGATGAGCGGTTTTTTTCAATTTCCATATATTCAAGAAATTGTATTTTTAAATTTTTTACGTCCATGATAGAGATGGTTTCAAAATCTTTTTCGTAGCGAAATCTCTGATTTTTGAATAGGACAAGGAAGATGATTAAAATGCCCGTAAACGTAGCAGTAGCTACGATGAGGACATTTTATGAAATCTGACGCAGCCTTAGTCAGAAATCAGAGATTGCAGCAGAAATAGGGTTTTGAAACTATCTCTAGTATAACAAATTAAGTCGCACATTATTAGGGTTGCGTAAGGATTAATTTTAAGACATGCTTAGCTAAGTTATTTAAAATATATATTCGGAGGAATTCCGTGTTAAAGCAATTAATCAGTCTGCTGGCTATTGGTGTCTTGCTGTTTTTTCTTTACGCTATTTTTTTTGTTAGCATAGCAAAATCTCAAGAGGGTACACTTAACAAAGAAAGTGGCACAAGTTTGGCACAGCTTATTTTGCGGGAAATTGAAAGCGGCAAAAAAGAATTGGCTAATTTAAATCTAAGCTATTCACCCAAGAAAATTACATATACTCAGATAATAAGGCGCAGCGATGGAGTCGAGTTTAAAGGTAAAACAACTGATTTTGCATGGAAAGATATCGGTTTGAAGTTGATAAATCTGGATAACGATCAGACCAAGATTGTAAAAATAAGAAAATCCGGGTCGCAGCTTATAAATCTACAGGCACAATCAGGATTCATTATTTCTGTACAAAGACGCCCTTCTGGTATTTCGTGGAACGGCTTAAATACCGCCTTTGAGGTCAGAAATTTGAAAGATAATGGCAGGTGGGTGGTTATTTTAAATAGGTATCCTTATAGATTAAAAAATGGCAAGCGGGAAGATTATGTGTATGGTCCGTATGCCAGTGGAATTCATTTACCAGAATTAAATAGCGCGGGCATGCACTATTTGAAACAAAAAATTTTTGATTCAATTGCAGAATTATACTCTTTTTCAGAATCCAGGGCAGATGCTTTAGAAAATGAACTCATGCAAAATTCTGGCTCCTTCGGTTTTGATGTTGTAAATTCTACATATCGACTGATATTAATTGAGCAGACTGATCCTTTTGAATTTTATGAGTTTGTAAGTGGTAGATTACCCCTAAGTCCATTTGAGAGGGTTAATATTATAGTTGCCATGAACGGAGGCAAGGCTTATTCTGTAACATCAAGTTCGGCAGGCGCATATGGTTTGATGCAATTTACTAATAAATCTAGACGGGATAGATTTGGTAAGCTCAGAATGGGAACGTGGGATGTGATTAGGTCAAATTATTCTTGGGCAAGATTGCCAGCATTTAATTATGGTACGAGAAGCCATCGTGAGGCGATTAAGGCTGCAATTCTATTACAAGATTATAATCTAAAAATGTTAAAGAGGGCTCTCGGAGAGGGTGTCGGAAAGGATCCCGCCCTAGAGTATTATTTGGCAGCTGGTTACAACGGTGGTATCGGGCCAGTTATCGAAGCAATTAAAAAATCTTATAAAAAAAATACGAATTGGCGCTATGATGAGCTCCCCAAACTAAAAAAAACCAGCGAGTCGTTAGATTATCTGGACAAGCTGGACTATTTGATAAATACCCCTCAATAATTGATGGGTATTTTAATTTTTGTTAGATTGTGATATAATTAAAAGCATGTTAGATCCAAAAATTAAACAAAAGATTGTTGGCAAGCACGCCACTCACGAGAAGGACACCGGCTCTGCGGAGGTGCAGATAGCCTTGTTTTGCGAAGAAATAGAGGTTTTAAGCAAGCATCTCAAGAAGCACAAGAAGGATAATAGCTCTCGTACGGGTTTACTTAAAATGGTCTCTAAACGTAGGCGCCTTTTAGATTTTTTGAAAAAAGAATCTCCGACTAGGCACGCTAAGATTGTTAAGGAATTGGGGCTCAAAAAATAGTGCTTGCCATATTACTTTTTGGGAACCCATCTCAACCCCTGTCACGAAATCAACATTCGGCTTTGACAAATATAACTCGCTCGTTAACGCGGAATCCTTCCGAGCACCTGATTTATTAACGGATTACGGTATGACTATGTTATACATCGTAATCCTAAAATCAGGGGTTAAAACCAAGCAGTTGGTTTTAACCGCCTCGACCTTAGTTTATGCAAGCATAAACTAACCCTGCCAAAAGCAGGGCTTACGGGTCTGCGGTCTCGGCTTTCCGCTACTCGCTCGCCTTATTTGTTACCAAAGCCTGCCATGAATCCCGTTAGAGAGTGTGATTATTATTTAATAACCGGTTATTGGATACTAACCTTACTAATACAAGACTCTCTAACGGGATGAATGATTTCTTAGACAGGAGTTGAACTGGAATTACGTCCCAAAAGGTAATATGGCCTCGCTCTACCCGCAAAGTCTGTCATGATAATTTCAAACACAGATAGCTCGCTTGATCTAATTTTAAAACAAACCATCTTATTTTAATCTAAATGGCTGAAAGAAAACAAAAAATGACCAGAGCTAGAGATATGAGTTCGGAACATCAAAGAGTTGGTGTTTTTGTTGATGCTCAAAATATGTATCATTCGGCTAGGAATCTATACAAGGCCAGAGTTAATTTTAAAAAAGTTCTTGAACAGGCAGTTGGTGACAGGCGCTTAATACGCGCTTTTATTTATGTGATTCGTACCGAGACTGGCGAAGAAAAGGCCTTCATTGAGGCGCTGGAAAAGGGCGGTTATGAAATTAAAGAAAAGGATCTTCAGGTTTTTGCTGGTGGCATGAAAAAGGCCGACTGGGATGTAGGTATGGCTATGGATGCCGTCATATTGGCGGATAAGATTGACGTAGCTGTTCTCGTTACTGGCGATGGCGATTTTGTGCCGTTAGTTGAATATTTACGCATTTCACAAGGACTAAAGGTGGAGGCGATGTCATTTGGTCGTAGTACTTCGGCTAAGCTCAAAGAAGCGGTAGATCTGTTTACCGATCTAGGTTCTGACCCTAAAAAATTTTTGATTTATTAATGTTTGCGTGCTAGGTTTGGCTAGGTGTCTATTTGGGAGTTGGTAATTTAACAAATAAGTATGCGTGCGAGGAATTAGAAGAGGAATGGGGCGCAGGCCATAATTTTCGTTTTACGAAAGTTGCGGCCTGAATCTCTCTTGCCAAAAAGGCGGAGTAAATTACTCGCTACTCTCTTATTTGTTTTTTAGTTATGGAGATTAAGAAATACGAGCATGAGTTTGCGGGCAAACCGCTACTCATCGAGATCGGTCGGTTGGCTCAACAAGCCAATGGCTCTTGTCGCATTCAATATGGTGAAACCACAGTTTTGGTTACGGCGACTATGTCAGAGCGTGTTAAGGCGGTGGATTATTTCCCGCTGACGCTGGATTACGAAGAAAAGTATTACGCCGCCGGTAAAATTAAAGGATCTAAGTGGATCAAACGCGAAACTAGACCTTCGGAAGAGGCTATTTTGGCGGCGCGATTAATAGATCGAGCGTTGCGTCCGCGATTTGATCATAATATAAGAAATGAGGTGCAAGTCGTAGCATCTATTTTATCTTTTGATGGCGTTAATGATCCGGATATACCGGCGCTTTTTGGTGCTTCTCTTGCGCTCATGATATCAAATATACCTTTTAATGGTCCGGTTGCGGCTTGTCGAGTAGGACGAATAGATGGCAAGTTGGTATTCAATCCGACTTATCAAGAACGTCCGCTAAGTGATTTTGATGTCGTTGTTGCCGGTACAGAAAACAAGATTAACATGTTAGAGGCAGGCGCCAAGATTGTACCGGAAAATGAGATTGTTGAGGCAGTTGCCAAAGGATTCAAGGAGTTACAGGAACTCATAAAAATACAGCATAAAATTGCCAAAGATATTGCTCCGAAGAAAAAGGAACTTAAAGTCTTTACTCACGACGAAGCATTAGCCGCAATAGTAAGAAGTTTTTCAGAATCTAAGCTTGAGAAGGCGCTTTATGCTCCGGGTAAAAATAAAACTGAATTCTATGAAGGCCTCGGTCAAATTACAGCTGAGTTAGCCGATCATATTAAGGAACAATTTGCAGAACATCCGGAGTTATCAAAAAAACTCGATGAAGCCAGAGAAATCTTTGAAACAGAAATAGACAGAATTGTGCATCGTAATATTCTCAATGAAGAAAAGCGTCCAGATGGACGTAAGATTGATGAGCTGAGAGAGATTAAGGCCGAGGTCGGTATACTCCCTCATTCTCACGGTACGGGCTTATTTAATCGTGGTACGACTCAGGCATTATCGAGTTTGACCTTGGCGGCACCGGGCATGGAACAGTGGATTGAAACAATGGAGATAGAATTAACCAAGAAACGGTTCATGCATCATTATGTTTTTCCGCCATTTAGCGTTGGTGAGGTTGGTCGCATGGGTGGGGCAGGACGACGTGAAATCGGCCATGGCGCTTTAGCTGAGCGGGCACTCGAGCCGATAATACCAAGTAAGGAAGATTTTCCTTATACAATAAGAGTTGTATCTGAAATTTTATCATCCAATGGCTCATCTTCGATGGCTTCTGTTTGTGGTTCATCGCTTGCCATGATGGATGGCGGTGTGCCAATTAAGTCTGCGGCCGCAGGTATCGCCATGGGATTGATGTTCGATGAGAAGGGCGAGAAGTTTAAGGTCTTAACTGATATTCAAGGTCCGGAAGATCACCATGGAGATATGGATCTTAAGGTTGCCGGTACTCGCGAAGGAGTTACGGCGATGCAGATGGATGTTAAAATTGAAGGTATTGATGAAAAAATACTGGAAAAAGCTCTTGAGCAGGCTCGAAAAGCCCGCCTTGAAATTCTCGAGCATATGACCAAAGGAATTGATGGTCCGCGAGCAGAGTTATCAAAATATGCGCCGAGAGTTAAAACAATAAAAATTGATCCCGATAAAATCAGGATGGTCATCGGTCCGCAAGGCAAGGTAATTAATCAAATAATTGAAGAGACTGGCGTTGAAATTGATATTGAACAAGACGGCTCGGTTTTTATAACTTCGGATAGTACGGAAGGCATGGAGAAGGCAATTAAATGGATAGAAATGCTTACGTATGAAACTAAGATTGATGACGAGTTTGACGGCAAGGTTACAAGAATTATGGACTTTGGGGCTTTTGTTGAATTTATGCCGGGGCATGAAGGCATGGTTCATGTATCGGAAATTTCTAATGAACATATTCGTCGTCCGTCAGATGTACTCAAAATTGGTCAAAGTGTTCATGTGCGCGTTAAGCAGATAGACGAAATGGGGAGGATTAATTTGACGATGAAATAGTCGCTCGCCCCTTATCATTTCTCGAGACGTTCCGTTTTACGACCCCAACGTGGCGTAACGTCACTACACTTTTTGTCTCGCCTCGCTCGTTGTGGCATAATTTACCACCCACAAAGCCCCGCCATTAGGCGGGGCTTTGTTCTGCGTAAATTACACCACAACACCGTGCCCGCTCGGCTTCGACAGAACTCTCGAAATGACGAAGGGGCTCGCTTACTAATTTGTACGAAGCCATCTGCGTTGAAGCCAACTGCTTGGCTTCAACCAGAATTTTAGCGAAGCCTCCGTGCGGAGCGTTAAAAAATTCTGTTGACGAAAATCAAATACCGCCTTCACCCCAATATTTTTATGATTTTTGTAAATAAAAAAAACCGGCTTAGCCGGTTTTTAGTTTGATGGAATACAAATATAATTTTCTCGGGTTAATATTTCAGTTACTCCGATGTCTTCGAGGTAAACCCTGAGAGCTGTGCCATGACCGACAACCAGAACCTCCCAATTACCCCACCTCGCTTTGATCTCTGCCATAATTTCTCGGTGACGCAAGACAACTTCTCGTTTAGTTTCTCCTCCAATCGAGCTATAATCGAAATTTGGATGCCGGGTCGAAAATTCCGGCTGGCTTGCGTCAGATTGTGGCATGCCAACAAGAGAGCCCACATGAACTTCGCGTAATCGTGGGTCAGTCACAAACCTCACTCTATTCATTGTGCGTTCGCACCGGGCAATGATAATAACTGCTGTTTCAATGGCACGAATTTGATCTGAACAAAAAACTGCCCGAAATGGAACCTTTATCAAACGATCTGCCATTCTTTCCGCCTCAGCAATTCCCGCTTGATTAAGCCTTATGTGAAATGCTTGTGCCGTAAATCGTTTTTCGGCGTTCCAATCTGTTTCCATGTGGCGAACGACTGTTATCATTGAGTTTCTCGATTACCCAGATTTTTAAAGTGATGATTATAGTATTGAGTATTTAAATATTTTTGTCAATAATTTGTATTGTAAGGATGGTGTTTGTAGATAACGTTTAAAATAAATGTGGTAAAATGAATGTAGTGTAAAAATTGGGTGCTAGTTGCTACGGATTAGGTTTTGGAATGTTTGTTTTTTCTAAAACCTAAACTTAAAACTAAAACCTATCTTCAATGGCTGATGAAATAAAAACCTCAGTTTCTGGGTCGGTAAATCCTACTAACTCTTCTGTTCCGCCGCCCACAGCATCAAGCGGAGGAACTAGTCCCCTGACTCCAGACATTAAGATTCCATCTAATTTGCCGACGGGTAATTATTCCAGGCCTCCTAGCGTATCTTTGCCGTCGCAACCACTTAATTCGCCAGCAGCTACTCTGCCGGCGAAGCAGTTTCAAGCGTCGCCGCTTAAAGCATCGATCGGAGCGCAATCAATACCAACTCCAGCTCCATTGAAGCCGCCAATTGCACCAGTAACTAGCTCCCCCGTTCCATCCCAGCAATCCACGGTTTTTAAGTCTTCTATAAGAACAATGCAAGAAGACCTCGCTTCATTAAAGAAGGGTCAAACTCCAATTGGTTTTCAGATTGAAAAACAATCAGAAAAAGATGTAAAATCAGCACCCGTTATTATTAATAAGCCCACGTTGCCATCGTCATCGGCATCTCACGTAGAATTAGGAAGGCTAGAAAGATCTAGTCCAATCTCCGGAAGTAAATCGCCAGGCTCATCGATGTTTAAAATTCCAGATCAGATGGAGCCTGTGTCTTCGCAGGCGTCAACCTCTGCTATTCCCGGTCAATCAGCAAGTATTTCATCAGTAGACAAGGGCGCGGGTCATTTTGGCAGTTTTGGTTCTAAGAAATTAATGATTAGCCTAGGAGGTCTGATCGTAGTGGTCTTGGCAGTAATTTTGTTGATGACAAATTATTTTGAGCCTGAAACGCCTCTTGTCTCATCGCCCACGCCAATTGTTTCAAACATTCCGGATGGCGGTCCGTTTATTGAAAAAGCTTTTGATTATTTTTCGGCTAGCAATTTCATTTTTAAAGATAGTGTTTTTGAGGAGTTATTGCTGACAATTAATAGTGACGCTATCTCTGTTGGTGAAGTCGGACTTTTTAAGATAATTGATTCGTTAACAAGTCAGAGCTACTCTTTCAATAATTTCATTTCTGATGCGTTGGTAATCGTTCCGGAGGATATAAAAACATTCATAGATCAAGACGGTTTTTATTTAAGCCTTGCCAAAACTACAGCAGGATTATATAGCCAAGGATTTATTGTTAAATTAAAGGATGATGCAGGCATAAATCAGAGCTTAAGTCTTTGGGAACCCGATATGTCGGATGATTTGGAAGATTTATTTAGTTTGGATACTACCAAGGCAGCGTCGGTTGATTTTCTTGATAATTTTTATCAGGGAGTAAGTATCAGATATCGTAATTTCTCAGATCCATTAAAAACCATAGATTATGCCGTGGTTACCGATGCTAGTGGAGATAAATATCTAGTCTTCGTTAATACCAAGGAGCACATTCATTTAGTTATTGATAGATTGAGGTAGACTTTTGGATTATAACTGTCTGGGTGATGACACCGTGTCATCGTAAAATGTTATGAAATTGCTGGTTAAAATAGCGATCGTGACAGGCTAAAAGATGTCCACAGGTTAGTACTTGTCATCATTCTTGGCACTGTTATAATTAGTGTAGATCTTTTATTCAGGGCTGGTCGTTCCGTTGTTATGGAACGGTTGGCACAATTTTAGTCAGATATCTTATCTGACAAATGGGCATCAGCCCCTAAGCAACATTTGTTTTGGGCCACGATGCCCTTTTTGTTTGATAATGCTTTAAAATTAAAAAATATGAATATGATATAATTACTAAATATGCTTTCCAATGAGTTGATAAAATTAAAAGAATCTTTATTAACCGAGCTTATCGAAATAGAAGGACAGCTTGGAAATTTTACTGTGGAGAATCCAATTATTGCCAGTGACCGTAAGACTTATTTTCATACTACCGATCAATCTGACACATTGGATGAAAAAGCACACAGCGTAACTGATTTCGAAGAAGATAGAGCAATTGAACATAATCTTGAATTGCGCGCTCGTGAGATTAAAGAAGCCATTAAAAGAATTGACGATGGCAGTTATGGTTTTTGTCAAAAATGCGTATCCCCTATTGATACTCGCAGACTTCAGATAGTGCCAGTTGCCAAACTTTGTATAGATTGTGGTAAAAAAACTCAATTTATTTGATTTCACTTAGGTGTCGTTATCTTGATTCTCAATAAAAATGATGCTATGTAAATAGCATCATTTTTATTGTGGTCTTTAGATTTTTAAGCCGTGAGTTTTAACTAACTGCTGATTGCTAAATACTAAAATATTAATTTGCCAGCTTTTAAAGTTTTTTCTGCCGCTGTGATTGGTTTAGATGCCTTTCCGATTGAAGTGGAAGTGGATTCAACGCCGGGACTTCATTCTTTGAGTATAGTTGGGCTTCCGGATAAATCTGTTCAAGAGTCCAAGGATCGTATAGAGTCTGCAATAAAAAATAGCGGTTTTATTGCACCAAAGAAGAAAAATCAGAGAGTTATAGTTAATCTTGCTCCAGCAGATATTAAGAAAGAAGGGTCATCTTATGATTTACCAATAGCCCTCGGCTATTTACTTGCAACTAAACAGATAAAGCCTGATAAAAATAAACGTCTTTTCTTGGGAGAGCTATCTCTTGATGGTTCTTTGCGTCGCATAGGCGGCGTTTTACCCGTAGCTTTAATGGCTAAGAAAAATGGTTTTAATGAATTAGTATTACCGATTGAAAATAGTAACGAGGCTGCTGTAATTAAAGATTTGAAAGTAATAGGTATAAAAAATTTGGCCCAGCTAGTGGCTTATCTTGAAGAAAAGATAGCAATAGAGCCCGTCAAGCACCTAGATTACGACCAGTACGCGCTAGAAGGCTCTAGGAAGGAAGATTTAGACGATTTTGATGTCTATCACATAAAGGGACAAGAAAGTGCCAAGAGAGCCCTTATAATAGCTGCCAGCGGTGGACATAATATTTTAATGCATGGTCCGCCCGGATCTGGTAAAAGTTTGTTGGCACAAAGTTTGCCTAGTATATTGCCAAAAATGAATACTCACGAGGCTCTTGAAGTAACAAAAATTTATAGTATCTCGGGTTTAATTACTGATAAACCGATAATTACTGCAAGGCCATTTCGTAGTCCTCATCACAGCACTTCTGCCGTTGCGGTTGTTGGCGGTGGAACGTGGCCTAGGCCTGGCGAGATTTCTCTTGCTCATCGCGGAGTGTTATTCCTTGATGAATTACCAGAATTTCCACGTAGCGTCATAGAGTCGTTGCGACAACCAATGGAGAGTGGCTACGTTGTAGTTTCCAGAGCCGCAAGTTCGATTAAGTTTCCTGCGCGTTTTATGTTGGTGGCCGCTATGAATCCATGTCCTTGCGGTAATTATGGAGATGAAATCAAGCCTTGTATCTGTACTGCCGCTGTAATTTATAAATATCAACGTAAAATATCGGGTCCAATGCTGGATAGGATTGATATACAAATAAATGTTCCGCGTGAAACATATAGTAAGCTTAGCGCCGAATCTACAGGAGCGAAAAGTTCAGATATTAGAGAAGTTGTTGCTAAAGCTAGAGATATTCAAACTAAAAGATTTACTTCGGTAGATTTGTATATTAATAGCGAGATGGGACCTAAGGAAATTAAAAAATACTGTCAGCTTACAACAGAAGCAGAAGAAGTTGTTAAAAATGCTGTTATTTCTCACAGTCTTTCCGGTCGAGGATATCATAAAATTTTAAAAATAGCCCGTACGATTGCCGATTTAGATGAACAAGAAGTTATTCAAGCTAATCATGTCGCCGAGGCTATCGCCTATCGGATTAAGCCGGAAGGCGAAGGATTTGGATTTAACTAGCTGCGAACCTTCAGTCGCTCAGGTCAGAGTTCAAAAAATGATAGGGGTTCTTTCTAGTTTTATTAGGATGTAAACGATAACAATAAAAGAAAAGCGGCATAGCCGCTGTAGTTAATTATAATCAAATACCACAATTGGTGTTATTTCATCTATCGTAACCATAGTTTCCTTACCGGTTAAGCCGTGTACAAATTTTACGCTTGCACCTCGTTTTATATATTCTTGGGCTAATTTCCTATTCCAGCCTTTAAACCATTTAATTTTTTTAGTAAAACAACCTTCGGTGTATATGATTTTTTCTCCAACTTGCTCTGCTTGTGTCATTTCCGCGGTTCTTTAGAGGTGTTTTTCTTTTGAGAATAAATTTTCCACGCATCTGAACCACAAAGTAAATAGATTGATTCCTCCTTTATTTTGTAGGCAATGTTAGCTAAAAAATTTTTAAGATTAGGAATTTTTTCCTTGCCAATGAAAGAAACTTCGAATCTCGTGTAGTCTCCGTCAAGCTTTCCCATCCAGTATCCTTTAACGTTGGTACTTTTAGTCCATGCATGGCCGTAGTTTTTTAATAGAAACGAAGTTATGCTGAATTCTATTCTTGTAAGTTTGGATGATGGTATTAAGAAAACAGCTGGCTTTCCGAGATACTCCTCTTCATAGCCTTTTTCGGGTGCAAACATTGTTAATGTCCATTTGCGAATTTAATTTATTGTAACACTGTTTAATTAAAAAAACTAACCCATTTTTTTATGGATTAAAAATAATTTACACTAAGTCTTAAGTATTAAATTTAGTATTTAGCTAAGGGATTTTTAGCGCCATGTACTTCGAAGTGTACGTGACAGCCAGTAGAGCGTCCCGTAGAGCCCATTATGGCAATTTGTTGACCGCGCGCAATAGAGTCCCCTATGTTGGCCAAAAGACGGCTAGCATGAGCGTAAAGTGTTTCGGTGCCATTGGGATGATTGATTTTTATAAATTTACCAAAACCGCCATTATAGCCCACGGCATCAGATATGGTAACTAATCCGTCAGCAGATGCATAAATCGGCGTTCCGCAGGAGTTAGCAACGTCAACTCCATTTCTGCCATGTATCCTGCCCCAGTTGTATCCTGTAGCTGGTTGCATAAAATAGCCAGATAATGTAGGCAAGTAGGCAAATCTTTTTGTGGTAGCTTGCTGAGTTATTGTGTTCGGGCTATTGATTTTACCATCAGGAACAATTAACTCATCATCTACAGTAAGGTCTCCACCAAGGGGTAGTCCGTTGAAGCTTATAATTATATCCTCTTTTACGCTATATTTCTTAGCTAAAGAAGATACGGTGTCGCCCTTCTTAATCTTGTGTAAAACACCTGTTACTGGCGGAATTTTTAGTTCTATTCCTGGCCTAATAGCGTCAGCGTCACGCAGATTGTTAGCCCATATTACGGTATTTATACTTACTCCGTAATCAGAAGCAATAAAAGAAAGGGTGTCACCCTCTTGTACTGTGTAAGTTGCTATTTGGGTACCCCTATCTGTAAATTCATCAAGGACGTTAGTTAAAATTGTTCCACGAGAAACAATAGAGTTGTCTTGGATGGTGCTCATAATTGAAGGTTTTGGAACTTTTTCAATATTTGTATAGGCAACAAAGCTATTTATATCGGCAAGTTGACTTTGAGATGGTACTGTAATTACTGCAGCTGCAGTTTCGTCAATGTAGTTGGTGAGCAAGTTGCTAAGAACGCTTTTTTGACCCTCTGATGAACCTTTGAAAATTATTAAGATAACCACTAAGCTCATCACGACAAAAAAGCCGGCTCTGTCGTTTTTTAGTAATGTTTTTGATAATAATTTGTAGAAGAAAGTCCTAATATGGTTTAAGGGTTAATGAATAAACGATGCTTAAAAACAAAGAGAAATAGCCGTTTAATCGTTTAAATAAAAACATTCTCTTGCGAGAATCTATGTTTGAGTTTAGGTGATATAGAGGAATAAGTCAATGGACTAGGTTGATAACCCCGCTCTTGAAAAGAGCCATAAGAAGTGTTTAAAACTTTCCCACACAGCTAAAACAGTGCTTATTTAGAATATGCCAGTACTTTTCAAGGGCGGGGATAACCAGCGCATATTAAAATTGCCCGGTTGATATATTTTTGAAGCTAATATTCGATTTCAATTAAAGAAGCTATGCCATAAAGTGCCATAAAGTTTATGCGTTTTTAATTAATAATTTGTGGCGTGACGCCCTTGACTCATTTTTATTGATAGCTAATACTAGTCGCACAATACTTAACTATGGATCCCGTTAGAGGTAGCCCTGGCGGGTTCACGAGCAAGTCCAATATTTTAATTTAGGTAGGTACAGCTGCCATAGTTTGACTTATATGCTGCTGTTACGACCTCTAACGGGATGGATACAAAAGAACTTGGTTTTTTAGCAGAAAATATTGCAGCACGATATTTAGAGGGTAGGGGATATGAGGTGATTGATAGGAATTATCGCAAACCTTGGGGAGAGGTAGATATTATTGTTAGCAAGGAAGAAGTTATTATTTTTGTTGAGGTTAAATCTAGTAATCGTGAGAGCGAGGGCTTGGATCCGGAAGTCAGAGTAGACTGGAAAAAAATAGCTAAAATCAAACGAGTAGCAGCTTTTTATCTTGAAAGCGAATTTGGAGACATGGATAGGGAGTGGCAAATTGATATAGTTAGCATTACATTTAATTCAATAGAAAAAAAAGCAAAGATTAAGCATTTTAAGAATATTTAATGGGGCATAAGTACTCTTTACTTCTAAAATACTGATGATATGATTGTCGGCATACGAGTTCTTTAAAAGGAGTTTTGTATGAGGTCGCAGTTCGCCACCTTATGCTTATTTTTAATATTGTTCGGACGAGCCAGTCCATTTCAAAAAAATGATCAAGAAGAAAAGATTGTTAAGGGATTTCCTATCAACGGGTGTCTATCTGATCCTGATTCGTTGGATTCCTGGGATGAAGTTCTAACTTTGCCGGTAAAATTTATTGAAAATAAAGAGGGCGTATTAATTGCTCATTTTGTAAGTAAGTCCATGTTTCAGCAGTTTTATTTTAAATTGCCGCAGGATTTAAAAAGTGGGTTTTTTTCAGTAGATGGCGAGTGGGAAGAGGAGATTAGTCGCAAGGAGTTTTTAAAAAAAATTAAAAAAGATTTTTGGATGCTTGCCTATCGTGAAAAAATTGTTGACCAGAAAAAAGAAAATATAATTTGCGAAGCACATCAATTTAAGAACTGGGAATCTTTGGCTGTAAACTATGGAAGCAGTTCAAGTAATATTTTAAAATCTGTAGATACAGTTGCTTTTTGGCAAAATATTAGAGTTAGACCGGTTTATTTTTATGGGCATGCCCTAGAAGAAGACAGGATGTTTTGGTTATTTTTGAATGAAACAAAGGATCCAATAGACGAAAACGATTTAGTTAGGTTAGAGAATGATTTATATCTAACCAGAGTATTTAAATCCAGAGACGGTTTTCTTCTTAAACTACTAGATTACGGTAGGTTTTTCATTGCCAAGGACTGTGTTTTTCATGAGGTAGAGACAAAAGATCCAATGAAGATTAAGGTTCCGCTTAGAGATTTTAAGATGACTTTTGGCAAGACGAGATCCAGGCTTAAAGTAATTGATAGGCTTCAATTTTTAGAAAAAGCTAAAGCTTATCTCTGGCTGTGTTTTTTCGATAAAGATTCCAACATCCTTATAAGAGGCGTCATGGTTAACCCTGTTGAAAATAACGAAGATGCTGACAAGAATGGTAACGTTAAAGGTGGTAATAATAATAAAAATTTGAAATAATAAAAATCAAATACTCCTAATTAGGAGTATTTTTAAATGGGGGATATGCATATGTCTAAAATAGGAGCTCATGTTTCTATAGCCGGAGGTATATTTATGGCGCCAAAGCGCGCCAATGATTTGGGTTGTGAAACATTTCAATGTTTCACGCGATCGCCGCAGGGCGGACCGGCGCCGGAACTTACAAAATCGGTAGTTGCTGATTTTCAATCACAAATGAATGAGTTTGGAATAGAGACCTTTTATATACACACTCCATATTATATTAATTTTGCTTCATTGGAGCCTCGTATAAAACATAGCTCTATCAGGGTAGTGAGAGATGAATTGGAGCGTGGAAGTATACTTGGAGCTAGGTATGTAATGACTCACCTTGGTTCGCATGCAGGACAAACTCTAGAAGAGGGGATAGCCAAGGTTTCCGATGCTGTTAATAAGATTTTGGACGGATATGTTGGAACAACGGAACTATTGCTTGAGATAGCCGCCGGTTCCGGAAATGTAATTGGAGATACATTTGATGAGATTGGGGAAATATTAAAACAACTTGGATTACCTGTTAGGGTCGGGCTTGTCCCGTTAGAGACAGCCCGTCCCCAAGACCCTTTGGGCGCGCAAGCGCGGGCGCGGTCTCTAATGGGATTTGGTGGCGTTTGTTTTGATACTTGTCATGCTTTTGCCGCGGGATATGATTTTCGTACGCCAGAAAAAGCCAAGGCGGTGCTCGCGGATTTTGATAAAAAAATCGGACTCGAATATCTTAAACTGACTCATGTCAACGACTCTATGATGGACCTTGATGGTAAGCGTGATCGGCATGAACATATCGGGGATGGCTTCATTGGGGTTGAAGGTATCACGACTCTTTTGACGACAAAGCCATTTCAAAAAATAGATTGGCTGCTCGAGACGGGGGATTCGGGGCGGGAAGAAGACATTAAGATATTGAAAAAGATACGCTCGCTCTAAGATCTTTTGAAAACCCAGCTCACCCCCGTCACGAAATCAACATTCCTGCCTGCCGGCAGGCAGGCGACTTTGACAAAGTTCCGCTCGCCATGTTACCTTTTGGGAACTTCACCTTGCCCCAGCGGGCTCGGCTCATCTTTTTACGTA
>JBBUDS010000012.1:0-1314 GCA_038057175.1 Patescibacteria group bacterium
TGTCAGCAATAGTGGTTTTTGATATAAGTATTTTAGTATTTTAAAAATATGGAGTTGGTATGAATAATTTAGATAAAATAGATAGCGAAAAATTAGAAGGACTTTTAAGCGCAGAAGACGAATTTATCAAATACCAATTAGCTATAATTAAAAATTGTGACCTGAAAATAGGTGGTTTTAATAAAAAGAAAAGGAAAACTGAAGATCTATTGAGAGAAGCTTCTCGGAGGTTGGAGCTAATTAATCAAACCATACTTTTAAAGCGTGGAGTTCCTGAAGAAGTGGGAAAATTAAGAGCAGGCATCCTGTTTATTATGGGGCAAGCTAATAGGACTGATATTACAGTTGACGCGGTGAATAATTTTAGAAGTCAGATTGAGCAACAAAAACTGGATCTTCAAAAAATTTGCAACCATCCTTTTGTGGTGGGTTATTCCGGTTATCATGGTTCTTATTCGTATGATCATGATGATGGTTATGCTGGATGCAGAATTTGTTTAGTTTGTGATTTTACAGAGTATGCCAAGCGTGGATATGCCGCTGATATATGTAGTAACGCTGAAAAATACGAACAACTTAGCGAGTCTGCTAACAGATTAATCAGGTTCATTAATAAAGAAGATCTTAGAAGCAGAAATTATTTTTGGAGACCAATAGAAGAAATTTTTGAGTGGTTTTTTAATAAAAGAGTATTAAAAATGTTAAATGACGCTCAACAAAAATAATAATTTTTCATTTTAAAAACCGCCTACAGCGGTTTTTTAGTTATCTTTGGTTTTGTACAAATCTTGGTTCGGGCGGTTCTTTATATAATCTTCAATGGCCGCAATATCAACGTGATCTTTTTCTCTGGCATAATCTTTTTTACAGACCAGAACCTCCTCAATTCTTACGAATGGCACCCCGTTGATTATTACAGCATCCCTAATTAACTGACGGCGATCAGGACAATAACTTCCATCTGTCGGTTTGTCCTGTGTGGTCGTTATATTCGCATCATCTTTAACCAGCATCGTAAAACCGTGTGCCTGTTTTTCTTCCCAGCCCTCCTTTTTTAATTTATCAAAAAGTTCCGAAGTAACAATTATATCAAGATCATTTGCCTTGCGTATTCCCCATACATCAAGAAGGGAACTGCCAAAAACCGCATATTCCCCAAGCGGTAAATTAAATTTTTTGATACGCTCAAAAATATCCATTTTCGCTGATATCCTATCATTTCCTAGCCAATAAATCAAAAAAGCGAGCTATCTGTGATTGAAATCATTCATCCCGTTAGAGAGTCTTGTATTAGTAAGGTTAGTATCCAATAAC
>JBBUDS010000013.1:0-11510 GCA_038057175.1 Patescibacteria group bacterium
TGGTTGCAGTGACCGTTGTTAGCTGTACTGCTCTGGTTCTGCTAACGGCATTTCCTGTTGATAGCGGACTCCCGGGTCTTCACAGTGGCTCTTGTTCTAAGAATTTTATCCACGCTCACAAATCGAAATTATATCTTGCAGATAAAGAGTATCGTGAAATTGGTTTTAATTTCTATCAAGCTTTTCGGTTGTATCTTAATAAAGATTGGGATGGCTTCCCGGGATCTGGCGGTGAAGATTTTGCCAGAAATTCATTGCGAGATTTATCGAAACACAAGTTTAAAATAATAAGGATAATGACTTTATTTCATAAGAACGAATTTGAAGAGATGTTTTTTGATGATGATCCAGAGGTGCAGAAAAATAAACGCGTAAAATTCTTTAATGTTTTGGATAATTTCCTGAATGATTGTGATAGATTGAAAATTAAAGTTATTTTACCGCTATTTTGGAATTTACAAGCTATATCTCATTTGAATGGTCGAGAACAAGAAGGAGAAAAAGAAATCGCAGATGCGATTTCTGGCTTTAACTCGCTTGGCTATAGAAAGTTTGAAGAATTTTCTTTGACGCAAGTTGCTCGCTATAAAGATAGGCCGACGATTGCTTTTTGGGAAATAGGCAACGAGTATGATCTTTATCTGGTAAGGCAACTGCCAGATGGCTCAAAAATTTTATCTCTTTTTTTTGAAAATATAATTTCGAAGATTAGAAGTATTGATAAAAATCATTTGATAAGTACCGGCAACTCCGAAGAGGTCGCTTGGTATGTGGGGCATAATTTAAACAAAGACGCCAAAACGGCCAAATTATTAAAACTAATCAGAGAGCACGAAAAAAATATAATACGGCATCATGGTGTTGCGGACGTTATTAGTACCCACTATTATATTAATGATTCTTTTAAGATGCCATGGTATTCGTTATTGGCGTCTCGCGTAGGCAAACCATTGGTTGTAGGAGAGTTCGGTCCGTATTTTAAAGATAAGAAAAGTGAAAAAATCCATGCGAATTATAATGAGCAAAGATCCATTGTTGAAATTGGACGAAAATTAAATGAGATCGTTGATAATGAAATTCCTCTGTCACTTTTATGGAATTATGATTGTCGATCAGACGGTGAGGCAGATTTTAAATTATGTTTCGGAATAACAGATGAAGCCTTGAGAATGATTGAAGAGGTAAATATTAAAATAAAAAAGCGTCAGTAGACGCTTTTAATTTTGTCGAAGTATTATTGATTGCCGAGTAATCTGATGCGCAAAACGTACTTTCTTGGCTGAATTCCATAGAAAATAGGAAATCCCGGAATGCCGGTGTTGGCATTTACTGCCGTGGGATTTGATCGATTCATTATGTTCTCAACTCCGGGTCTTATGCCCCAATGTTTTTTAAATAATTTTAATTTTCTTTCTACGCCTATATTAATATTGAAGTGGGAGGGGAATCTAAGGCTGTTATATGCTCCAATTTGTCGTCCGTCTTCATCGTGGGTCGTGAATGGTTGCCCTTTATGCCAGTCGGTAATAAAAGATATCGAATTATTTGGAGTTAGATTTATAAATCCTAAAATTTGAAATCTGTGGGGGACATCCCACGATAATCGTCCGCCGGTGTCGGTGTATATAATCGGCTCATCAATATTTATATCCAAGGATGAATTAGATATACCTCGTGACCACGTATAGAAACCTCTCACGTAGCTTCCCTTATGAATGTTTTTAGAAAAACCAAGACTTACCGAGTCATAACTTAATGTCTGGTAGTTTAAAAGATTAAAGATAGTTGTGGCCAAGTGCAAAGGAGGGTTTGATATCTCTGGTATTTTGGTCTCCTGATTAGGTGCGTAAACATAGCCGTTTTTTATTCTTTTTCTTAAATAATTTATTTCAGTTTTTAAATTTTTGGTTATGCCTACCTCTAAGCCGGTGCTAATGTTTTGGCTTAACGGCATTTTTAGTAAGTTGTGGTTGGCGGTAAATAGTGATAGCGTCGGCCCGGTCGCCACGAGTCCCGTATTATCAAATGCCGTTGTAAGCGAATACTGATCAAGATGTCTGGAAAAAAGTTTTAGATAAGCCGAAGATGGAATGGTACCGAAGCCGGCAGATATCTTGAGTTTTTTTAATCCCGGGGGTATTAAGGCTAGGCTCGCGCGTGTAGTTATGGCATCATTGGAAACTATATTGTCGTTGTCCCAGCGAATGCCGTACTTCAAGAAAAGCCATGTTTTTGGGCTCCATTCATCCATTAAATAGCCAGCCGTTTCAGTTAATGTTTTACTTAGTTTCCCAGAACCGAAATAGACGGTTCTGCTTGCTAAAGTTTCGTTCAGCCGATAGTGCTCGAATCCCGTTCTTTTTATATCTTGGAAATAAGATGAGTGCTGAATGTCTAGCCCAACTTTTAGCCTGTGCGCCCCGATAAAATAAAGATTAGAGTTGTGACCGGAAATAGTTAGCTGGTGTCTGCTACCTGACTGAAAGACATCAAAAGGAGAAAAACCAGTATCTCCGCTAGGAGACATTTTTAGGATACCCTGTCCTTGCGGTATTCTTCTGACAAAAGATTTATATAATCCATAGCCGGTCTCAAGACCAAAATTTTTCTTGTAATATTGATTTTTGGCACTCCAAAAATATATGCGATCCCTTGTATCTTCGGTTGTTTCTGGCGGTTTGAGGGGAGAAAGGCCTATTCTTGGAGCTTGCCTTGTATCAAGTAAAAAATTTGATGTGATTATATTATTTGACGTGAGGTTCGCTTGAATGTGCATGAGGCCGTTAAGGCCGTAGGATATTGTCCTATCTTTGTTTTCGGGAAGTTCAAAGACGATATTTTTATTGTAATAAGTTTCAATTGATTTGAAGAAAAAAAATCTGTCCTTGATTATGGGGCCTGAAACAAAAAATCTAGGCTGCCAACTGGTAAGATTAAGTCCTTTGCTGTTTAATTCTACTCCCGGCAAGAAATCTGTGGTCCCATATCTAAACTTGTTATCTCCGCTTTCTGGATAAATTACAAAAGTTCCACCTGAACCTTTGCCGAATTCAGGAGAGTAGCGTCCGGAAAATCTGTCAAAAGAATTGATCCCATAAGTATTAATGCGAGCTTTAAGATCATAACTTATGGGATCTGTTATGTTGACTAATCCTTCGAACAGATAATTATTTTGATCAGCCGGGCTTCCATCGAAAAAAAGTTTTCCTTGTGGTCCGCTAAAGACTCCAGCCATTGAACTTACATAACTTTTAATGTCGCCATACTTGGTTACGGGTATATTCGTAATATCTTTTTGGTTTATTGTTTGGGACAATTCGATTTTTTCAAGAATAATCTGATTCTCTTGCGGCGGGGCGACGGTAACCGAAAATGCGGGTATGGAAGTAAGTTTTATGGTGATGTTGTTTAGACCAGTCCTGAGATTTACGGATTCTTTTTTAATTTCATGAAAGCCATTTGCCTCAGTGCTTAGGAGATAACTTCCCGGAGCGGAATCAATTATAATTCCAAACAAACCTTTGGAATCTGTAATTACATTTTTGGAATAGGCGATAGAAAATAACTTGTCTGGTTCTATAATAACAACTGCTCCAACTATCGGTTTTTTCAGTTCGTCCTCAACTGTTCCGCTAACTGTAATTTGGCCGATCAGCGGGACGGAAATTAAAAACAATGCTGTTAGTTTTTTCCACATTCCGCGTCTCTATTGTGAAAGGGCAAGCTCTAGTCACAATATTGCGTTATTTGGAAAAAGTATCAAGTGGCGGTTAGAACATTGTAGTGGGTATAAACTTGAGAGAAAAGCGAAGGAAATTGTGTTAAAATTTAATCATGATTGAAAAGTACAAATTTCCAAATAGTTTTCTCTGGGGAAGCTCTACTGCGGCATATCAGGTGGAGGGTGGAATAGATAACAATGATTGGGCTCAAGCCGCGCGCGATGGGCGAGTGCCAGCAGCTGGTCGGGCGTGCGATCACTACAATCGCTACGAAGAAGATTTTGATATTGCTAAATCGTTGGGGCAGAATGCTCATCGTTTTTCGATTGAGTGGTCTCGTGTAGAGCCGGAAGAGGGGAGATTTGATGAGAATGAAATTGAGCATTATCGTAAGGTGCTGGCGGCTTTGCAGGACAGGGGATTGGAACCGGTTGTAACTTTGTGGCATTTTACTTTACCTGTTTGGTTTGCGAAAATGGGCGGGTTTGAAAACAAGAAAGCACCATTTTATTTTGCGCGATATTGCGAACATGTGGTGAGTCAAATAGGCGACAGAGCGAAGTTTTGGATAACAATTAATGAGCCGATGGTTTATGTTGGGTTTAGTTACGGAAGTGGTGTGTGGCCGCCATTCAAGAAAAACTTTATTAAGGTTTGGAAAGTTGTGGATAACTTAGTTATGTCGCACAATATAGCATACCAAAAAATCAAGGTAATCTCACAGGCAGCACAAGTTGGCATTGCGGCGGATCAAGCTGACTATCATTACAACGATAATCCCCTAAGTTTTTGTCAAGCAAAATTTATGAATTGGTTTCGTAACCGCAGATTTATTAACAAGATAATCAGCAAGCAAGATTTTATAGGATTAAATTTTTATTTACATAAGCATTTTGGATACAAGTTTTATGAAAAAAAATCTGACATGGGTTGGCCGATATATCCGCCGGCTATTTACCATGTACTTGCTGAGCTAAAAAAGTATAATAAGCCGATCTATATCACTGAAAATGGCATTGCCGATGCGACAGATACTAAGCGTGCAAAATATATCAAGGAACACCTACATTGGGTCTGGCAGGCAGTCCATGATGGTTGCGATGTCAGAGGTTATTTCTACTGGTCGCTTTTGGATAACTTTGAGTGGGTGCATGGTTTTGATCCGAGATTTGGTATAGTTGAAATGAATTACGACACTCTTGAGCGCACAATCCGTCCATCCGCATACGAGTACAAAAGAATTTGTGAAAACAATGAAATATAAAATATTTAAGCGAGTCGTTTGATTTTCGTCATTCATATGGCGCCGTGCCTGCCTACCGGCAGGCAGGCAAATAAATATCTTTTTTCGAAGGATTTCGGTGATGAAAACACTTTTGTTTTCATCTAGTCCCGATTTTCATTCATGAAAATCGAGGATCCTCGATTTTGTAAACAAAATCGGGAAAAAACTAGAAAATTGATATATTATTTGCCGGCGACAGATGCTGAAAGAAAATTAAATGGCGAGTGGAAATGCTCTGGTTATATTTAGCCCTAATCGCTCAATTTCTTAATGCCGCAGTAATATTGTTGGATAGATTTTTGGTTAAATCAAAAACTATTCAGCGGCCAGCAGTGTATGCTTTTTATATTAGTATTCTTTCTGGTGTGGTTATTGTGTTTTGGCCGTTAGGATTCGTGAGGCAGCCAACCATTGAAATTATGTGGCTGTCGGTGGCTATTGCCATCCCCTACATCTTATCCATCTTATTTTTATATAAATCTTTGAAACTTGCCGAAGCCTCTGATGTGGCGCCTGTGACTGGAGCGGTTTCTGCTTTGGCAACTTTTATTTTCGGCTTCATATTTTTAAAAAGCGGACTGCCAGCTAATTTTTTTATAGGTTTTATATTGCTTGTCGTCGGAACGGCGTTAATGTCGCATTTGCGTTTAGGGGGCAAGTCGGCTTCGTATGCAATGATATCTGGCGTGATGTTCGGTCTTTCTTCGATTTTTGTGAAGATTATTTTTACCAAAACCAACTTTCTTGATGGTTTTTTCTGGTCGCGAATGGCTAATGTGGTTGGTGCATTGATGCTTTTAGTTTGGCCGGATAATTTTCGGGCGATTAAAAATAGCTTATTAAATTCAACGCGCTCAACCAAGTCTTTGATACTAGTTAATAAGACTCTCGCCGGATTCGCTTTTTTATTGATACTTGCTGCTATTAAGCTTGGCGAAGTATCGTTAGTGAATGCTATGTCTGGCATGCAGTTTGTATTTTTGTTGTTGTTTGCACTTATATTCACTAAAAAAATGCCGCAATTTTTTTCAGAGACCATTCATCGGCACGATGTTCTTTGGCATAAGTTTATTTCAACGATTCTTATAGTGTTAGGATTTTTTGTTTTATTTTTATGAGGTTATTATATAAATTTTTAATTGTTTTAGCCCTGATTGCCATTATTTTCTATTTATTTTCTATCAGGCGTGTGCCAGCGGTTATTAAATATGGCGTTTCTTTCAGTAAGTTTCATTCTGATGAATTGAAGCTTGATTGGAAGGAGGTTTATTTAAATTTATTAGATGATCTTGGGGTGCGCAATTTTAGATTTACCGCACATTGGCCAAATACTGAACCCGAGGAAGGTAAGTTTAATTTTAAGGAATTGGATTATCAGATAGATGAAGCACGCAAACGCAACGCTTCGGTAATATTGGCGGTTGGCAGACGATTACCGGGTTGGCCCGAATGCCACGAGCCGGAATGGTTAAAATCTGAGATTTTGAATCAAAAATCCGATACAGAGATTATAAAATATAAACAAGAAAAAATCCTAAAATATATCGAGGTGGTAATTAATAGGTACAAGACTTACGAGAATATTAAATATTGGCAGGTTGAAAACGAACCTTACTTGGCATTTTTTAGTCGCTCCCTGTGCGGTGAATTGGACGAAGAATTTTTAGAAAAAGAAATTGCGTTGGTGAAGAAACTTGATCCAACAAGATTGGTTTTACTTACTTCAAGCGGAGAATTTGATCCGTGGTTTAGCGCTTATAAAAAAGCCGATGTTTTCGGTTCCAGTTTATATCTTTATGTTTGGTGGAAAACCGGACCATTCCGCTATCCTATTACGCCGGGATTTTTCAGAATTAAACAAAATTTAGTGGACTTTATGTATGGTAAAAAATCGAAGATACTGATTGAATTGTCAGCCGAGCCGTGGTTGCGCCAGCCAATTGTCGAAGCGCCAGTTGATGTTTTACTTGAGCGTATGGGCATAGATAAGTTTAATGAGATGATAAGTTTTGCGGCTAAAACAGGTTTTGACACTCAATATCTGTGGGGTGCCGAATGGTGGTATTGGTTGAAGAAAAACGGGCATACTAACGACCACTGGAATAGAGCTAAAGAACTTTTTAATTCACAGGAGTAATTTTCAATAGGGCTCTGCTTAGTATTTTGAGTAATTAAAAATCGGCTAACTAGCCGATTATATTTTATTTAGTTGCAGGAGGTAATTCTCGAGGTGGATCTCGATAATCTTCTATAAGTTCGTACTTGCCATCTTTCCAGATCGATATTCTAGAACCATTGAGCGGGAATGATATTTCTCCACTAAATTTTATGAGGTGAAACCTAACGGGACCATCTGATATCAATCCATCCTTTATGGTTATGATCATTTTTTCACGGTCTATTGTTAAGTCTCGTGCTTTTATTGAAATTTGCGGGTCTTGAGCAATATAAGTATCAATTGAGATGATTATTTTTATTGGATACGTATGCTCAAGATCAAGTATATCCTGTGGTATGATTTTTCCACAAGAAGACAAGGTTAATACAGACAAAAGTGTCATAAATGAGAGACGCCTACCCGTATTCATTTCTAGCTCCCATATGATGTAAATGTGCCAACTAAGCTATGATAAATATTATAAGATAACTCGCAATATGTCAATGAGTTTTTTAATTCTTGCGAAGAAATCCGTTATATAGTAAGAGTGTTAGTATGGAAAGAGGGAACTTGGTTACAATTTTTGCTCGAACATTTAGGCTTTTAAATAAATTAAGCGCCGACCTTAATAATGATTTTTTAGTTAAGTTATTAGATCGTGAATCAGAAAATTTATTTCTTAGGTACATTAAGTTTTTAAAATTCAAGGGGAGCGCCAGTGGTTCAAGTTATGTCGTACAATGTTCTACAGAGTTAATTTTTCAAATAAAAAATATTTTAAATATTGTTTACATTTTGAAATATACAAAACCCGACACTCCCCTTTTGCTTGAACGTAATCTACTGTTGTTAGAATTAACTATTTTAAATTTTAGTAATAAAAAAAATACTATTAAACTGAATTCACATAGCCACAAGATAGAGTTACGGCAAAATAAATCAAAATCGAGCTCCTATTCTTTAAGTCAAGATCATAAACAGATTATTGAGTTTGTTCTTCTTAACAAGAGAGTTCAAAATATAGAAGTTTTTGGTAAGTTTTCTGGCGTTAGCAAGCGTACCCTGAAGCGTAAGCTTAGCGAACTTATTCAGATGAATCTTATTAAACGTTTTAGTGAGGGCAAAAAAGTTTTTTATGGACCATGCGAGTAAAGTATGCTGTTGACGCTTAATTTTAATTAATTTAAATTATAGTATAGATGAATAGTATAGATGATTTGGAAAAAAAGATGTGGTGGCGGCACTGGAGTGCCGTTTTGATTTTAGGAATTATTGCCGGAGTTGTTATTTGGAGTCTTCTTAATGTCGGACCTCTATTGAAGTCGTGGAGAAATAAAAGTACCTTAACGGATGACCAGAGGAAATTAGAAAAACTTTATAGAGAGGATACGCGTGGCGGATTAACTCCAGAAGAAACATTTAGTATGTTTATTAGTGCTCTTGAAAAAAAAGATTTTGATTTAGCTAGTAAATATTTTGCATTAAGTAAACAGGATCAATGGAAGAAGACACTAATAGAATACGAAGATAAGGGATTTATGAAAGAATTTTGGAAGGAATTAAATATTATTAAAAATAGCTGGCAAAAAGTTAATTCTAAGGATGAGTTATTTTCTCATTTCGAATATTTTGTAAGCAACAATGGGATACAAAGTAAAAACGAAGTTATATTTGAAAAATATCCTAAGGGTGTGTGGAAGATCAGTTTCTTATAGTTGTACAACTGTATTTAGCATTCATGCAATGATGTCAATGATGACGACATGATGTCATTCTCAGATGACACCATGTCAGTGATTGATGACATCATTATTGTCATTAATCAAGGGCTTTAGCGTGTAGGTCTCTGTGAATATGATTAGTTTAAATTTATTGGTTTAGATATTTTTAAGTATGTAGTAGGTGTATA
The DNA here is from genome assembly GCA_038057175.1 of Patescibacteria group bacterium. GTDB lineage: Bacteria > Patescibacteriota > Minisyncoccia > 2-02-FULL-40-12 > IGHO2-01-FULL-4-A > 2-01-FULL-44-17. The sequence continues at coordinate 9,075 of JBBUDS010000013.1, forward strand.
GTTTGAATAATATTTTAGCGAGCGCTCTTAATTTAGAGTTAATAATATTTTAACCTAATGAAGACTGCTTGTTTTAGGAGTTATTTTGGGAGCTATCGAAGGGTCGCACCTGTTGTTTATCCACAGAATGCTATTGTGCGCTTTTACCCAATAGATATAATTAATTATGTAATGTATTCCATTATCCACACTTTCTAGGTTGTGAATTTGTTGGAGTATGAGTATTATTATATTCAGGATTTAAAAATACATTGTTTATTTGACCATTTCGCTATTATTTGCTACTATTAATGCAACCCTGTTTAGAGACTTAAATAGGCTAATTATTACTTAAATAACAGGAAAAATATGATTTTTTTGAATAAATTTGCAACCGTTTTGGATTAGCCATTTTGGTTGTTTTGTTGTTTATAAGATAGTAGTTAAAATATTTCAGATTTGTGTGTTGGTGGCGGTAATTAATTTTTTTGAATATCGCCACCGACTCATAAGATGAATGAACGTTGAAAATAGAATAATTACGTTGCTTGTGATTTATTAGATTGTTTTTAAATTGTTTTCGAATGGATTTATTATCTAGTCTAGTTATCGAATCCGTGTCGTATTTAATTTTGTAGAATTATTTTGGTTTTCGCGGTCGAAAACGAATTCCAGGATAAGCGCAGTATTATTAAGACGACTAAACATTTCATTTGTTGTGAGTAGGATTCGTTATACTGATTATTAATTTTCTTTGTCGCTTTTCGGTCCTAAGACAGGAATCGATGAAGACTAAACTAAAAATATTATGAGTAAAGCTATGACTTATGGTGACGCCTCTTTAAAAGTGGCTATCGCCGTTGCAACAGCAATGTTGCTCGTCGTAGGATTGGTTTACTTCTTAGGTGTACAAAATACCTTTGCAGTAGCCCCCTCCGACTACGGATTAAAGGAAGGTGACGTTGTAAGCGCCGCCGGCTCCGATGATCCAGATGTATATATTGTTAATGAGATGGGTTACAAGAGATTATTTTTGAACCCTGCAATCTTCGGTTTCTACGGACACCTTGGCGGCTTTGCGGCCGTTAAGAATGTTTCACCAGCAACCCGAGACGCCTTCCCAACTTCTGGTTTGTTCCGCAATTGCGAAACGAATGACGAGAAGGTCTATGGTGTTGAAACAACCGGTGAAGATGTTGGTATGCTCCACTGGGTTAACACCACTGGCGCGCAAGCCGTTGCTGATGATGCAAACTTCTTCAAGAAGGTTTTCTGCATAAACAATAATGAATTTAACTGGTATGCAAAAGGATCTAATTACACTTCAGTAAATCAGGTTCCTAGCTACTCTAGAGTTCCTGGTGCAACTCCGCCCCCAACAGGTCCGTTGTCAGTCAGTTTGGCTCCAGACAGCCCAGCAGCTAAGACGATAACCTTGAATTCAACTGGTGTTGATTTTTTGAAAGTTAGGGTTACTGGTACTGGAACGATCAGCACCATGACCATCAAGAGGTTAGGTGCTGGTGAAACGAATGATTTCTTGAATGTTTATGTATATGATGGTGCAAAGAGATTGGTTTCAGGCAAGACATTCTCTTCAGCTTCTGGTGAAGCCACATTCTTATTGAATGTCGCTGTAAGTGGAACCAAAGATTTATCAATCGTAGCTGACATGGATAGCGCTAATAACACTGCTGGTAATGTTAACTATGTACAGTTAACTAATATTACTGGTAGCGGCACTGTATCGGGAGCTCCAGTAAGTGGTAATAATGTCACAAGCTCTGGTGCTTCATCTGGTTCTGTAACATTAGTTAGATCAGGTTCATTATCCAATCCGACTGTAGGTCAGAAGGCTGCGCAGATATCTGAATTTAAGATAACTGCCAACACTGAAGCTGCCAGCGTAAGGAGATTAACCTTAATCAATGGTGGTACAGTTAAGCCGTCAGATTTGACTAATCTTAAATTGACAACTGGAACAATGACTTGGGATGGTTCCATGACCAGCGATGGTTATGCTGTTTTCAGCCTAGGTTCCGGTTATACCATTACTAAGGGAGGCAACGCTGTATTTAAGGTGTGGGCCGATTTGGGTGGTAAGAAGGATGAAACCCTTGATTTCTACTTTGAAAATGATGCCGACACATATGCTGTTGGTGATCAATATGGTCAAGGTATGGCTGTAACTGACACTGACATTGATGCCGCATCCGATGTTACTGACTTAACTTTGCAGGGCGGTGTTTTGACTATTGCTTTCAATGGTCCTAATGCCACCAACATTGCCACAAATGCCACAGACGTTACTTTATTGCGATATTCAATGACGGCAGCCGCTAACATTGAAGTTCGTAAGACTGAGTTCGTTTTGTGTTCTGATAGTACTGGCGATGGAACATTCGATAATGCAAGCGATGAAACTGTTTGGGATGACCTAACAGATGTTAAGGTTTG
>JBBUDS010000014.1:0-3454 GCA_038057175.1 Patescibacteria group bacterium
GCTCAACCCCTGTCACGAAATCAACATTCGACTTTGACAAATATAACTCGCTCGCAACACGGAATCCTTCCGAGCTTTCCTCCCCAGCACCACTTTTGTTACAAAAGTGGTGCTGGGTCCGGTCTCGGCTTTCCGCTGCTCGCTCGCCTTATTTATTACCAAAGTCTGCCATGAATGATTTCTTAGACAGGAGTTTCACTCCGATTTTAATTCGGTAAAAATGTTTTAAAATGAAAACTATCGCTCTGTCCATTTTTTGAAAAAACAAAAAACGCGCTAGGCGCGGTCAAAAACAGGTTCATCCAAATTATACAGCTACGTCCAATGGCATAGTCTTTTTTTCAATATCTACAACGATCATACCGGATTGAGACGGACTAGATAGCCGCATATTAAATCCTTCTATGCCAATCAAGGCTTGAGATAACTTTCGGGCCTCATCCCGACTTAGCACGAGATTAATATTCCCGGACCTGTCAAACTGATCCATACGAAGAGCTAGCGTGATTGGATCTACCCCTACGTCACAAATCAGAGCCGTTACAAGTCTATCTCGCAAATTTTGCACGTAAGATCTCCTGAATTGTTAAACGGGCGTTACTCTATATTATACTATCATTTGCTTAGTATCATGTCAATAACCCGCCCCTTAAAAACCTCCTTATCAAACTTGAGGGCGTGGGTACGGATGGCGGCCGGGTCCCAATTGGTTTGATAATACTGGCCGACGGCTTGAGCGAGGGCAATCTCTGTCTGATCATCAAAAAATATACCCGTTTGATTTTCAATAATTGTTTCAAGCGCTCCTCCGCCTCGATAAGCAATCACCGGTCTGCCAGAAGCCATTGATTCAAGCGGTACGATACCGAAGTCTTCTTCTTGTGGAAAAATAACCGCCTGTGCCCGCGCATAAATTTCTGGCATTTTGTAATCTGATACCAAACCAAGAAATTCTATATTTTTACTAGCTTGTTTTTCAAGCCGCTTACGCTCTGGACCATCACCGACAATTTTAAGTTTTTTACCCATGGCACTAAAAGTTTTTACCGCCAAATCAAATTGTTTGTAAGGCACAAGCCTGCCGACCATTAAAAAATAATCATCGGCTTCGCTGGAAATATAATACTTGCCGATCTCGATTGGCGGATAAATTACGGGAATATCTTCTTTGCTATAATATTTGTTAATTCTGGATCTGACAAAATTAGAAATCGCCACAAACTTATCTACGCGCAAGGCGGCCTCCTTATCCCAAATACGAAGATACGTAATAAAAAAAGAGGCCAGTTTTCTAATGGGCCAAAAATAACGAAACTCATCAATATACCGATGGCTATCATCCCAAAGATATCTGGTTGGCGTTAAACAATAATTGATATGCCTGGTGTGTGGCTTGGTAATAATACCCTTGGCAAAAGATGCCGAAACGGACAAAACAATATCAAAATATGACAAATCAAACTGCTCAACGGCTAATGGCATTAGAAAAGGAAATATCCGATGATGTCTCCGCACAAAAGGTAGTTTTTGCAAAAAAGATGTATGCACCTCTCGATCTTTAAATACCCCACCGGTCATTCTCTCATCATAAAGTAGCGTATATATTGGCGCATCAGGAAAAATTTCGCACAAAACCTCCAGCACCCTCTCGGCACCTCCGTATTGATTAAGGTAATCGTGTACTAAAGCAATGCGCATAATAATTTAATCAAACAGCGGACTTATCACGGAAAATTTTTAGAACAGTTAAAATAATAATTTTAACATCCCGCCAAAATGACCAATTTTCTATGTAAAATGTATCCAGCGCCACCTCTTCCTCAAATGGCAAATCGGAACTGCCGGATATTTGAGCCAAACCACTAACGCCAGCCTTGATTGCTAATACACGACGATGGTGCTTCTCATAGCGGTCTATCTCGTCTGGCTGATGTGGTCGCGGACCGACAAGAGAAATCTCACCTCTTAACACGTTCCAAAGCTGAGGTAACTCATCAATACGATATTTGCGGATAAAATGTCCGACGCGAGTTATGCGTGGATCATTTTTAATTTTGAAAAGGGGACTATCGGTTCGTTCATTATAGGCAGCCAGCACTGCCTTATATTTTTCGGCATCATTCATCATTGAACGAAACTTCAACATGCGGAATTTTTTATTTTTACTCATCCGCTCAAGTCGTACAAAAACCGGCCCCTCCGTTTCCCATTTAATAGCAAACGACACCGCCCCCAAAAGCGGAGAAAAAATTATTAATCCTAAAATGGAACCAGCGACATCAATTCCTCTTTTTATAATCTTACCCCAGCCATCAAGCGCCGTACGGCGCAGCTCTACGATAGGCACGCCGGCAAAAGCATCAAGCGCAAAATTTGCGGTAAGCGTCTGATAAATATTGGGTACGAATTTGAATGTCAAATGATTTTCATGACAGAAATCTATTATATCCAATATTTTATTGGCCGGATAATTCGGATTAGTAAGAATCACCTCGTCTATACCCGGATTACCAATGGCGGTCTTCACCTCAATAACTTCCGGATTAGCCATGTGCTTAACAATACGATAGCCAAAGGCTGGATTATCTCTGATATGCTTAATAACTTTTTGGGTCACATCGTCTTCGCCTATAATCATCACCTTGTGTACGCCAAAATCACGCTTAGAAACCATGTGTCTTTGGATGTGGCGCACAACAAGTCGCCCAAAAGAAACAAAAATAACCGCCAATAACCATGCACCTAAAACTAGGAATCTTGAATCAAAAAGTTCCTGCCTTAAAAATATATATATGATCACCGCCATAATACCGGCGGACGAAGCAACGATTACTTTAAAAAATTCCTCAATCATACTACGCGTACTTTTCAAACTGTAAAGACCGGATACGGCATAAGCAATCATAAAAATAAAAGCTACGGCTAAAATAAGAAAAATGTACTTTTCCAACGGTAAATTAAATTCAAAAAGTACCGGTCTAAAAGAAGACAAAATGCGAGTACGCAAAAAATAAGTAGCTAATCCAGCTGCCACCAACATACCGAAGTCTACCGGCAATAAAAGCACACTAAATATAAGCTCCCCTTTTTTCATGTGTAATTAACAATCTAAAGCAAAAACCTTTGACAATCAATACCCTCGTGGGATATAATAGATATGTCTTGGTAAGTCGGGTGATTGCTGACGCACGAGCGTTAGAGGAAAGTCCGAACACCGCTTGCGCAACTTCGAATTTCTAATCAATAACCTATAACAAAATTCTACTGATGATTAGCGGTTGGTAATTGGAAGTTGCGTGAGCAAGGCAGCGGCTAACGGCCGCCAAATATAAGATTCGCAATTCTTTCTCTTAAGAAAAGAGCGGCGAATCAAAATTTAGGGAAATCCCGCCTTGGCGGGACCCCGCTAGCGCGCAAGCGCGTAGCGGTGGGTGGCACAGAGACTATTCCGAGT
>JBBUDS010000015.1:0-18198 GCA_038057175.1 Patescibacteria group bacterium
ATAATAAGCCTCACGCTTTGGCTGATGTGGTTGTTTTTGATTTTAGCGATTATATTTTTTGTAATAAAAATAGTTGGCAAATTATGGAAAAAAATTAAAAATAAATTTTAAAATATTCAACAAACTAAACGCGTTATAGAGACGTGTTTTTGTTTTGTATACAAAAGGAGGCTTTTTCGTGATACATTTATATTTGTTATACTTTATTTATGACGCATCAAGAAATTCGGGAAAAATTTTTGAAGTTTTTTGAGAAGCGAGGTCACAAGATCGTACCCTCGTCATCTTTGCTACCGACCGACCCCTCGGTGCTTTTTACGACTGCCGGGATGCAACAGTTCAAACCGTATTACACCGGCGAAGCTGATTCGATGAAAGATTTCGGCTCCCTCAATACCACATCAATTCAAAAATCAATGCGAACCTCGGATATAGACGAAGTCGGCGACGAATCGCATCTGACTTTTTTTGAAATGTTGGGCAACTTCTCATTCGGTGGCTATTGGAAAAAAGAAGCCATAGAATACGCTCACGAATTTATCACCAAAGAAATGGGACTGAAGATAGATTACGTTTCGGTTTTTAAAGGCGAAGATAATGTGCCCGCCGATGAAGAGTCAGAAAAAATCTGGAAATCAATTGACCCAAAAATCGAGGTTAAAAAATTTGGCCGAGCCGATAACTTTTGGGGGCCGACAGGGGATGAGGGTCCCTGCGGACCGACAAGCGAAATATACGTCAAAGGGATTGAAATATGGAATCTTGTTTTTAACCAATACTATCAGCACAAGGATAAAACTCTTACATCTCTGAAAATACAGGGTATTGATACCGGCATGGGTCTTGAACGCTTAGCAATGGTTGTTCAGAAAAAAAATAATATTTTCGAAACCGATTTATTTAGCGAACCGATGGAACTCTTGCCGCTTGAACTTTCCGAACATGATAAAAGAGTTGTAATAGATCATATGCGTGCCTCCATATTTCTTATTGCGGATGGAATTAGACCTTCTAATAAAGAGCGGGAGTATATTCTAAGGCGATTAATGCGGAGAGTCATTACTATTGAAGAAGTAAATCATCAAAAGGGTGTAAGTATTCCAACATACCGTGTTATAAATTCTTTAATCTCAAACTATCAGTCAATTTATCCAGAAATTGTTGAAAAAGAAATCGTTGACGTCTGGCTGGTGGAAGCTGAGAAGTTTTATAAAACATTAAGAGCGGGAATTAAAGAACTTACAAAAATTAACATTATTGATGCAAAAATTGCATTTAAACTTTATGAAAGCTTTGGATTACCCTATGAAGCTATCAAGGAGCAGGCCGAAGAAAAATCTAAGAATTTAAATCGCGAAGCTTTCGATGAAGAGTTTAAAAAACACCAAGAAAAATCTCGTGCCGGGGCGGAGAAAAAATTCGGCGGACACGGATTATTATTGGATACGGGGGAGTTAAAAGCCGGAAATGAAGAAGAGCTTAAAAAAATTACCAGACTCCATACGGCTACTCATTTATTAAATCAGGCATTGCATAATATTTTAGGAGACACAATTAGGCAGGCCGGCTCTGATATTACCGCTGAGCGTACTAGGTTTGATTTTACTTTTGATCGTAAATTAACCGCAGAAGAATTAAAAAAAATCGAAAATGAAGTAAATGAAAAAATTCAAGAAAATTTGTCAGTTCAAGTTGTCGAAGTTCCAAAAAATGAGGCAATTAAAGGAGGAGCTCGTTCATTCCGACCGGAAAAATATCCAGAAACAGTGAGGGTTTACTTTATTGGAGAAGACAGCAATTGGCATAATGCATACTCCAAAGAACTTTGTGGCGGTCCGCATGTTACTAATACTAGCGAGATAGGTCATTTTAAAATTAATAAAGAAGAGTCTATCTCTGCTGGAACTAGACGCATCAGGGCGACTATAAAATAAAAAGTCTCCTTTCAGAGACCCGCAGTTTGCGTAAGTTTTTTGCCCCACCATTTTTTATTTAAACTTTTATAACCGCTTCGCTTTGCTGTCACGTCGTAATGCATTTTTAAGCGATCATTACGGCCAATATATACCGATTCGTATTTTTTCATATCAATAAACCAAGCATTGCTTTCGGCTTTTTGTATTTTAGCACGACGAAAACCATTTTTTATTGCCCAGTTCTCGGCAAATGAGACAAGCAATCTTTCCCACTTGAGTGATTGCAACATGGATTTGATTTGGTCATCAATGAAATTATTGTGTTTTTGAACGAACTTCAAACCTTGAATTTGAATAATATTGAGCGATGCTGCCGTAACTTTAAAGCCCAGTACTGCGGCTCCCATAAGCTCACCGTTTATTTTAAATGTTAAAACAAAATAATATGGCGCATCGTAAAGCCAGACGAGTTGTTTGTAGAATGGTTTACATGATTGTACAGAGTTAGCCAGCAAATCAACTCCCACATCAATTAAGCTGGTTAAATCAACATTTCGTTTAATAAACGGCCTAATGCATTCATTAAAATCAACTTGCAACTCACTTCTGCTACTAAGGAGAGGATCATCTAATGTTTTAAGAAAACGTCTGGCTGCTCTACGCTTTATCCAAGCAGGTAAAGGAAAAAGCTCTAAGTCAGGCACTAGACCCATTACAGCTCCTTTGTAAAAAAACTTATACTTAATATAACCTATCTTTTAATATACGTCAATCTTTAACTCTAGTGTGCGCATACTTGTTGATTAAATTATTTAGTTTTAATGTTATACTAAATTTGAAAATGGGTTTAACTAAAATAATTCATGTTTTAAAGAACGATAATTTCGGTGACGTTTTTGATTCGTTTAAAAATGTCGATGCCAATGAAGTCATACTTATTTTACCGAATAATTCTAAGATTGCTCGCCAATCGCAAAATTTCGTTACGATAAAAAACGAGGCGGATGCGACAAGTAAGCGCGTCAGTATAATGACGACGGATCCTGTTGTTATCCAGCTTGCCATGCAAAGCAATATCGAGGTGCTACAGGCTCATGAACCAAAAAGATCGCAAACTACTGCATCCAGAGTATCGGTTGAGCCTGTGATAGCATCAGAAGATGTGGAATTGGAACAAGAAGATAGGGAAGCGGAATACGAAGATAATCTTGTTGCCAAACTTGCAGTGGCAAAGGTAACCGATCAAGTCAGGACTATCAAAGATATTATAGGGCCCAATAAAAAGGTAGAACACTCCATAAGAATTAACGAGGAAAAGACAAGTCCTTTCAACGTAGAAATATCAAAAAATACTTCCGAAGAAAAAACTAGAATGGGCGAGATAGAAAAAGTATGGACTTCGAAAGAATCTGACCGTAGCATAAAAAAGGTTAAAACGTCAAAAATATTTCGCCGGATACCTATCTTTTTTGTGGCAGGCACCCTAGTTGTTCTCCTTCTTATATTATACGTTACCCTCGGCAGTGCTAAAATTATAATTCGGCCGCAAAAACAACCACTCAATTTTCAAATAAAGGCCTCGGCCTCTACTGCCATCACAGAACTAAATTTAAATTTTAACCGTTTACCGGGACAGCGTTTTTCATACAAGGATCAGGAGTCTAGTACGTTTCCGGTAACCGGCCAAAAAGAAGTTGTTCAAAAAGCAAGCGGTAAGATAACTATTTATAATAAAAGCTTGACCCCTCAAAGATTGGTAGCAACTACTCGTTTTGAATCTTCGAGCGGCTTAATATTTAGAATCCCCCAAACGATAGAAATTCCAGCAGCCACCGGAGTTGATGCTAACTTGAAAGAGGGTTCACTGGAATCAATTATTTTTGCCGACAAAGCCGGAGGGGAGTATAATATTGAGCCTACCACTTTTACTATTCCTGGTTTCAAGGGAACGCCAAAACAAGATCAATTTTATGCTAAATCAACAAGGTCTACCACCGGCGGCATAATAGGACCATCAAAAGTAGTTACCGAAGAAGATTTTATTAAAGCTCAGGAAGCAGTTACGGCTAAACTTAAAGAAAAAATAATACGTCTATTAAAAAATGAAGCGGGGGAATTAAAAATTTTAGATTCCCTTAAAATTAAAATGGAGTCGCCCGTCAGTAATGCCAAGGTCGGAGAAGCGGCGGAAAATTTACAAATAACGATTGCCGGCTCGGCCAGTACCTTAGCTTTCCGTGACTCAGATATAATTGAGTTAATAAAAAATTATATAGCGCAAAAAGGTGATCTAGAGTTGCTAGAAAAGAATCTAGTCATAAATTATCTCAATCCAGAAAACAGTTCCGATGGTTTGATGATGACTTTTGACATTCAAGTTACCGGGCAATCTACAAATAAAATTGATGAGGCTAAGATACGAAAGGAAATAGCTGGCCTAAAGGAAGATGAGATGCGCACATATTTCACGAAAATTAAAGAAATTGAATCAACGCGCATTATTCTGGGCCCTTTTTGGGTTAAAAGAATTCCTAAGGATTTGGACAAAATAAAACTAATTATAGAAAAAGATTGACATGTAAAACAGATTTTGCTACACTTAATACCAATGGAATAAGGGTTCTATATGGCCTGATTTCCAATGAGAAATCTGGTTTTTTCTTTATTCTAATATTTTTAATAATTTGAATGATCAAAAAATAAAAGAGGACGGAATTGTAATAGACGCCTTGCCCGATACCAAATTCAAGGTTAAGCTCAATGATGGCAGGGAGGTTTTAGCTTATTTAGCTGGTAAAATGAGAATGAACTACATTAAAGTTATCGTTGGCGATAAAGTAACTTTGGAGCTGAGTCCAGATGAAACGAAGGGTAGGATAATATTTCGCAGATAATTAATCCCGTTAGAGGTCTCGCTCGCGACTAAGTCGCGAGTCCGAAGGACCTTGGCGGGGCTACCTCTAACGGGATGAAAGTCAGAGCATCCGTAAAAAAAATATGCAATAAATGTAAGCTTGTTCGACGCAAAGGCAAATTGTTTTGTATTTGCGCTAATCCGAAGCATAAACAAAGACAAGGCTAGCTAGCGCGATCTCCAACTACTAATTGCCAATCTCTAATAAATAAATTATTAATTAGCGATTAGGAATTATAAGTTGTGTAAGCATGCCACGTATTTCAGGAATAAATATTCCGGACAATAAAAAAATAGAAATAGCACTATCGTATTTATATGGTATCGGACCGACAAATAGCCGCGTAGTTTTAAAGTCTGCTAATGTTTCAAATGAGAAAAGAGCAAAAGATCTTACCAGTGAAGAAATTAACAGGATTCAAAATATAATTGACCGAAATTACAGAGTAGAGGGTGACTTAAGAAGAGAGATTTCCGAAAATATAAAAAGATTAAAAGAAGTTGGTTCGTGGCGTGGCACAAGACACGCCAGAAGATTGCCAATCCACGGAAGAAGCAAAACTAATTCTAGAACTATTCGTGGCAATGTTAGGAAAACCATGGGTTCTGGCAGAAAGCCGGCTGGACAAAAAACATAATGGGTAAAAAACGAATTATTACAACTAACGGCTCTGATGATGCTGGAGATAAATCTGCGGGTGTTGCTTTGGCCAAAAAATCAGCTAAGAAACAAGTTTTTAAGGGAGTTGTGCATATTTCATCTTCGTATAATAATACGATAGTTTCAGTAACTGATCCTAATGGTAATATTTTTGCTTATTCTTCGGCTGGAATGATGGGGTTTAAGGGCGCTCGAAAGTCTACTCCTTATGCCGCAACATTGGTTGGCAAAGATGCGGTTGAAAAAGCTAAAAAATTAGGTTTTCAAGAAGCAAAAATTTCAGTACGAGGTATTGGTCCCGGCAGAGAAGCGGCAATTCGAGGAGTTGTAAGCTCGGGCATTAATATAATTTCAATAATAGACGCTACTCCGATGGCTCATAATGGAGTAAGACCCAAGAAACCAAGGAGAGTATAAAAATATTATGTCTAGATACACTGGCCCAAAAGAAAAAATAGAAAGAAGATTAGGAGCAAAGCTTTTCTTAAAAGGTGAGCGTTCGCTTTCGCCTAAATCAGCTACTGTTAAAAGAATGTACCCTCCCGGAGTTCACGGTAAAACATTTAAAAAAAGGTTATCGGAATTCGGCCAGCAGCTGCAGTCTAAACAAAAGGTTAGACAAACATACCGCATGATGGAAAAACAATTCAAAAATTGGATAAATGATGCAATTAATTCGAAACAGGAAACAGGAGAATTTTTAATAAGAAGGCTGGAAAATAGATTGGATAATGTTATTTATAGAGCCGGCATTGCACAATCCAGAGATCAGGCAAGACAAGTAGTTAATCATGGCCATATATTAGTAAATGGAAGAAAGATTGATATACCGTCTTATGAAGTTAAAATAAATGATGCAATAAAAATACGAGAGGGAAGCCTTAAGTCACCATTTTTTTCAGTAGCAGTGCCTCAATGGATTAAAAAAAATGAAGCACCGAAATGGTTAGAAGTAGATAGCGATAAATTGACGGTAAAAATTTCAGGCTTACCGAACATTCAGGACAGCGGCATAGAAATTAAGGACTTACATTCATTAGTTGAGTTTTATTCAAGATAAAAATCACATGCCAATATACGAATGATGCCAACATGCAAAGTATTTGCAGATTAGTATCATCAGTAAATTAGTAATGTTACATTTGTATGATTCAATTACCTACAGAACCAAAAATAGTTTCTAAAACTGGCAACCAAGCAGTTTTTGAAATTGGACCGCTTTATCCTGGTTATGGAATGACGGTGGGTAATACTCTTAGGAGAGTTTTGATATCTTCGCTAGAGGGGGCGGCTATTACTTCAGTTAAAATAAGAGGGGTTGATCATGAATTTTCGGCTATGGAAGGCGTACTTGAAGATGTAATCGAAATAATCATGAACCTAAAAAAAATAAGGTTTAATGTTTTCAAAGATGAGCCTGTAACCGTAATGTTAAATGCAAAAGGCGAGGGAAGGGTTACTGCTGAAAATATAGTGCCAAACGCGGATGTAGATATAATAAATAGTGATCAGCACATTGCGACCATAACGGATAAGAAAATAGAATTGGAAATGGAGTTAACTGTTGAAAGGGGTATTGGCTATATACCAGCCGAACAAAGACAAAAAGAAAAATTAGGCGTAGGTAAAATTGCAATTGATGGAATTTTTACTCCTATAAAAAATGTTAATTTTAAAGTTGAAAATGTCAGGGTAGGTCAAAGAACTGATTATAACAAGGTTTTACTGGATATTGAGACGGACGGCAGCGTTAGTCCGGAAGAAGCACTCCAAAAAGGATCGCAAATTTTAATTGAACATTTCGCAATAATTAACAAGGTTGAAATACCAAAAAATGAAACAAAGACTGAAGTTAAAACCAAGAAACCACGAAAGAAAAAGGAATAAAAGTTAAATACGATAACCTAACCTAAAATGTTACATAACATTGATGCCACAAATCAACCGTTAGGACGCTTAGCAAGTAAGGTTGCATTAATTTTACGCGGTAAAAATCTTCCTACCTTCCAACCAAATATAATGCCGCAAGAAAAAGTGATAGTAGATAATATTACCAAGATAAAATTTACTGGCAAAAAGATAGATCAAAAAATTTATTATCATTATTCTGGTTACCCGGGTGGTATGAAGGCCCGTAAGCTTAAAAATGTTTTTGAAAAAGATCCGGGAAAGATTTTTAAATTAGCAGTTTACAGAATGCTAGCTCCTAATAGATTGAGAGCTAAAATAATCAAGAATTTAGAAATAAAATAAAACGAAACGAATCCCGTTAGAAGTCGCCCTAACGGGTTAGATATCATAGCTATTATTCAACGAAGGACTTGCTAAATGTCTTCAGCTTATACTTAAGACTGCGCAGCAGCGACTTCTAACGGGATGAATCACGGTAAAAAAAACAGAAAATTTGGAAGAGAAACCAAGCAACGCAAAGAACTTTTGCGGGATTTGGCTCGAGCTTTAATTTTACATAACAAAATAAATACCACCCAAGCTAAAGCCAAAAGTCTCAGGCCATACATAGAAAAAATTATAACTTTAGCTAATAAAAGGAATCTAGCTTCAAATAAATTATTAGTTTCAAGGCTTGGACGTCCATACGCACAAAAATTAAATAAAGAAATCATCGAAAAATTTATTGGTCGAGCGGGAGGATATACAAGGATAATAAATTTGCCGCCTCGTCTAAGCGATGGCTCTAAAATGGCCATAATTGAATTCGTTCAGTAAACTATCACATATGGTTACTAAAACAACAATCAAGAAAACTAAAGCCGTCTCAACTAAGAAGAAGCTGCCAAAAATCACTGCTGTTCCAAAAGAACCGGAAATTTTTGAAGCGATCGAAAACTCAGCGCACGTTGCAGACGAAAAAATAATCAACCACATCGTTGAAAAATACTATGAAGCCGTAGGCAGACGCAAGGAATCAACAGCTAGGGTAAGAGTGTTCACTAAAAAATCTACAGACGTTCAAATATCAGAAGATAAAGCTCTAGTTGAAGTAAATGGTAAATCTTATCAGGATTACTTCAAAGCTATTCCGTTGCAAAATATAGTAGAGTCCCCACTGCGCAAATTAAAATCAATTAACCGTTTTAAAGCTACGGTTAAGGTGTCTGGAGGCGGGATTCATGGGCAGGCTGATGCTATCAAGCATGGTTTGAGCCGAGCTCTCGTTTTATTTGATACTAATTTTTCAAAAAAACTACGCAAAGCCGGCTATCTTACGCGCGATTCTCGCGCCAAGGAACGCCGCAAATACGGTCTCAAAAAAGCTAGAAAAGCCCCACAGTGGGCTAAACGATAAGTACTCGCCTTCTAATTTTCTTTCAACATCTGTCTCCGGCAAATAATATATCGATTTTCTCGTTTTTCTAGATAAAAAAATCGTACCCCTTACGTTCAACAAAAGACCCCTTGATTACAAGAGGTCTTTTGTCTCACTCCGTCCCAATTTTCTTTATCAGCGAAAAACATCTAAAATCGACATTTATTTATATGGAGCCATCTGAATGACGAAAATCAAAAGGCAAGTACTTCAACCTCTCGTAAATCAATAATATAAAAGCCGAGTTTCCTCGACGTTAATTTTTTTAAAAAATAAATCCTTTTTTTTCCTTTTTTACGTCAGCATAATAATTATCCAGTTCAACTGATATTTTGCCAGCTTTACGCACGTAACGCCTACCCTTTGAGGCCACTAGAGATTGGACCATAACGCCTTCAATTACGAATCCATTATTATTGGGACCGGTAGACAGTTTTTGTATCCATTCAGGAATTATATCGGGAAGCATAACTTCTTGATTAGCGGCAGCTTCTTTATTATGATTTTGCGAATTTAGAAAACCGAGAATTACATCGAGAGCTACTTGCGGCAGATTCTTAAACGAAACGCCTCGCATATAGTTTTGGCCATTTGGAAAACTAATCTGCAATGGCACGTAGTTTCGATTAACATTTATTAATACTCGCGCTACAGGAGAATCGTTTTTACTTACAATGATTAAATGTATAGTTGGTTCTAATTGTGATCTTTCAAACTGTAGCTCATTTACAGTTAGTAGTTGACATAATTTAGTTCCGATTTCTTCAGAACGTTCGCGCAGAATTGAATAAAGTTCTTCTATTTCTCTTTTTACACGTGATGCTTGCAAAAAATGATACGCTGCAGCAGTACCAATAATTAAAACGATCATTACTGAAAGTATATAATACACTGAACCCTCATAATGTAGATTGTCAAAGATAAAAATACAATAGTATTAATTGATCAGTCTGTCAAACAGTACTCGCTTTCTTACGTCGTCTTTATCTCGGTATGCCGCTACTTAATTTGATAGATCTATTTTGATCAATTTATTCCCCTCAAATTTAAAAATTGCGTCCATATTGGAGCTATAATAAAACGGGCTAGCTATATCAGAAATATCAAAAATATTATTTCCGCCGCGAGTGTCGATTTCAATAAATTTCAAAATGCCTCCGGTGCTAACAAAAAGATGACTGGAGTCTTCGTACCACTGAATATCTTCCACGTCCTGATTGAGTCTAATAACAAATTCTACATCCCCAGCTCTTTGAAATGGCTGATAACTGGCATCTTTTTCCCATTTAATCCAAACCTCTCTTTTATTAAACCATGCCGTTTTTTCTTTATCTGGTGAAGGAATATATCTAACTTCTACCTCACCGATCAGAGCACTCTCCGAAATTTCCCCTTTTTTAATCGGTTTGACCTCGCCGGTTTTCAGATCAATACTCTCCGTTTTTTGTTTATTGCCAATGATGGCTAGAGGACCTTCTTTTTCAAATCTTTTTATTGTTATAGGACTAATAGAACTTGAGGCTACTATTTTTTCTTCAAAAAAATCTGGAATTAAAACAATCTTGGGAAAGCTAGCCAAAAATCCCGCCTCAACTTTTACCAATTTTTGCCACGGTAAATAATCTTTTTTTTCTGATCTAATCCGATACGTTCGCGGCAATAACCCTCCCTTAGAAAAAGCGTCGCCCAAAAAAGATGTTTCTCCGGCAAGCTCATCGTTAATATAAACTTCAGTCGAAGAATTAAATTTAAATTCTATTGAGCCGGTTTTTAAAAATTTCTTTTGAACAAAATCATATTTATATCCTAAAGCAAAAAAGATCAAACCGCAGCCGATTAATAAAAATAGTATTACTGCCGAATAAAACAATGTGCGCCTAGTCCTTTTTCGCATTAATACTATTCTACAGTAAATATACTCGGCTGTAAATCTTGTCAAAGCTACTATAAGTCGCCAATATTTGAGTTTGAAGTTAAAGTATAATTGCCGTACCATAAACTCTGATATTTTAAGTTACATGGTTCGAGCCCACAGACGTTGTTTGTAAAAAAAATAGGCATAGATCTTGGCACCACTAATACTCTTGTTTTCGTACCGGGAAAAGGATTGGTTGTTAATGAGTCTTCTGTTGTTGCCATTTCTATTCTTGATAACAAAATAATCGCCGTTGGTAATCATGCCAAAGAAATGATTGGTCGAGCGCCAGATAGTATCGTGGTTTTTAAACCGTTAAGAGACGGGGTAATAGCAGACTACCGAATTACCGAGGCAATGTTAAAATATTTTATCAACAAAGCCGTTGGTCGTTTTGGATTTTATAAACCAGAAATACTCGTTTCTGTTCCGGCCGGCATTACCTCTACGGAAAGAAGGGCCGTAATTGAAGCAACAATAAATGCCGGTGCTAAAGCCACATACTTGGTAAAAGAACCCGTGCTGGCAGCTATAGGCGCTAAAATACCCATAAATAGTCCTGCCGGTAATCTAATATTAAATATTGGCGGTGGCACCTCGGATGTAGCTGTAATAAGTCTGGGCGGAATAGTAAGCTGGTCATCGGCAAGGGTCGGAGGTAATAAAATTGATCAGGCTATAGTTGATTTTGTGAAAAAAAAACACGGCCTCGCCATAGGCGAAAGAACTGCGGAATTAATAAAAAAAGAAATTGGTAATGCCATAAAACAAACGCATGAAGAAAAATTAAACATCCGCGGAAGAGATTTGACCACTGGTTATCCTAAAACAATAGAACTTTCGTCGAATGAAGTAACTGATGCCATACAGGAACAACTCAGAGAGATTGTACAAACAGTAAAAAATGTTCTGCAAGAGACCCCGCCAGAGCTATGCGCTGATATCATGGATAACGGAATAGTTATTTCTGGCGGCGGAGCACTCTTAAAAAATATAGACGTATTAATTTTCCGTGTTACCGGCGTGGCTGCAAGAATTGCCGAAGAACCTTTGTTGTGCGTAGCTAAGGGAACGGGGATTGTGTTAGATAATTTAGAGGTTTACAAAAAGAATATTATGGCTAAACGGTAGCAGAAGATTATTTTATATTTTAAATCAGTCATAAAATTATTGCTTCCTTGCCAATTTTCTTACAGCATCTGTCTCTGGCAAATAATATATCAATTTTCTAGTCTTTTTAGATGAAAACAAAAGTGTTTTCATCACCAAAATCATTCAAAAATCGATATTTATTTGCACAGTGCCATATGAATGACGAAAATCAGCAAGGTCGCAATGATTTTATTTAATTGTTAATTTAAAGGATGATTTCTGGTTATATTTTTTGATAAAAACAAAAAAGCGCTTTACACGCTTTAGTTCAAAGTTACCTTTTCCAATTAAGACCAGTAATACATACCGTTGCACCAAAAATCCAAAAGAATTGCGCAAGAGTTAACCTCTCTCCGATAAAGTTACTAATAATTGCGGTAATCACTGCAGAGAAGCCGAGTGTAACCATAATTATGGGTAATTTATTTGGTGGCGCCAGTTGCCAAGCATACATCATAAAAATAACGGCTGAAATAGAAGTTACTCCCATAAGTAACGCGTTAATCAACGATTTCTTAGTTATAAGAAGCACCTCTTGTCTGTTGATAATTAAGAACACCATACCAAGTAGCATGTACATCACTGCGTACAATACGAGATTTGTTTTCGGTCCGTGTACACGCACGGCTCTATCGCCAAAAATAGGATAGATACCAAAAAGTAAGGTAGCTAAAAGAGTGGCCATTAACCAAGCAGGCATGTCACAACCTCTATTTTTATTTTAAAGTAACTATATATGTCCGTTTAGTATACTACCTATTTAATAAAATGCCAGCATTACTGCCTTCTAATCTCAAAATCGCACTGGTACATGATTGGCTTTTAGGTATTGGCGGGGCAGAAAAAACATTAAAAACTGTACATGAAATATTTCCACAAGCACCCATATACACTCTTTTTTATGATAAAAAATTTACCGATAAACTTTTACCCAAAGCTGAAATACGACCAAGCAGTTTGCAAAAAATATATAACCTTGTAGGTAGCCATAAATTATTAACCCCATTTTTACCTTTGGCAATTGAATCTTTTGATTTTAGTGAATTTGACCTAGTTATTTCCTCTTCGGTAGCTTTTTCTAAGGGACTCATTTTGAAACCTCAAACAAGGCACATCTGTTATTGTTATAGCCCAACCAGACAACTATGGGACTGGCACACGGAATACAAAAATGAATCACGCTTTATACCAACTTGGATTACCGCTTTAGTTCAACACTTATTGCGAATCTGGGATCGCCAAGCAGCGACTCGCGTAGATCATTTCGTTGCTATTTCCGAAAATGTTCGCCGGCGTATTAAAAAATATTACGGTCAAGACTCAATAGTCATTTATCCGCCGGCCATTCAAGCGGTAGATATCCAAAATGAATCAGCTGTAAAAAAAGAGCATTTTTTAATTGTCAGCCGTCTTTATAAGCATAAAAATGTAGATATTACGATAAAAGCCTTTAATAAACTTGGTTGGCCGTTAGTTATAATAGGGGACGGACCGGAATTTAAAAAATTAAAAAAAATCGCCAGCTCAAATGTCAAACTTCTTGGTTATGAATCTGACGAAACTATTAAAAAGTACTACGCCGACTGCCTGGCATTTATTATGCCGCAAGAAGAGGACTTTGGTATTACACCTATTGAAGCAATGAGTTACGGTAAACCCGTACTAGCATTAGCTCGTGGCGGTGCGCTAGAATATATATATCCCGGCATAAACGGAGAATTTTTTGAAGATGCCACCGAAGAAGTTCTAGCCGATGGCGTTAGAAGATTAGTACAAAACATGCCCAAATATAATGCGGAAACAATAAAAAAAACCGCAGAGCAGTTTTCAAAAGAAAAATTTAAAAATGAAATTAATAAATTTTTAGTAACAACCCTAGAATGATACTATCTCCATTCGTTTCTATAATTATCGTTCAATATAATAACTCCGACGATACGATAGGGTGCCTTGAGAGTCTTAAAAATCTAAACTATCCGAATTTTAGAGTGGTGCTAATTGATAACGCATCCGAAATCAAACACTTTAATAACGTTAGACTATACGTCGAATCTCTAAAAGATATTCGGTTTTCATTTATTGTTTCTAAGAAAAACCTTGGATATTCCGGCGGAAATAATCTTGGCATTAAAAAAGCCCTTAAAAACAAAGCGGATTACATTTTTATATTAAATCCGGACACTACGGTAAAAAGTACTGTTCTAACAAAATTAATTGAAGTCGCCGAAGCTAATTCTAAAATAGGAATAGTCGGTCCAACTATTAATGAGAACGCTAGTCGCATTGTTTATGGCGGAAAAATTAACTGGCTAAAACCCGAACTAGCTCATTCTGAAATCCCGCCCCTTAATACCGATCGCTTACTGTTAGATACCAACCTATATATTCTCGGCGCGGCGATGCTTATTAAAAAAAATGTTATAAACAAAATTGGCTTGCTAGATGAGCGATACTTTCTCTATTTTGAAGATGCCGACTACTGTATGCGAGCTAGGAAGGTTGGTTGTCAATTGGCGATAGCCACGAATACCAGTATTGATCACTCCGTTTCTAAGTCGACCAATCAATTGGGTTCAGCCAAACTACTGTATTATCACTATCGCAACGCTCATCTTTTTAACTGGGAAAACGGACCATTTTATATCAAACTTGCCTTGCCATTCTGGTCATTTTTTATTATAATCAAACAGCTTGCTAAGATTTTATTAGACCGTGAGTCGGTAATTTCAAAAGCGATCCTAGCAGGAATTATAGATTTTTATAAAAAGAATTTTGGTAAAATAAGCTAGTCTATACCATCTTGATTAATATCGGCATAGAATGCGAGTCTATCGAAAACGAAACTTGGGGTGTCGGTAGAATCGTAAACAAACTCCTT
This sequence comes from Patescibacteria group bacterium, assembly GCA_038057175.1. Lineage (GTDB taxonomy): Bacteria > Patescibacteriota > Minisyncoccia > 2-02-FULL-40-12 > IGHO2-01-FULL-4-A > 2-01-FULL-44-17. The sequence goes on from JBBUDS010000015.1 coordinate 14,765, forward strand.
GAAGAAATATCCAAAAAACCAGAACTCGCCCAAGAGTTCCGTTTTTTTCTTTATTTTAAATCGCGTATTCCTGACATACCGTATTTAAACAATCCGATTTTTACAAAAAAAATAATTGGTCCTAATTCATTTAGTTTGTACTATTATCTTTTTTTACCTATAAAACTTTGGTTTGAAAAATTAGATTTAGTTTTTTTTCCTAATTATATGCTGCCTATTTTATTTCGTGGCAAATCAATAGTAATTCTAACCGAAGATATTTATTACGAAATTAATTCCGGTCAATTGCCATGGCGATACAAACTGGCTTATCAAATTTTTGCCGGTTGGTGGGCAGCTCAGCATGCAACCAAAATAATGGCGATCTCTAAAACCTCTAAACAAGAACTGATTAAACTTTTTAAAATTAGTGGCGAACGAATCATTGTCAATTCTCTCGGAGTTGACCCTTCCCAAATTACACCCATAACCCATAACCTACCATCCAAAACCTATTTGTTATATGTTGGACAAGCATTCCCTCGTCGTCATCTGAAAGAAACTATGTTGGCATTCGAACAAGTTTCACAAGAATTTCTCCCGATTTCGCAAAAGCGAAATCGAGGATCCTCGATTTTTAAACCAAATCAGAATGATTTGGAAAAAATCGGGACTGATTTAAAATTAATTGCTATCGGCAAGGACAAATATAATCCGCCAATTATTAAAAAACTATCCGAAGATATAAATAGACGACTGATGCGAGAGGGGATAATATACAAGGAGTATGTGTCAGAAAAAGAATTAAGCACTCTTTACGCCAACGCAAAAGCAATAATATACGTCTCGACTAAAGAAGCCTTCGGTTTACCACCGCTTGAGGCGTTAGCCTATGGTGTGCCGACAGTCGTGGCCGATGAACCAATAAATCACGAAATATATGGCGACAATGTGTTTGTGGCCCGCCCTGAGCTTGTCGAATGGGTCGAAGGGTTAGAAACCTACACGCTAAAATCTATTGCCATCGCAATGACTGATGCCCTAACCAACGAAACAAAACGTGAAAAAATAAAAAATGCAGCTTCGGACATCTTAAAAAAATATACATGGCAAAAACACACGGATAGATTTTTAAATATCGCGAGGGATTTTATAAAATAAAAAACCGCTTAATAATAAGCGGCAATCGATTGAAGAACCCATACTATAAGTGCCTTACCGCCAAAATAAAATATTGCTCCGCAAATAATGGCATAGAATATACAAAGCGCTACATCACCAAAACCCATTCCTATGTCCAAACCTTCAGATAAAAAAAAGACAAAAAAAACTACAACACAAACAAAAAATCCTAACATGTCATATCTCTTTATCGAATTATAAAATATCTACTCAAAACATGTTACCAAATAAAAAAAACATACACAACATATTATTTATCCTATATTTAGCACTGGTAAGTTTGGTAATAAGCGGTGTTTTACCGCGGACAATCGTACCCTTTCTAACTTTAATTACCTCGATCTATATATTATTAATTCCCATCGAAGACTCGGCAATATTTTTTGTCCGCTCAATTCCATTTTTTATAGCAATTCCCATAACTACTGGATTTGATTCATTAAATATGTGGCGCGTCTTTTCGGGACTGATATTTATAAAATGGTTCATCGAGCAACGCCATTTCAATTTTGTCTTCTATAAATCAAAAACTCCACCCCAAAAAACCACCCTCATTCTACTTGGCATACTATTATTGGCCATATTATCCATAGCTCAAGCACAAAGTTACGTTTTATCAATTAAGAGAATAATTTACTTCGTTAATTTATCACTAATCGGAATAGTAATTAACAACTTAATTAAACAAAATCAAGATTTTAGTCAGAGAGTTGTCAAAAATATTGCCATACCAACAATTATCGTAGCCCTGATTGGATTGGCGCAACAAATTTCAACTTATTATCTAGATATTTTTCAATTCGTGGATTTTTGGGGCGGAGTAGTGGAGCGTAATCTATTCGGCAATCTCTGGGCAGAAACAGCAATCAGGGCAAACACTTGGTTCGCATACTTCGGTAATCAATTGTCTCTGCGAATTTTTTCAATCTTCCCTGATTCTCACTCATTTCCCATATTTCTACTTTTGGGTATGCCAGCGGTTATGGCGCTTTCTCTCGAAAAAGTCGTTGAGAAAAACAGGGGTCTTAAAACGATGTTTAAAACTAGAGCTAGCATGACAGTACTATTTGTGCCTTTAATCTTCTTAGCGGCGATATTAAGCGGAACCAGAGGCATCTGGGTTGCTGGCTTCATCTCAACAATATGGGCACTTATTATTATCTGGCTACATTATTCAAGTGCTATCAATTCGGATAAACGTAGCATTTTTAAATACATTGCATCGTATCTTGGAATATTCTTTCTTCTTTTTGGCGTGGCTTATTATATTATCGCCTCCGATCAGTTTATGGTTCAAAAGGATTCTACCGGTCTATTCGCCAAACGCGCCAAATCAATTATAGATATATCCGAAACATCCAATGCCCGTCGTATTGAAATTTGGAAGGATTCAGTCAAGTCAATAATAAAACACCCGCTACTGGGTGTTGGCATTGGTAATTTTCCGGTTGTTGTCGGCGAAGATCTTGCGCGTGCCAAAGCCGGTTCATCAGCCCACAATCTTTATCTCCACATAGCCGCCGAGCTTGGTATACCTGCCCTGATTTTAGCCCTCTGGTTTCTTTGGTTTTTGTTGAAGCAAGCTTACTCAAATTTTACTCATCATTCGTCATCCAACATTCTATCTTCTATATTCTATGCCGGCTCACTGATTTTCCTCCCCTGGGTTCTAATTTATTCCTTAACTGATGTGGCGATTTTTGACGAACGAGCATTTTTGCTATTTGTGGTTACAATCGCAATAATATTTGGGCAAAAAGAAAACGGCCAAGCGGCCGATTAATTAGTTTTGCTTTCAGAATCGAGGATGACAAGAGACATCATTCGTTCTCGTTCAACCAATAAATGTAGCCACAGATCGTTGCTAGAATAACTTATTTTTCGAACAGAAACTGTACCTCCTTCAATTAGTAAATTTATTGCTTTACATATGTCGTCCGTAGAACAGGTCAAACCCTTTGATCGCAGATACTCCGTTGTCAATCCTTGGCCAGGATATGAATCCTTGGTTAGTATTTCTTTAAGTTTGTCAGCCAATTCACTAATACTAATAACTATTGTGGCCATTCTGTTACCTACCCCGTGTAAAAGAACTGTAATTTAGTCATCATGATTTTATCAGATCTATAAAAATATGTCAATTCCAGTCATAACAATCAATCTGGTCGTCTACAACGGAGAGAAATATATCCGCCAGTGCTTGGAGGCTGTTTTAGCACAGTCGTATCCACGCGAAAATATTGAAATCAACGTCTGGGATAATAATTCAACGG
>JBBUDS010000016.1:0-28966 GCA_038057175.1 Patescibacteria group bacterium
ACATTCCAAAAACTTTGATTTTAGTTTTTCCGGTCTGAAAACCGCCGTCCTATATCTTGTCCGCGACCTGACAAAAACACATCCCCTATCTAAGATTAAAAATGCAATTGCCGCCGAAGCCCAGCAAGCAATTATAGACGTCCTTATCGCCAAAACAATGCGCGCTGCGGAAAAATATAAAGCAAGATCGATAATGCTTTCGGGTGGAGTTTCCGCAAATAAGCTACTTCGCAAAAAGTTAGAGAAGGCAACAAAAGAAAAAAGCCTGAAATTTTTCAGGCCAGAAATAGACTATACGACAGATAACGCAACCATGATTGCACTCGCCGGATACTATAATTTTTTAAAAGACAGACGCACTAAACTGCCATGGCAAAAATTGAAAGTAAACGCTAATTTAACTTTTTGAAGCAACCTGACATTTTTTGAATTTAATCATACGCCACAATCCACAAAATATATCTCTGATTAAGGATGGCTTTGGAATACCTGCGTCTACATAAATTTTTTTATCATAAATAATGCTCGCCCACTTACAAGAACCACAAACAAAAAACAGAAAGCCGCCGTCAGTATACCCGCTCGGATGATCAATGACAATTTGCTCACAACACGAACAAATGAATAAATAAAACTTCAAATGCCCGGTATATTTTGGCAGGGTAAAAGTGCCAACATAAATTGGTTTGCGACCAGCTTTATCTCTAGTTTTTCTGTCGACAAAAATGTCTTTAGCTGAATTAACAAAAGTACATTCCGAACAAATATGACCCATACTACAAATCTCTTGTTTGTTAAGTTACAATGTATACTAGCCTATCTAAATACTGACTATTATGTCAATCCAACTATCCAAAGCCTACGATCCAAAAGAAACAGAATATAAAATATACCAGCTATGGCTTGAATCTGGCTTTTTTAGCCCAGAAAACTTGCCTGACCGGCAGGCAGGTCTGGCCTCCTCCGCCTCTCCTTCGCACAGTGCTTCAGATGAGCAAGGCAAGACTACGGCGGGTAATAAAAAATTTGTCACCTGCATTGCCCCTCCTAACATAACCGGCGAACTGCATATGGGTCACGCACTGGAATTAAGCTCCCAAGACATAATAGTCCGCGTCAAAAGAATGCAAGGCAAAAAAGTTCTGTGGCTTCCCGGAATTGATCATGCTGGCATAGGTGCACAGAATGTCGTTGAAAAACAGCTAAAAAAAGAGGGGCTAACACGTCATGATCTGGGTAGAGAAAAATTTGAACAACGCATACAAGAGTGGAAAGAGAAGTATGGCTCAGCCATCTTAGACCAATTTAAAAAGTTAGGAATATCTGTTGATTGGAGCAGGACTAGATACACGCGAGACGAGGGATACGAGAAGGCCGTAATAGAAGCATTTAAGCAGTATCACGAGAAAGGCTGGATCTACAAAGGCACTCGCGTCATTAATTGGTGCATTCGCTGCGGGACAGCCGTATCCGATCTGGAGGTCAATCACGTCCCAGAAAAAGGAAAACTCTATTATATCAAATACGGACCGTTCACCTTGGCTACTACTCGACCAGAAACCAAACTTGGCGATACTGCCCTAGCTGTTCATCCAGACGACACAAGATACGAAAATTATGTCGGTAAAGATTTAGAAATAGAATCCGTTGACAACTCTATTCCGAGCGATCAAATAGCCCAGAAAAAAACAATCAACATAAAAGTCATCGTCGACAATGCCGTAGACAAGGACTTCGGTACTGGCATTGTTAAAGTAACTCCGGCTCACGACATCACTGATTCGGAAATCGGCCAGCGACATGGTCTGGAATTAATTAAAATTATCGATGAGCTCGGCAAAATGAATGAAAATGCCGGCATTCGCTATCAAGGATTAAAAGTAGCACAAGCACGCGAAAAAATAGTAGAAGACCTATCAACGCTCGGACTAATAGAAAAAATTGAAGAATACGATCATAATGTTGCCCGATGTGACCGCTGTAATTCTGTAATTGAACCGTTGCCATCAGAACAATGGTTTTTAAAAGTTGCAGAACTGGCCAAGTTAGCCCAAGAAGCCATCCGCAATAAAGAAGTTGTATTTCATTCTGAAAAATGGGGCGCAGTAGCACTGCGCTGGTTAGACAATCTAAGAGACTGGAATATATCACGACAATTATGGTGGGGACACAAAGTCCCTATTGTTGGCGAGGAAGATGTACTCGATACGTGGTTTTCCTCTGCTTTGTGGCCATTTGCCACCATGGGTTGGCCAGACAAAAAATCTGCCGATCTTGAAGAATATTACCCGACTGACTTCATAACTTCAGGCAGAGATATCATATTTCTTTGGCAAATTAGGATGATATTCTCCGGCAAGTTTTTCACTGGCAAAGCACCATTTAAAAACATTTACATCCACCCGATCGTACAAACAAAGGATGGTAAACGAATGTCTAAGTCGCTTGGAACAGGAGTTGATCCGGTTGCATTGATAGAAAAATACGGCACAGACGCGCTACGCTTTGGCTTAGCATATCAAAACACCGGCATTCAGGACATAAAATTCAACGAAGATGTAATTATGATGGGCAAAAAATTTGCTAACAAACTCTGGAATATTGCCCGCTATGTTTTAATCAAGCTCGGCGACAACCATGAGTGGTCTTCAAATAAACCGCACTCAGGACATGATATTATCGTCAATATGAATACTGTTGCCGCTGGCATGACAAAGGCAATTGAAAAATATGAATTCGGCGAAGCGGCACATTTAATTTATGATTTTATCTGGCACGAATTCGCTGACAAATATATAGAGGAGAGCAAGAATAATAACGATCAAGAAACCTACGACAACCTCGCTTATCTATTAATTACTTGCCTCAAACTACTTCATCCATTCATGCCCTTCATTACCGAAGAGATCTGGTCTAAACTACCCATCTCTCCGCCGGCTGGCGGGAAAAATCTCCTCCTTGTAGAAAACTGGCCCCGTTAGAAGCGGCCCTAGCGGGTCTGGTTTACTAGGTTGTCAACAATATTAAGCTCTGTAGGATACTCTTGGCTTATACTTAGGACTACGAAGTAGCCGCTTCTAACGGGGCTGGCCTGCATAAATACTCTCCGTGTGTTAAAATTAATATGGAATGAGTCCCGTTAGAAGCTACCCTAGCGGGTTTGGTTGATCGGGTTATTAATAACATCAAGCAAAATAGAATAGTCCTAACTTATACTTAGGACTATGAAATAGTAGCTTCTAACGGGATGAGTATCTCTACTATTGTACTCCTAGTATTTTTAGGATTTTTACCCAGCTTAATTTGGCTTGGTTTTTATATTAAAAAAGATTGGCACCCAGAACCAAAATATTTAATCTCAAAAACATTTTTAATGGGCATCATTATGGCGCCATTAGCCGTATTAGCCCAATTAATCTTCCGCGAGGTAGCTATTGAACTTAAACCGGGATTCGACGCTCAGGGATCTGTCACCTTTTTCTTGTGGGCTGCTCTCATAGAAGAGGCCGTCAAATTATTAGTTGTCGTAATTACAGTTTTGCATAACCCCGAATTCGATGAACCTCTGGACGGCATGATTTACATGATCTCTGCGGCGATGGGGTTTGCCGCGGTCGAAAATGTGCTTATACTTTTTCAGGCGATACCCAGTGGCGCCGAAGCCACAATTCAAATATGGCTCTTGCGATTTATCGGCGCAACCTTGCTTCATGCAGTAGCATCCGCCACTATCGGATACTTCCTAGCTCTTGCGTGGTTCTATAATAAACATAGTCAAAAAATAATCGCATTCGGTTTGGCGCTGGCAACGATTCTACACTTAATTTTCAATATTATCCTCCTGAGTAGCAATAACAGACCTGAAGGATTTTTGTACTCAACTATATTTTTGATATTCATGAGTGGGATGGTTGTTCTGTTTTTTAAAAAACTAAAAAAACAAGAAGTGATTGATCAATTAAGATCCTAGTCATACATGGGGATAAATCATATTGTCACAAAAACAAAAATGCTATAATAAGATCAGTGATATAAAATTAATTTAAATATTCACCACAAAATGTCTGATTTTTTCGAAGAACAATTAGAGATGCCGGCCGATCAAATCGAATCCGGTGATGCCAACTTAATTGCAGCCAAAAATACGGATAAAATAATCCAGTCGGAAGAGGAAGGCCAGCTAACAGTTGATGTCTATCAAACTAACGATGAAATAATCATTAAATCCACCATAGCTGGCGTGACGGCTGATGATATTGACGTTACAATTACTAACGAAATGGTAACAATTAAAGGGCATCGCAAACACGAAGACAAGGTAAAAGAGTCTGACTATTACTATCAGGAGTTGTACTGGGGATCTTTTTCACGTTCGATTATTTTACCCGAAGAAATAGATGCCGACAAGGCTAAGGCTTCAATGAAAAATGGCATCCTGACATTACGTCTGCCCAAATTATCTAAAAGTAAAATTAAAAAGATAAAAATCTCAAACTAATCTTGTCTGATCATTTATTGATCAGACAACAACAACGCCCGGCTTACTAGTCGGGCGTTGTTGTTTTATTATCTGGGACAAGAAATTTCATCATGCTATAATTACTCTTATGAAGCCGCGGATATATAAACCTATCCTTTTTTGTATTATTTTAGTTATTATTTTTATTCTTGGTCAGAGATATTATTATATTTTCCACAGATCTTCAAATACACAAGATCGCCCAGCCATCTCAACTAATAAACTAAGCGCTAATCTTTCTCTTGCTCTTTCTGGCAACTTATTACTAAAATCTAATTCATTGGAAATATTACTTACTTCAAATGAATTACAAAAATGGAGCGAAAAATATCTAAGAGCTTATAGCGGCAAAAAAGAGGTCCGCATAAATACTGCGGCCGTTGAAAATTATCTTAAAAAAATATCGGCTACCACGAATTCTCCACCAATAAATGCTAGGCTAACAATAGAAAACGGGGTAGTAACCGAATTTAGGTCACCTCAAAGTGGTCGCGTATTGAACATACCCAATACAACTTCAAATATATTATTTGCCCTAGCTCATCCCGAACCAAAAACAAATAAAAAAATAACCGCAGAATTAGCCTTCGATACCATCGAACCAAAAATTACTTTAGAAAAAGTAAATAATTTAGGTATTGTCGAATTATTGGCAAGCGGCGAATCAGATTTCGGTGGTTCACCAAAATTCAGAACACAAAATATTCACGTTGGCGCTAAAAAAATTAACGGAATAATACTCGGTCCGGGAGAAAACTTTTCTTTTAACGATGTCCTCGGTGAAGTTACCGCTTCGACAGGATTTGTTCCGGAATTAGTAATAAAAAGTGGAACCTTAACTCCCGAATATGGCGGCGGCATCTGCCAAGTATCAACCACGCTTTTCCGCGCCGCCATGAAGGCGGGTCTACCGATTCTTGAAAGACATGCTCACTCACTACCTGTACGTTATTATAATCCTCAGGGCTATGACGCAACCATCTATCCCGGCGTATCTGATTTGCGATTTAAAAACGACACTTCCGCTCACATCTTGATTCAATCGAAAATAGTTGGTTCTAAAATTTATTTTGAAATATACGGCAGTAAAGACGCCCGCCAAGTCACAATCGATGGTCCGCATCAATATGACCTTCAAACCAATGGTGCGATGAAGGCTTGGCTCAAGAGAATTGTAACCTACTCCGACGGTCAAGAAAAAAAGGACACATTTAATTCATCTTACAAATCCCCATCCCTGTTTCCAGTTATTCGTAATCCGCTTGAGTAGGAATACCCACGCCCCATCTGGAACTTGGGTTTACTCAACACTTCAGTTGCCTCTTGAATCGCCTTCGGCTTAACCTTTCTTAATATTAAACTTATCCACCAGAAAGGGCGGGGTTATTTTCTGCAGCCGTACTCTCCGCCGACAAGCTCAGGATGCGTGCGGGCAGAAAATAAAAAAGCCCCACACTTAGTCAGAGGTCACCGGTTGGTGACGTGACTAAGTGGGGACAAAATCGTGGGCCGCATTCCACGAGTACTACTGCTGCGGCTGTTGACGACGAAGGTTATCAGCGAACCTCCTTTCAACCTCCTCGTCCGACATCGGTCGGACGACGGGAAGGCGCTCCTCGTCGCGCTCTTCCCGTCGCTCTTCTCGATCTTTAGGCGGCGGATCAGCCGCCGGAACGGGAGGTGGCTCTGGCTGCGCTTGGGGCGGAGCCAGTGGTTGCAGAGTCGGTACCACGACCGACTGTCCGCCGCCCCATGATAATGTCAGGCTTCCAGTCGGCCAAAGCCGACAGACCGCCAGCACAACACCGTAGAGCACGACTAGCGCCAACAACACATTAGCTATCCGTCGCCACCAGCGACGGATACCCGCCCAAATTGCTAACCAGTTCATCTTTTTTCCTCTCTTTCTTTTTTCTTATTCTCTGGCGCCGGCCTTCTTGGCCTGCGCCCCTAGTTTTTCGCCAAAGCGACGCTCTGCCTCGTCGTCGCTTAAATATTCCTCGACGGCCTCACTGGCCGCCTTTTTTTCTTCCTTAGGCGGTCCATCATCATTCTTTGCCTTTACTGACGAGCGCTTGAGTTCCCACTCGAGGGCGGTCATTCGGTCGCCGAGTTTCTTAAATTCGACGGGGTTGACGCCGCCGCCGACAGATGTCGGCAATGGTTTGCGAGATTCGATGGCCGCAAGGCGTGCCTCGAGGCGATCTGCGTCACGCGATTCTCCCGTCGGTGGCGTAGCCACCGACGTTGTCGTTGCCGATGGCACTGGCTTGTCTGCCGTCATTATCACCGCCGGCCATGGCCAGAGAAAGATCAATGCTAGCAGTATCACTGCCATGATCGATCCTCCTGCAACCACCTGCTTCTTGGTGGGGCGAGTCATTGCCCACCCCCCATCTCGGTCGGTGCCCGGAAAACCCAACCGCTCGCCTGATCGTCGGTGAGACGAAAAGCCGCTTCATAGCGTTGGGTGCGACCAGGGTTGGTCGGATCCGGTGCCAGGATGACACCAGAATAACCGCACCTAGCCTCGAGCGCGGGAGCGCTTGAGCGGGGTCGGAGCTGTCCAACCGGCTGACCGCAGTCCAAAACCTGGACTGGCCACCTTGTAGAGTTGAACAGCTTTTTCCCCAACGCCTTACGCTCGGCCATCTCGGCCTGCGCCTGCATAGCGGCAAGCTCATTCTTGCAAGCCGCATCCTCTTTTTTGGAAAGCTTCCGCTTTCCGCAGTCGAGGTTTTTCGACCCGCGGGTGGCCCGGTTCATAGCGTATTCCGCGATACCGAGAACTCCGCCCCCGATTCCGGCGCCAATCATGGCGCTGCGGCTATTGCCACCAATGGCATAGCCTACGCCGGCTCCAGCGGCGACACCGCCGATGATTGCAGTGGCGCGACCGCCACCGAATCCACCACCATAGTATCCGCCGCCATCATAGTACCCGCCGGTGCCGACGGCCCCAATGATACGATCAAACGGCGCGTACGCCTGACGGCCGTACCGCTCAGCGTTGACGCCACCCATCCCGGGAATACCAACCACTTGACCAAACACTGGCGTCGCGACAAGCGCCACCAGAAAAACCAACACAATAATACTCTTCATTGTCATTCTCCTTGCCGGGGGTTGCCCGGCTGTTTCCTTTGCAAAGGAGATGAAATACAGTCTCTAACACGAAAAAATGCCCAACTATCAAAGTACAGTTGCCTGCACAGAGAAAGCGGAGCGAATCTAATGTCAAAGATCTGACCTCATCTTTATGACTTAATTATAGCAGATTTCATGGGTGTTTGTCAACCCCGTTAGAGATAGTCGCGTATGAGCTAAAAATGCCTTATTTTATTGGCTATTTTCACCATTTTAGCAAGCTCCGCTACATCTAACGTAAATGTAAACATTTCCTATCTCTAACGGGATCAACCCCGCCTAAACATAGTCTTAAAACAACAAAAAACCCTTACTTTAAAGGGTTTTTTATAAGTATTCTGTATAAATTCTACCTCCCGCCTGCAGCTGCCATCTCCTTTTCTTCGCCGACATCGATACTAGCCTCAATTGCTAAAAGCTCATCTCTAGCTTCTTCTATGGTCTTGCCCTGCAAAGCCAATACTCTCTCTGGATCTGCAGCTATTATACCTGCGAGCCTTGATTTAGCATCTCGTACATCAGCTATATCCATAACACCGCTAACCGGATCTGAGTCCTTCATTAAAGCACGGTAAAGAGGTGTATTATCAGATAACCTGACATCATGCGGTGCCAACTTACGTTCTTCACGCTCATGAGTGCGCACTCCACCAAAGGATTCATTTTTTATATCCATCCCGTTAGAGGTAGCCCGCCCAAGGTCTTACCGACCGCGCGTAGCGCGCGGGCGAGACCTCTAACGGGATCCATAATTTAATTATACCAGAGTTATATTACAATACAATGTGGTGGGAGGGAGATTTGGTTTCGATTCTCGTCGGCTTCCGCCTTCTCGGTCTAACCACCGGCTCGCCGTTCAAATCTCCGACAAAAACAAAACAGTTTGTCTTTGTGCTGGGAGGGAGATTTGAACTCCCACGCTCTTGCGAGCACTAGCTCCTAAAGCTAGCGTGTCTGCCAATTTCACCATCCCAGCTCTACAAAATAGCGTGTCTACCCGAAGGGCATTTTTAAACGCTTTCGACAAAGCTCGAGCTAAAATGCCCACTATAAGCTAAGCAGTTAGCTTATAGTGTCACCACAGCGGCAACCTTAGATCTTCTCATATAGATACGCATCTATCTTATCTATTTTATGAGTTTTGAGCAATTTGAATTTGGGATGCTTAATTAAATCAATCGGAAATGACGGACAAAGAATTTTTGCGCCACTTCGTAATTCCCCTGCCATTTTGAACGCCAGCCGATCAACTAATTTTGGAAAGAGATAAGCGTAAATAAAACTAGCATCCTTTAAATCTGTTTTGAAAAAATTTTCGTTTTTAATGCTGCTAATTTCATTTAATCCCCGCCACCAGATAATAAATCTCGCCTTCAAATATGGCCATGGAGCCAATTCATAACCAATAGCTTTTTTGACTCCAAAATCTTTTACGGCTGAAACCAGCAAGCGCCCATCACCGCAACCAAGATCGTAAAAAATATCGTCAGCCGATAAGCCGGCCCAGTATAAAAAAAATTTAACATGTCTTTTCTTAATAGGAACAAACGGCGCGCCAAGTATGCTGGAAAAGATATTAGAAAACAAAAAAACCAGCAAAAAAACTACCGTAATAAATGAAGCTAATAAAAAAATAATTGCTATGACCATACCCAAAAAGTTGAACCTTACCAATTTTCCTTTGTTTGTCCTGCGCTTACAAATTTAATCAAATTTCTTCATTTTTCTAGATGTGCTCATATAGATGATTCCCATCAGCGAAAAATATCAAAAATTTGAAAAATTTGTTCCGGCGCATACAGAAAAGAAAAATTGGCAAGGTTCAACTTTAATCTACGCTCAAAACTATAATGCCTCCGCTATTAGGCGGAAGCATTATAGTTTAAGTCATATAAAATCGTCTTTACTGACCGGCTCCAAAAAAACTTCTGGTAACCAACCCTGCAACGGTCCTTAAGATAACGCCTACGCCAAGAACAACAGCCGCACCGATCACACCATTTTTTATGGCGTCTAGAGCTTTTGTTGCCTTAGCCGAATCACCCCTTGCTGTCATATACTGAAGTCCGCCCCAAACTATATAGATTACGGCAATAATCACACCGATTACTATCAAGAAATTAGCGATTGTTTCTATCAGGGCTTGAATCTTATTAAGATCCACGGCCGTACCTTCGGGTAAGTTAACCGCAGCCAAAGACATAAATGGAACAGCTATCGTAGCCGCCACAATCCCCCATCTTGCAATTTTATTCATTTTATCCATAAAACACCTCCCTTCAAAACTAGTTTCTAGTTATCTCGACTTGGTTTATCAAATCGAGGATCCTCGACCGCCTTAGGCGGTCGGGATTAATTTCTGGTCACTAGTGAAATGCACAACCCAAAAACTAATCCAGAATCCAGAAAATTTTTTAAAAATTAATGTCTTGGTATTTACCCCGTTAGAGACAGGAAACGTTTTAACCTATTCCTAATATAACGCTTTCCTGGTCCAGACTTAAGATATTTTTCTCTTACAAAAGCATTGTGTTAATTCTGACAGGCTTCATAATATATAAGTTCAAATGGACCACGACTTTTTGTTGATATTACCCTGTTTTTATTATGCTCATTAAAACGTTTCCGTAGATCATCGGCAGCACCAGTATACCAAAGTTTATCTTTTTTACTTCGAATTATGTATGTATAATACATAGGCTGTCTCTAACGGGGCTAGCAAACTAACGGAATGAACGAGAAATCAGCTCCTACGAAATTGGCAACTGTCGCTATTATAACATATACACCCATAATCACAATCAGACCAAGTATAACATGATTAAAATTCTTTTTAGCTGCCGCGTAAGCCGCCGGATCGCCACGCGCATGCATAAAACGCAATCCCGCTATAACAATAAAAATAATCATTATCGGAGTTATCACCCTTATTAACCAACACGCAAAATTGTTAATGATATCAAAGACATCTTCGATTGTGAGATCGATACCGGTCCAAGATTCATCCGTAGGCTCGGCATCAGGATCAACATAGGGATTTGGAACGACAGATGGATCAATGGATGTAACGGGCAATTGCCCGCAATTACCAACAGGACATAACGAACAATTGGCATTTTCTTGCGTGTAAGCACAGTCAATCTCATCTATACATCCATTACTATCAACATCTTCACAACCAGGCAGTACTATAGCGTCGGCGGTTCCGACAAAATAAAAACTGAATAATACCAATGCAAAAAAAATAATTATATATTTTTTCATAAAAATCTCTGTTAATTTCTCAAATTCAAAACACTCTGAATCAAAGAGACGAATCCTTTACCAATCAGAATTATTGCCAAACCTATGACTGCATATCTAAGCGTCGTCATGCCATCACCGAAACGCTTGGGATTGCCACCGGAAGTCAACATTAACCCGCCGGCATATATAATCATAATCACCGCAATCGGAATCGCCAGATTAAATATCCAACGACCGATAATATTTACTAGGTCCTGAAGGTTATCTACTTCAAGAGGATTTCTGATTTCAAAGCTCTGCGATCCACTGCTTCTTGGAGCCGGGCTAGCGGCACACTGAGTATCCGTCGAACACCTATCCTGTCCAGCGCCAGTAACAACAACGCAGGCATTATTTCGACATTCTTTGTGGGTATTAGTTCCTTCTAAGAAAAATTGTCCTGATTCTATATTTTGACTGCCCATACTTGCCTTGAATCTATAAATGCCCGGATTCTTACCTCTCGAATCCCAAGTAAAAATAATAGACCTTGCGCCAGCTGCCACTCTGTGACTACCGAGATTTGATACTTCACTTCTTGGCTGATCAAAAAATATAAACCCAGAGATGCTCCAATTATCACATGCACTGGCCGCTGCACCCTGAGCCGGCTTAACTCTTACGGTAATCGTAACGTTCGTACTTGTACCGAATTGATTAACCGTTGTCGGACTCACCGAGGGCGAACCGTCAAAAACACAAGATTGAGTGGTGCCAACTTGAAGTAAGTTGCCGGAAAGATTAGTAGAAACATTCTGACCATCAATTTTAATAAGTTTTACTTTATAATCTCCGGCCTGATAATTAGCTGGAATTGTCCAGTTTATAAAAAACTTTTGCCTACCGCTAACCACGCCGCTCGATTGCAAAACCCCAGAGGCAGTAGTGACTATCGTATTTTCTTTAAAAACTTGGAATTCAGCATTTTTACCAATACAAGAAGCTTCGTCAGCTGTAGCCGTACTCTGTCCAGAGCCAATGCCGGATATTTTAACGTTCGTACTAACAGTAGCAGAAACATTCTGTCCGGAATCATCGCCCCAAAAAGGAGCAGAGCTGGCTAATTGACGAGCATTACAGGTAGCGGCAAAAACACTGTTTGGTACAAACAAAACAAAAAACAAACTCGAGATAAATGCAGTTACAAAAATTTTATACATAATTCTCATTGTATAGATGGTGGTAATGTCGGCGGCGGCATCATATCCGATCCAACTCTTCTTTTTTTAATTATAAGCCAAATAATCCAAATAACAACGGCAATAATGGCCGCACCAAGGGCTGCAAAAATAATTTTGCTTAAAGACCAAAAGCCACCCTTTTCTACAACCGGTGGCGGAGGTTCACAGTCGGACGGACAATTATTATAATCCTCGCCAATATCAGAGTTGCAAATTTTATCTTCATTACAAACTGAACTTTCGGAAACAAGAAGCGTCAGTAATAATTCATTCTTGTCATTGTAAAAATTAACCTTGGCAGCATTGGCAAAATATGGACCCTTAACCGAAATCTTGCCTTTAGTCACGGTGGGGTCGAATTGAAAACTACTGAGGAGATTATTGGATACGCTTATCACTTCGCCCTTATACGACGTGGCAGTGATTGCCCCCGACTGCTCGAATGGTTCTGCGATAAGATCATATTTAAATTCAAAATCTCTATCAGCAAAAAGTTGACCGTTATCATAATAGAGGTGAAAAAGATAGACAAACGGATATATTTCTCCTTCTGTATCTGCCCGAAGTTTTGATCCTAAAATAATCAAATTAAAAACTACAACCAAAATAATAAGAAAGGTTTTTAGATATTTAACCATATTAAAATCCTAAATTATTCATACAATAATTAACATAGGTGGCACCTTGTTTAGTTTCATAAAACCCAGTATTGCAAACTGTGTGTGTGGGATTATTATAGGCACACTCCCACCTTTTCACGATTCCACCATCACAACTTCGATCACTAGCACAATCAGAGCTTGGTGAACAATTACCGGGACCAGCATTATAACCAGCGTAAATATTACGTGGTTGCGAGCCACAAGTACCGGCAGCAATTGAATTAACAAACGCAGCGCCAATACAAATACTCTTATCGGCATTGACCGGATTGGTAAGCCAAGCTGCAGTTATATTTTCCGTAACCCCGCAACGACTCTTAAATTGATTGGCTGTGGCTGGTCTTATTTGCATTAAACCATATGACGAACTCGTGCCTGCTCTTATATTACAATCCGATTCTATAACCATCATGGTCTTCAAAAGTTGGGCCGTGGCTGCTCCGCTAGCATATCTATTTATAGAATTAATATACTGTGCACACATAGAGGTACCACAACCACCGGGTCTCCTCTGCTCACTACAAAGATTAAACGTGGCATAATTAACGCCGTTATACATACAGGCCAACGTACTAGAAGATGGCGTAGGTGTCGGAGTTGATGTTGGAGTTCTAGATAATGTCGGCGTAGAAACGGGTGTAGGCGTTCTAGATGGTATCGGTGTAGGAGTTGCCGCTCCAGCCAAAGTTTTAAAGGTATTTGTACTTGAAACAGCGGTAAAACCAGTCACCGAAGATTTAACACGATAATAGTACGTCGCATTCGAAGCTAGACCGGTCAGTACAACCGAGTGATTAGTCTTGGGCGTACTACTAATGGTTGTCGACGTACTGGGACTAAAAGTACTTGAGATACTGTATTCAACCTGTGAAGTTGATGGCTTGTCAGTTGTCCAAGTAACTGTTGCGCCCGTAGCGGTAATATTTGAAACGACAACATTGGATATGGTCACGGCGACTGAAGCCGGAACCACCTTTATACTCAGTTGCTTGGTCGCCGTTTGCTTGGGATTAGATGCATCTTCAACCTTAACTGTAAATGTATGGGTATTAGCAGTGGTTGGAGTGCCGGTAATTACACCACTACTAGTAGAAATGGTCGTGCCGAGAGGAAGTGAACCAGCGCTTATTGAATATGCATAGGGCGTCCTGCCACCATTAGCATTTATAGGCTGAGTATAAGCACGCCCAATGACACCATCTGGCAATGAAGCCGTTACTATCGTTAGAGCTACGGGCGCAGGAGTTGGCGTAGAAGTAGCTGTTGGCGTTGAAGAAACAGATATTGTCGGAGTCGGTGTAGTTGATGGACCCGGCGTTAACGTTGGTCCTGCAGAACCAGTTGGAGTTGCAGATGCCGAAACTGATGGCAAGGGTGAAATACTGGGTCTAGGCTCAACACATACAACCTTATTCCAATCTTTGGTAAATAAACTGTTGCCAGCAATAGATTTGAGAACACTATTAGTTATCATCCATGACATAAAAATTATAATAAGGCCGTAGGAGGTTGTTTTAAAAATACCCTGACCAGTCGCCACCCAGCCCGGATTAGCCCCGCCAAGTAAAATTAAAAATCCGGCTATTAAATAAAGTAGGGTGGCAATTATAGGAACTAACGTAAATAGTCCATAATTTATTATCCTACTAGCTAATACCAGTATGTCGCAAACGCCACATAACTTCCTCTCATCAATGTCGGTCGTTGACGGATCATCCTGCAGTCTTCCGCAATGCACCAAACCGTTAGCGGCATTCGCATTATAAATCGGCTGAAAAATCAAAAAAACTCCGGTCAGGATTACGGCGGTCAATAGAAAAATTTTAGGAATCGCTCTCATTTATTTTTAGTTTCTAGTTTAAAAAATATAACCACTCCAACAACTAAAAACTGGCTCCTAGAAAATCCCCTTCCGAGCACGACCCATCAATACATTTATCTTGCTTTCAGCTGCTTCCAGCGCTGAACGTACTGTAGCCCTGCCAAAATTAACGTCATTAATCATTTCCGCGAAAATTGTTTCTATGGCAGAGCTATCAATCTGATACCAAGATCTCGCCGATAAGGCTTGCGTAGCAAAAACTCCCAAATCCGGATCGGTTTTTTGCTGTTCAATAATATCGCGCCGAGCCGATGGCCTATTTGAAGCATTTACATACAAAACGTTGCCGCCAGCCGAGCTTAAAGAAACTAAAAATTTCCAAGCTAGTACTGGATACTTCGACTGCTTAGAAACCGTCGGCGCCCAATAATTAGCATGATTAGAAAGTACCGATGCACCACTGATCTGCGGCGCCGGAGCTACTGCAAAATTAAAACGCGCCGACTTATCTCTTATGGTCTTAATATGATGAGAATAATTAAACATCATTGCGGCATCACCATTAATAAAAGCATCTATTGAGTAGTGTTGCTTATCATTCCAAGTATAAGTTCGATTGGATACATCGGCAAAATCCGTATAGTACTGAAGGGCATTTTCACCAACATTCTTACCATTAACAGATTTAGAAAAAGTGGCATTACTGTTTTCTGTATTAGTCATCTTAGTTCCACTTTGAATCATTAAAAGAGCTACAATATCAGTAGAGCGATTAATATTTGCGGCCGTACCAATGGCGGCTCCTGATCTAACGATATTGCCGCGCGAATCAAAAATAGTAAGTCTTTTTACATGATCATTAAATTCCTCCCATGACTTCGCCGGCTCGGCAATACCTTCGTTATTTAGAAGATCCTTGTTGTAATAAAGCGCCAGAGTATCTACATAAATCGGCAAAGCATAAATCTGGCCACCCAAAGTCAAATCTCTGACAGTAACGTCCACGAACTGCTCCTGAAAATCTTTAAATGTCAGTAGCGGATCACTTTCGCCTTCAAGTTTTTGTTGTGGCAAAGGCTGAATCTTGTCAGCATGCTTAGGCAACCAGGTATTATGCATCAACCATACATCGGGACCTGTTCCGGCGGCAAAAGAATCTATAAGCTGTTTTTCATAGTCCTCAAAATTAAACTTTCGATAAATAACGCGTACACCCGGATTAGCTTTACTAAAATCAGAGATGGCATCTACATAAAAACGGTCATCATCAAATGTACCCCAAAATTGCAACGTTGCCTGCTGATTGATGCCTCCGCTAAAACTTCCTAAAACCAAAAACAGAAGTAGTATAATAACTACCACGCCGGCAACGCCTCCGATAATTAAAAGTTTAGTTTGGCTCAATTAATATTAAGAGATTTGTATTAAGCATTAAGGGCAAAGTCTCCCGTAATACATCCTACTGGATACTAATTCCTATATCTTTCGAAATATCATTCCGTAATGAAACTGACCGGCATCTATCGCACCGCTGAACTGAAAATCCTTATTGCCGATAAAAAATTGCTTCATGGCTTCTTCGTCGGTTCTTAAATCATCAGGTGGACCAAATCCTCCCGTTCCTCTTCGCCAATCAATAACTATAAGAGTGCCGGTGGGCTTAACAACCCTGAATGCCTCGTTCACTATTGGTTGCTTATTTGGATTTTGAAAAAGTATGTTTGCCAATAAAACTACGTCTTGAGAATCAGCGGCAAGACCAGAGCTTCCAATGATCTCCAAATTTGATCTTACAGTTTGTATATTATTTAAACCCTCAACATTAGCCTTGGAACGAAGTGTTTCTAGGGCGGAATTCATCAAATCAACAGCTGTCACGACTCCATCGCTACCAACTTTCTTAGCTATAAGAATCGTGAAGTAACCGGCACCCGAACCAAAGTCAGCTACTCGCATGCCTTGGGTCAAACCAAAATAAGAAACAATGCGTTCCGGATCCATAAAACCACCGCTGCCCGGCACATTAACGACTGGCGATGAAAAATTATTTGTATTCAATTGCATCTATACACTTATTTTAACATTACGATCAAACAACCAAAAGCTATGTTGTAAACAACACAAAAAAAGCCGCCTACTCAGCGACTACTCTTTTATTAATTGTTCAAACAACAACTACGGAGGCGACGGAATCGCCAGACTCGAGTTTCATAATACGCACACCTTGAGTGGCTCGGCCGAGCACCGAAATACTACCCAGCTCCGTGCGTATAATTACACCCTTGCGAGAAACGGCAATTATTTCTTTATTTTCTTCGTTAGTAACATGGGCAGAAACCAAGTCACCCGTCTTACTGGTAATCTTGGCGGTTAGTATCCCCTTCCCGCCGCGACGCTGAACCTTGTAAGCAGTCAGATCGGTTCTCTTGCCATAACCATTCGCCATGACGGCCAAAAGTTTAAAGTCTGAACCTGCCTTAGATGGTATAACTTCCGCGCCGACAATCCTAGAACCGGCATCAAGACGCATACCAATAACTCCACCGGCACCACGCCCCATCGGTCGAACATCTTTTTCTTTAAATCTAACCGCCGAACCGTCTGAAGTTACGAGCATCATCTCATCAGAGCCAGAGCTTATCTTGACCCACTTGAGCTCATCGTCTTTTTTAAGTTTAATCGCCACCATGCCATTGCGCCTCACGCTCGCAAATTCATCAACGGCAACTTTCTTAATTACTCCGTTGGCCGTAACCATGACGAGGTAACCGGTTTTTTCAATTTTTTTGGAAACTGGCACTATCGCTGTTATCCTGTCCTGCGGTGAAACCTGAAGAAAATTAACTATCGCCTTTCCCTTTGCTGTGCGCGTTGATTCAGGCACTTCATAGCCGCGCGTCTGATAAATCTTACCAGAATTAGTAAAAAACATGAGATTGTCATGAGTATTGGCCACAAAAAACTGGCTAATGGCATCTTCTTCTTTTGTTGCCATACCGATAAGACCCTTACCGCCGCGCTTCTGGGAACGCAAAATATCCGGTGGCATACGCTTTATATAACCTCCGTAAGTCATCATGAAAAGAGATTCTTCTTCAGGAATTAATTCTTCGTCCCCTATTTCTCTTAACGCTGACTTCACAATATTGGTTCGTCTGGGATCGGCATACTTATCCTTCAACTCTTGAAATTCTTTCTTAATAACAGCTAGCATTTTTTTAGGATGGGCCAGCAAATCTTCCAAAAAAGCAATCAGCTCTCTTTTTTCTTTTAATTAATCGTCGAATTTTTTACGCACCAATCCAGCCAAAGCCTGTAAACGCAACTCAAGTATTGCCGCGGCCTGCCTATCGCTAAATTTAAACTTCTTAATTAAAT
The DNA here is from genome assembly GCA_038057175.1 of Patescibacteria group bacterium. Classification (GTDB taxonomy): domain Bacteria; phylum Patescibacteriota; class Minisyncoccia; order 2-02-FULL-40-12; family IGHO2-01-FULL-4-A; genus 2-01-FULL-44-17. The sequence goes on from JBBUDS010000016.1 coordinate 17,995, forward strand.
TTTGTGCTGCCTCTTCTTTTGACGCTGACTTTTTAATAAGCTGAATTATCTCATCAATATGATCAAGCGCCTTTTTAAGACCCTCTAAAATATGCGCGCGCTCCTGAGCTTTACGAAGATCGTACTGGCTACGTTTACGAATCACTGCCTGTCGATGTTCAATAAACTTCTCGAGCATACTTTTGAGGTCGAGTGTTTGTGGTTGAATGCCGTCAACCAATGCCAATGCATTAACGTGAAAAGATTTCTGAAGTTCAGTATATTTAAATAACTGATTTAAAACTTTACGCGGAAAGGCGTCTTGCTTAAGATCGATAACAACACGCAAGCCATCTTTGTCTGATTCATCTCTTATATCTTTAATTCCGTCCACTCTTTTTTCCTTAATTAAATCGACTATCTTAATAATCAATTCTGACTTGTTAACCTGATACGGTATCTCATGAATTAAAATCTGAAACCCTCTTTTTTCTGATTCGGTAATCTCTGTCTTGGCTCTCATAATGATCGGTCCCCTGCCAGTAGCGTAAGCTAGCTGAATATCCTTCTCGTTATATATAGTACCTCCAGTTGGAAAATCAGGACCTTTGATAAACTGCATAAGGTCGCTGATATCAGCCTCACTATTATCAATTAAATGCACTAACCCGTCCAAAACTTCGCCTAAATTATGCGGTGGAATATTGGTAGCCATACCAACGGCGATACCCATAGAACCATTAACCAGTAAATTGGGAATCTTTGCCGGCAAAACGGTTGGTTCTTTTCTGGATTCATCATAATTTGGCCTAAAGTCCACTGTTTCTTTTTCGATATCCGTTAGAATCTCGTCTGAAATCCGCGCCAAACGCGCTTCCGTGTATCGCATAGCCGCGGCACGGTCTCCGTCAACAGAACCAAAATTTCCCTGACCTTGAACTAAAGGATAGCGGAGCGAAAAATCTTGAGCCATACGCACGAGAGAATCATAAATAGCCGAATCACCATGAGGATGATACCGTCCCATAACTTCACCCACCGTATTCGCAGATTTGCGAAGTTTTGAGCTTGCAGTGTTGCTACTCTCCCACATGCCCCACAAAATACGACGATGAACCGGCTTAAGACCGTCTCGCACGTCCGGCAAAGCACGCGAAACAATTACGCTCATCGCGTAATCTAGATATGACTCCTGCATCTCCTGAACAATCTCACGAGGCTTAACCCCGTTAGAAGTAGGAATGCCAGATTTGAAATTAGGACCAATGCTCATTGTTTAAACTTTTATAAAAGTCATCTATGCAATATAGCCCCGCTAGAGCTACTTCTAACGGGGTTAATTGTACCAACCTGAATTGCCATAAAATAAAGCTGAAAAAGTTATTCGGATAAAGGTAACCTCTGCGGGGGAATTTCTTTTTCTGGAGCTAATGGTTGAATATTTATATCCATTGACTCTGGACCCGTTAATAATTCCGAGATGTTAGCTCTCAGATCGCCTACCGCATTAAGAATCGTGGCAAATGGCGATAACAGCTTGCTTTGACCTGTAGCGAGTTCAGTCGAACCAACCCCTTCCTTCTCGGCTAACGCGCGCTCCTGCGCCTCTTCCGGATGCATTAAAGCAACGAATTGTTTAGTAGTCTGTTTAAACCAAACGAAGCCAACCATGGAAAAAACAATTACAACACAAGACCACATAAAAATCTGGCGAATATGCTCAGGCTGACTTTTTATTTCTTCTAATAGTCGTTTCATATTTTAAATTTAATTAATTTAATTTCTTCTGTAGGCAAATTTTTGGCTTGTATCTTATATGTATCAACTTCTTCAGCCTTAATACCAATTTCTTTTAGAAACTTATGCTCGTCATCAATGTCTACACTTAACCCTGCCACTTTATAATGCATCGGCACTATAATCTTGGGCTCTATTTGTTTAACTACTTCAGCGGCCTCCTTGGCGCCAATCGTATACTTACCGCCAACAGGAATAAAAAGAACATCAACGTCACCTATCGCCTCCACCTGTTCATCTGTAAGTTTATCCTGACCCAAATCACCGAGGTGGCAAAGCCGCATATCCTCCATCCTGATAATATAAATTGTATTTATGCCTCGCTGCGCTCCCTGAACATTATCGTGATAAGAGACTACACCCTCAACACGAATCCCTAATTTCTCATACTCTCCCGGACCACGGATTACAAATTGTTCCGGGGTCTCGCCTCCGCCCGCTGGCGGAACATTATTATGATCGTAATGATCATGCGTAATTAAAAAAATGTTGTCATTGAGGCGCGGCGCTCGCAAACCAATTTCTTTTGAAAACGGATCTACCAAAAGACTCACTCCCTTAGATTCCAATCTAAAACACGATTGTCCGTACCAGGTGATGGTCATAGACAAATTGTAGCACAAAATGAGCCGCGATACCATAGGCAAAAAAATATCAAAAATTACAACCACAGCAGACGCTTTGCTGTCCGGCTCCGCGAACCCTTTTTGTTCGATCCGCCGGATAACCCGCCCGCCCCGACGTTACGTCGGGGTTCGGCTAACAGTTTACTCAGCAATTTGTAAACGATAAAAAGAGCTCCGCTCCCGGCTGTATAATTTTTGAGGTTACCGTCCATCACTTGTCATTTTTGTAGAGACCAAAATTAAAAACGATACCTCGTGGTATCGTCTCTACTGACTTAACTTTTTGAAATTCACGGGTGGCCGATTTGTAATACCTGACTTAATTCTATAGCCATTTTGTTTTTTTGTCCGGCCTTCAAGTTTTTCTAAATAACCGTGCTTAAACCAATATGTTAATAATCTCGTAACACATCCCCGGTGGTAATCATTGCCAGACATTCTCCTTATATTATGAGAAACTTGAATCGGTGGTAGAAAATCTGGAAAAGATTTCTGCAATGCTGTCCAAACCAAGCTCGCCACTTCTCCCTTAGATGCTGTTCCCCTATGTAAACCGGCCTCGCTTACCCTATAGTGATAGCATCTTTGTCTGATTCCACTGCGCTTTGTACGAATGAACTCTCCGCGCCTGAAAGATATACTCAAAAATGCATTGGCAAGAGTGTAAGGCACTTTAGTGGCCGAGTATAGTTCCGCCACAGTAAACTCTTGGCCATTTAACGCCCCAATGAAACGCTTCATTCTTAGATAAAAATCATTAGGCTGACAGGTTCCGGTCTTCGTTTTTGGCACTTATTGCTCCTTTAGAATTATCAAAATAGCTATGTAGAGAATAGCATTGTTTCCGCTTAGTGTCAAATGTATTGCCAATTTAATCTTGAAATGTTAGGCTACTTCAATTATGGAAATCGGCGTTCAAATCGGTGAAAGTGGATTTTCAATGAAGGACTTACTGGCTCGATCGGGTTTTGATTTGCCCAAAATCGGACAGGTTATGACCGGCGAAGTCATAAGCGTCAGCAAAAACGCGGTCATGATAGACTTGGGTTCTTTTGGAACAGGCATTGTATATCCGGGTGAATTTTACGATCGCCCAGACATGCAAAAGACCCTAAAGGCCGGGCAAAATGTCTCCACAATTTTACTGGACATAGAAAATACGGACGGTTATCGCGAGTTATCACTCAAACGCGCTCAAATGACAACGGCATGGGAAGACATTAAAAAAAGACGTGACGACGGGGAAATTATAACCACAAAGGTCATAAACATTAATAAAGGCGGGTTAATCGTAGAGATCAACGGTATCCAGGGCTTCCTGCCACTTTCACAACTGTCCCCGGAACATTATCCAAAAGTCGAAGGTGGCGACACGACCAAAATCGTTCAAGCTTTACAAAAAATGCGCAACCAAGATATTCAAATAAAAATATTGGATTTTTTTGAAGATGAGAACAGATTAATCGTATCCGAAAGAGCCGTTAGCAATTCTCAACTAAAAGAGAAGCTGAGCAAATATAAGATTGGTGACGTTGTTGACGCAGTAATAACTGACGTTACTGACTTTGGCGCATTTACTTTAATTGAAGCTGCGGAGACACAAGAAGAAGGCGCGGGGCCTAAAACGGAAGTTGACCCCGCAACCTCCGAAATTCAAGCCCCCGTCGTTAGTCGCGGTATCGAAGGAATGATACACATTTCAGAAATAGACTGGAAGCTTGTAGAAAATCCAAGAAATTTCTTAAAAATAGGAGAAACTGTGCAGGCCAAAATAATCGGAATAGATGACGGCAAGGTATCGCTCTCATTAAAAGCGCTTAAACCAAACCCTTGGCAAAAAGTTGAAGAAAAATACCAGGTAGGTCAAGCTCTCGAGGGAGAAATTATCAAAATATCTACCCACGGAATAATTATAAAATTAGATGATGAGTTTAATGGTTTCTTGCCTAATTCTGAACTAGGCGAAAATAAATCACTCGCTGACCTTAAACTTGGCGACAAAATAAATGTTGCTATCGTATCTATTGAGCCTCAAGAAAGAAAAATAATGCTAACATTGGGAACCAGTGAATAAACTTGTAAAGACCAAAATAAAATCCTTATCATTGGGTCCGATTAAATTACCTCCAAACAAAGTACATAAAAACAAAAAATCGTACGACAGAAAAAAATCAAAAAAAGAAATACGAACTCTTATTTAAAATCACCCCGACGTACGTCGGGGTGATTTTAAATAAATGAAAATCCCCCTAGGCGCGCTATTCTGCGCGCGCCTAGGGGGCGATAATTAAACTTGGCGGAGATTACTCTCGAACGCCAACGAATTTAGCACCACCATTATGGGTGCCCTCGATCCGCTTATAGCGGATCACTTGCCCCGGCTCAAATGCCGGAAACTGTTCTTTGCACTCATTGCGATGCAGGATCGGATTCTTATCATAACCATTGGCACGAGCAAATCCGAAGCCTTTGGCCTGATTAAACCAGATTATTTCGGCTTGGTCATCGGCCAGTTTGGCCGGCTCGACCTCTTCTTTGGTACGCGTGGATATGTGCACCAAAAGATCATAATTAACAGTCATGGCCAAGAATTCCTGCAAACTTTTCCAGTCTGCGTATCCTGAAAACTCGTCATCAAATATATAGATCCGTGATGTTTCAAGGTACATCTCCGCCACATAGACCTTCTGTACCGAGAGATGCTGGTTAGCCATGCCACCGTTGAGAACGGTAACAATAGCAACTTCCCACATCTGGAGCTGTCCGTCTTTGGTGCTGATCACCCAGACACCATTGCCTTGACGATCGTTACTCTTGGTAACGAACTCGCCAGTTAGGGTGCTGTCCGTTGGCACACGTTTACTATGAATAGCCGTTTTGGCACCAGACGCCTGATCGGCCAGAGTCTTAATCTCGCGATTACGACCCTCCGTCCAAACGACCCACAGATCGTCACGCCGCTCAACGCCAACAGAAATCGCAAACGTCATTTTCTTTTTGGAATCGAAGGCTCCAAGGAAGCCCCGCTCATTTTGTATATTTAACTCTTTGGCGTCGGCCATCTTCTGACCGGGACGCGGTCTTTCGTTCGAGACGACAGACACGCCGATCCCAATGACGCCCAAACCTTGCATCTCTTTTAAGCGCTCGGAGTAATTATACATTGGCAACCTCCTTATTCGAGCCGTCACGTACGGTAATATAGTCCAGGAATACACGCCGGTGACTGCGTAATACGGGCAACGCGCCAATGTCACCGACCTCAATCAATGAATCAGTCTGACACGCCTTCAAAAGCGTAGCTTCATCAACAAAGATAATCGCAACGATCGGCTCTTCCTTAGTCGGACGCGCCTGCGGGATACCTCCTGTGTATTCCACCGCATAGGCAAGAAATACGTGCTCATCTTCTCCCAGTTTCAACTGAGATACCGGGGTGCCGAGTACAATGCACCGAAGGGCTGTCTCCTCATCGACTTCAATGATGAGGCGAGCTTCCGGAGATTGGCCAAGTCTTACTCGGCCACCAGGGAATCCTAATCCCTTTTTCTCCTCATTATATACAAGGACGTACCCGACACTTCGGCCGTACTTATATTGGCCGATGCCAACAACAGTCTCTGGAGCAAAATCCTCCAGCTCTTTTGGGGTTCGCGCGTTGGCGAAGAACATTTCTTCGCGTGCGAGACGCTCCAAAACACCCGCCGGATCAGCTATTTCAACTGAAAAAAAATTAACCATACCAAGATCAAGCGTTTTTTCATCTCCAGACCCAATCAATAGTCCGTGGTGCTTACTTTCGTGCCACGCTGTCTGATGACGAATTTTCCGCCTCCGTTCTTGTTTGAAGCGATGACGATCAGAATTATTTTTCTTAAAATTAATTATTCCATCATCATTGATAACTGCGCCCTTTGGTAAAATGGGCAGATTGAGCAAAGGACTTTGCATCCTTTTTTCTCCTATTTTCAAGGTTCGAGGCACTCACAGTTCCTCTGGGAACAAGATGCCTACTTGTTTAGCAGTATACCATAAGAAAGTGTTGTCTGTCAAATTTTCCTGACAAAATATCCCGACTTCAATTTTGCGACTAAATCACAGGCAAAGTGCTTCACCCAAAATAAGAATGGGCCTATTCGGCCCACGCACTTTGCACACATTAAAATACCCTATGCGCTACTTTTGTATTTTCTATATCTAATCCGGCAAAATTGAAGCGGGATTATTTTTCGTTAACCATAATTCATTTTTTAGAAGAATGAATCATGGACGAAAAATAAAAAAATGCCCCCGCCAGGTGGGGGCATCTGTTGATGTCTCCCCCCTACCTGGCTAGGGGCTTGCCCCGTATGAGATCGCGAGGGCTCGCAGTGTGACTGCGTCTCATACGGGGCTGCTCGACGACTAATCGCTGAGCGCGTCCTGCATCGAGCCGCCGGAGCGGCGGCTGTTCTGTCCGCGGCGGCCTTGAGGGGCCGCAGCGGTCAGCGTGCGCCGACCGGTAGACTTCTTCTGCTTGGACGACGGCACCGGCGCCTCGACGCCGGGGGCAACGAGCGCGTCCGCCTGACCCGCGGTTTCCCGCGACTGCGGTATCGCCTTGTGCTGGATCGCGCTGATCGCGCGAACCAGATATGCGGCCCCGCTGGCGTTGATTACGCCATTGGTGGCCTTCTGCAAGTCGCCACTGTTAGCGGCCTCCAGAACCTGCTCCAGCGTCGTGTAGCCGGCCGCGTCGAGCGCGGCGGCCTGATCGGGGAAGACGAGCAAGCTCGTCCCCTTCCAATCCGTCCGATTATCTTCGCGCGCGCCACCGTTGGGCCGGCGGTTGTTGTTGAAGCGGGGGCCACCATTGTGGGTGCCTTCCGCATGCACTCCTCCACCGGAATTCCGGCGGGGGTGCCGGTTGTCCTCGCGCTGGCCACCGAATGCGTCCTGAAGCGCGAATCGCTTGTCAGCGGTGCCGATCCGCTCATCGGCAAGCTGCAGAGCCGACTTGGCGTCGGCGATGCAAACGGTCGAAGACCGCTCTCCGGCCACGCTTCCGCGCACCATCTCCCTGCACGAATCACATGCCAAGATGGCCAACGCCATGTCGGGCGTCTCTGCCTCTCCGCCCATCACCTCGGCGGTAAAGGAGAGTGCCGACTTCACTACGTCAGCGGCGAGCTCCTTGCGGGATTCGCCGAGCTTTTCGGCGAGCGTTTTCTCGAGGATGACACGTTTCATCACGAGCACGGCTCCGCCGTGCATCGTGACATCGCCGCGCTGAAACGTGGGTCCCAGCATGGGCTGGAATTCCGTCTCGCAGAACCCGCACGTGCGAATTCCGCCCTCGGGTGTGGGCACGAACGGCTCACGCCATTCCGCACTCGTCACGAGACACTTCGAGAGCGCCTCGGCCGTGAGAACCCGGTCCTTCGCCTCGCGAACCGCGGCGACTAAAGTCCCGCGGTCGAACTTGAACGCCCCGTTCTGGGGATTCTTCAAGTTCGCGAAGAACCCCTGATGGGCGGCCATGTCGGCCGCCAGAAAATCCACGTCACCCTCCGGGTGCCGCAAAGAAAGCGGCGCCGGAAACTTTGTCGGCAGGGTCCGCTGACCCCGCGAAAAACGCTGATTGTTTCGATTATACACTTTGTGCCCCTCCATTGGGGCTGACTGACTCCCAACTTGGCTCATTCAAAGAACTGCCAAGCCGAGACCTCGATAGACCGCACACCGGTTCCCGGTATGGTGCGGAACGAGAGAGCTATATGCCTTGGTATTCAAGACACACACCTCTCCCGCCCCGTCACCATATAAATACTTACTATTTTCAAAGTCCGCTCCTTTTCTAATATTATGCAATAATTATAGCAAAAAAATACCCTAATGTCAAGCAGTGCTGTCAGAGCACCGCTTGGCATTAGGTTTAGCCTTATTTTGGCTCTCAAATCTCAATCTCGTCGCCATTCATGGGCAAATGAATTGCCCCATTATAACCAGCTCTGCGCAAGTTGTATTCCAACCCGCGCCGACCATTATCATGACCGTGAACGACATACACTTGCCGCGGCCTTAGTGGCGCGATCAGGCCAACAATCTGCTCACCGTCGGCATGCGCCGACATCTGCAAACGCTTAGGCACGTCAGCATAAATTACCATCTCAGGTCCGCCTAGACGGATCTTACGACCATTCTCCGCCGCATCTTCAAGCGACCGGCCATCGGTATTCTCCGCTTGGAACCCGGTCTGCAAAAGAGTATTTGCCGGATTCTCCAAAAAATTATTAGCAGTAGCATACTGCCAGGCGCAACTACCGCGCATCATCATACCGGCCGTGGTAACTACACTGAACGGACCGGAGTTATAAATCAAATCTTCGCGATCGACTCGATTACCGACATATTGGATTCGAGGATCATTCCTAAGATCGATCCCAGCGCTATGATCCAAATCAGACCAATATCCCTTCTCAGGGTCAGCAAAAATATCCATCACTCTCCGGCCAAGGCCATCAAGTAGTAATGGATCAATGCCCCCATAGTTCAACTGGTCGATGTAGGCATCCTGGCATCTTCCGATACCGAACGCCGGAGCCAGACAACTACCGCCTCGCTCAAGCGTGAGCTTAGCCCAATAACCCATGCGAGCTGCCTCCTCATCACGAGGAATAAGCTGTCGATCTCCATAAGTCGACTCGACAAAAACTGCATCGAGTTTATCGATGAATTCTTCCGGTAGTTTCATGCCTTTAACGGTAGGACTATCGTAAACCGAAATGTCCCCGGTAAACATGACGTATTTATATTTACCATTACCAATATCAATCCGTAGTACAATGTAAGCCGCGCCCCTAATATGACCTGCTGGTCCAAAATAGGCATCGACTCCGAGTAAAATATTTACCCAGCCAGGAGTAAGCACTAGATTGTTCTGATTATCTAATAGACCTCTCTTTGCACCAGAAATAAAATTTCGGTGATACTCTTTTGACACATTTATTTTATGACTCTCCATTAAGTGAAGAGTGCTCAAAATCATCTGACCCGCAATATGAAATGTCGGAACGTTCATTATGACTTTGGTGTTTGGAAACTTGTGGACAGTGTTGGGCAAATTACCAACGTGGTCCGCATGAGCGTGCGTAATCAATACTGCATCGAGGGCCAAATCTGGCTCCGCGTGTGGCTTTGTAAAATGAATGGTATCAGTACCGTCCCGACGGCTAGACATCTCCACGCCGGAATCAATCATAATATTCTTACCCAGATGCGGGATTTGAACCATTGCTGAAGAGGCGCCAATTTGATTAAAGCCTCCCAGCCCCTTGATCCTAATTACGGACATGGACTCCTCATTTCATTTTCTCCTAATTTTACCTTAGTTTATTAAGGTTCTTTTACTATATAGCGTAACATATAAATAGCTGCTGTGTCAATTTTAAACAAAAAGCCCTAGGCAAGCACGGGTTGGTGCAATACCTAGGGCGAAAGAACTTCAGTGGGAACTATCTATTTTTTGGGGAGGGCGAGGTCGCCTCCTAGCGACCGGCAGACATGGCGGTAGCCCTGTCAAGCTCCTCCTGCTCGGCCACTAACCTCTCGTAGACCGGCATGGCCTGTTCGGCCGTCACCGGCTTAAGAAGCCAGCGCGGAATCCACATCCCGCACTCAACCTGATAATTTTTGCCATCAGGTCGGCCGTGACGTCGGCTACGCCCACCGCCCTGCTGATCCGTGATCCGGAACCAGCTTCCATTCCGGTCATCCACTCCCCAATAGTGTACCGGGAACTGGACGTACACCCAATTCGGGTCGAACTGGGCTCGCCCGGTCGCGGACATCTGCCGCTTCTCCACCGTCCACCAGTCGGTGGCAGTGAAGGTGGCCGGCTGGGGCTGAATGAGTTTGCAACACCAGCCCTCGGGAAAGGATTCCCGGGCATCGGGTGGGGTATAGCCCTCGGTCTCATGGCCGGAAACTCCCCAGTAGGGATTCTTCATCGCGACCTCGGGGAGGTCGACGATGAACCACTGGGGTGCCGGTGCTGGAGCCGGCGCGGGGGCGAGAGCCGCCAGTTCGACGGCTTCGAGTCGGCGAAGACCGGCTCGAAACTCGTCGCGCTTGGCGACGAACACCTCGCGATCCGGATGCCCTTTAGGCACCGGCCTGAACCAACGGATCGGATTCGGTGTCGCCGGACCAACTGGTCCGGGAAGGGTGCAATGCGGCCGGCCGTCGCGGCCGATCCACACGGAAGTCGGCGGCACGGGGTAGTCGTCGGTCGCGAAGCGGACGACGACCGAACTATCGGACATGCGCCTCTCAGTCTCAGTTTCTACCCAGACTGAGAAGGGCAAGCCGAACTCATCCCGAAGCCGCTGACGAAACCGCAGGGTGTTACCCCAACGATCTGCGCCCGCGACCTCCTCCCATCTTTCCAAATATCCGTCGGATACCTCCACCTCGCCGCCAATCATAATCTTGTGATACTTGCGGCTTCTCTTGCTACTAGCCGGTGCCGGCTTGGCAACGGCCATCTCCTCGACGGCCGTTGCCGCCCCATGCTTGGTTGTGGCGCGGAC
>JBBUDS010000016.1:28976-30283 GCA_038057175.1 Patescibacteria group bacterium
GCGGACGCGCTTTCGCGGCGTCCGCGCCACAACCTTTTCGCAACTATTCTGGGCCAGCTGCGTGCCCGTTTGACTTGTCATAGAACTCTCCTTATCTGAATTTCCCTCTCCGTAGAGGAATTGTTTTCTGCTATCATCTTATCAAAAAACTTGACAAATGTCAATAAGCATACTAAAATCATATTAATCTTGTATTTTTAACAACTAGGGGATACCTACAATGTCTCAAAAACAAGCTTATACCGACAGAGAGCTAACGCTTTCTGTTAAGTTCTTAGAGGAAAAAGCTTCTAAAGAAAGCCTCGTGTGGCCGGTTGAACAATTAGCCATCAACGTTATGTTGGAAAGATTCCGCTGGCCAAAATCAGCGGGCTCCAAGCGAGCACACGCCATACTATTGCATCTAGAAAAAACTGGTTGCATCGAATGTACGCGATCAGTCACGAATAAGCTGACCGCCGTGGTTTATAAGACAGCTGTCCCCAACGCATCATCTATTATTCCCGCACCTATTCCCACGCCAGATATTACTAAAGGCAATGGCACGAATAAATCAGAGACCGAGGATATATTTAGCTACAAAAGGTTTACTGCCGCCAAAATGAATTTTCTTAATAGCCTTCCTAAGGGTACTGCCAGAATTAAAAACAAAATGGATCGCAGAGGAGATGATAACGAACGCTGGCTGTACAGATCTTTAACTAAACTGGCTAAAGTCTTAATGACGACTCGTCCGGATATAATTATTTCGGGCTCTTGTTCCAGATCCGGTCGCCACAATCCAAAAAAAGGCAAAATTAATCTAAGAGATCATAACGGCGACGATGCCCGCCTATACCTAACAACGCTTACTGAAAGCGGAAAACATGTTAAAAATTTTATAATCTATAACGGCAAGAGCTCAAGAAGTGATGTTGAAGAATTCAATAATAATATAATCTTGCACCCCGGACAAGAAGAAGCCAAGTTAAAAAAAGCCATCTGGGACAGCGCTCACTTTAGAAGTGCCCGCGATTTAATTTCAGAGGTTCTTGATGATCTGATAGCCGAAGAAATGCTGCCTTCAGATTTTAATAAGGAACCGGTCTTAAATAATTTTGAAAATAATTTCTCAAGCTAGTCCACCCAAAGCCCCATTGATCGGGGCTTTTTTATTTTCTGCCCGTACGCATCCTGAGCTTGTCGAAGGAGAGTACGGTTGCAGAAAATAAATGGTGAGTCCGTCGAACCATAAATTTTTCATAAACATTGCCGATAAAACTAAATTATGCTAATTTTATCGTTATGAAAAGTTTGGTTAAATACAT
>JBBUDS010000017.1:0-13573 GCA_038057175.1 Patescibacteria group bacterium
AAATACTTAACACGCAAAAAGTTGAAATCCCAATGCGCGGTAGGGGACCCTTAAAACCTCCTTTGAAACCTCGAGGATAATATGAAACTATCCCAACTTTTTACTAAAACAACCAGAGAAAATCCAGCCGATGAAACAAGCATCAATGCCCAGCTTTTGGAGCGTGGCGGGTTTGTTTATAAGAATTCTGCGGGTGTTTATACGTTTCTACCATTGGGTTGGCGAGTAATGCAAAAGATCGCGACAATCATTAGAGAGGAAATGAACAAAATTGGTGGTCAGGAAATGTTTATGCCGGCACTGGTAGAAAAGAAATATTGGGACGCCACCGGGCGCTGGGATGTAGAGGTTGGGTTTGAGGCCAGAGGCAAAGAAGAGAAGACGGCGAACTTTGTTTTGGGCTGGTCACATGAAGATATATTAACTGCTATTGTGTCTCGGTATGTTAGCTCGTATAAGGATTTGCCATTTGCTTCTTATCAGATACAAACCAAGTTTCGTAATGAACCTAGAGCTAAGTCGGGGCTTTTGCGTGGGAGAGAATTTATGATGAAGGATCTTTATAGTTTCCATACTTCGGAAGAGGATCTTCAGCGATATTATGAAGAGGCGAAGGGAGCATATCATAAGATTTTTCATCGTTGCGGATTGAAGGCAATTTATACGTTGGCTGCTGGTGGCGTTTTTACGGCTAATAACACTCATGAATTTCAGGTAGTTTCTGATGTTGGTGAGGATACGATTTTTGTGTGCTCAAAATGTGAATATTCTGAAAATAAAGAAATATCAAAACTTGAAGATGGTGATCAATGCCCCAAGTGCAAGGGTAAAATAGAAAAATTTAAATCAATTGAAGTCGGTAATATCTTTCCCTACGGTGATAAATATTCAAAAGCCATTAATCTTCAGTACACAGATGAATTGGGAGATAAGAAGTATGTTATTACCGGAGCATATGGCATTGGCCTTAGTCGTTTAATGGGTACGCTCGTTGAGGTTCATCATGACGAGAATGGTCCGATTTGGCCGGAGGCGGTTGCGCCGTTCCGCGCGCATTTGATTGCGTTAACCGGAGCTGAAATAGCGGCGCATGAATTATATGAGAAGCTTGTGCACAATGGCGTTGACGTATTATATGATGACCGGAGCGACAAAACTGCCGGCGAGAAGTTTGCCGATGCTGATTTGATCGGTTGCTCTATTCGCCTTGTTGTCAGCGCTAAGACTTTACAACAAAATGGCGTTGAGGTAAAAAGAAGGAACGAAAAGGAGGTGAAGTTAGTGACCCTTGACGAACTGCCATCGAATTTGTTATAATTAAAACATAAGTTCAGATATAATTTATTGATAAATTCGAAACTTGCAAAATGCTTGAAAATACTGATTTTTTGGCATTTTGCTGGTCGTCGACTCGCAAAAAGATCATTTTGGGGGCAACCCTTGGATGGACTTGAGTGGCATAAACCAGTGCGTGTTTCGTTCCCACACGTGGTAAAAGGGGGACTGCCGGGTGGTCGTAGCGAACTGTTACGATCGCCCGGTACCGATTTTTTTAAAAAATGGGGTGCCGTAGCCAAGTGGTAAGGCGGAGGTCCCGCAAGACCTTTAATCGGTGGTTCGATTCCACCCGGCGCTTCCACCCTCGGCAAGCCTCGACAAAAAGTTGTTGCCGGGCGTAATCCGGGGTTACCTTTTGTAACCCGTTGATTCCTCGACTTGCTCAGAATCAACCCACCCGGCGCTTCCACCCTCGGCAAGCCTCGACAAAAAGTCGCCAAGATTATTTCTTGGCTCCAGCAAAATATTTATAACTTAGATTGTTGTTGATATTTTGCTGGTTAGAGCTTGGTAGCGCCAAGCTTAACCCAGATTGGCCTAGGCGGGGACTACGTCCTCACTCTGTCTTGGCTGAAAGTGAAGAGGATCGCGGTGGGGTTTGGGTTTATCCCAAATGCCCACCACCTTTTAAAATCCAAACAGAAACATTTAGTTAGTGTTTCTATCTAGCAAAAAGTCCCGAAATAAGAGTTGGTTTTAAAGCCAGCTCAACAAAACAGCACCTTTCATATTTTCGGGACTGTTTGCTGGACAAATAGCGGAATACCATTTCGCTCGTCCGAGCCCCAGCAGACGCACCTGTGTGGGAAGAATGTAGGTTGGGCGGTTAGTGCGCTTCCGCCCAACTCGGTTTTTCAGCCCTGTAGATTAGTTGATAAATTTTTTGTCGATTAATCTGCGGGGCTGGGTGGGTAAAGTCCCGCGCGTTTTCTCAATTTCAAATGGGAGGTGAAGGATGATACAGCTCTTGAGGAGCTGGCTGGGCCGCGTTAAGGCCGCGGTATCCAGCGCGGTAAGGAAGGTCGTCGTTGTCTGGCTAGAGACAACAACAACCTTCCAAAGTTGTTCCACCCCAACGTTCCGAGGCCTGGCCGCCTTGGACAACCCGGAGGAGAATACGTGCTCTTCCGAACGGGCAGGCCCTGGAGCCTGTGACCGTTAATTGAACTCGGTGGGGGCGACGGTCGCCCCCACCACCCAACACCTCCGGAGAAATCCGCGGGGTTTTTTTTATTAGAAAATCGGGCAGTTTATGAAAGATTCAGACGAGTTAACCATTGTAAGTGAGTAGTAAGTGAAATTAGGGCTAGCGAGTCTTTGTTCTTTTTGCTATGTTAATTCCATCATGTTGGATAAATTATTCAATTTTTGGTCTAAAGATATTGGTATTGATTTGGGTACCGCTAATACTCTTGTTTACGTTCGTGGTAAGGGAATAATTATCGATGAACCATCTATTGTGGCCATAAACCAGAAGACTGGTCAGATTTTAGCGATCGGTCAAGAGGCTCGTAAAATGGTTGGACGAACGCCGGGTTATATTGTTGTGTCTAAGCCCCTTGTAGCCGGTGTTGTTTCTGATTTTGAGGTTACGGAGCAAATGCTTAAATATTTCATTGATAAAGCTCAGGAAAAATCTTTTTCTTTAATTCCTAGGCCGAGAGTAGTTATTGGTATACCGGCTGGAGTGACTGAAGTAGAAAAGCGTGCCGTAGAGGATGCCGCACATAATGCTGGCGCGCGCGAAGTTTTTTTAATTGAAGAACCGATGGCGGCAGCGATTGGTGCTCGTTTGCCGGTGCAAGATGCCGCGGCAAATTTAATTATTGATATGGGAGGCGGGACAACTGATGTGGCCGTCATTTCTATGGGCGGGGTTGTGGCTTCCAGATCTCTGAGGGTTGCCGGCGATAAGTTGACCAGTGACATTTCGCAATTTATGCGGGATGAGCACAATGTGCTTATAGGTGATTCTACTGCCGAGAATATAAAGCTTGCCGTGGGGTCAGCTTACCCGCTTGAAGAAGAATTAAAAGTACAGGTTCGTGGTCGCGATTTATTAACTGGTTTACCAAAAGAATTAACCATAACTTCTGAAGAAATACGAAAGGCTATGCATCGTTCGGTGCATAGCATTATCCTAGCAGTTAAGAGTACTATAGAAGAAACTCCGCCAGAACTTATTGCAGATCTTTTGAATCGAAGTATTTTTTTGGCTGGTGGCGGCGGATTACTTCGCGGTTTTAGTGAATTGATAAGCCATGAGACAAAATTGCCGGTTAAGGTTGTTGACGATCCGATGACGGCGGTGGTTAGGGGTTGTGGCATGGTTTTGGAACATTTGGATTCATTAAAATCGGTCCTGGTATGGACAGCTAAAGAAGCCTATATTTAGAATTCGTGTGTTTGTCCGATCTTTTCGTTAAAACCTGAGCTTCTCGCTCAACGTAGTTTTACTACGTCTCGCTTTAATGCTCGGTTTTGCCTCGAGCTTGACCAAACACACAAATTCTACTCAACTTAGTGGTCCGGAATTTTTATAAAAAATATTTAATTATTGTCGGAGTTGTCGGTGGAATTATAATTCTTAACAATTTTTTGTTAGGTAATTTTTTTCGAAATACATTTTACAAGATTATATTTAATCCAGCTGTTTTTATAAGTAAAAAATTACCCGGCGTAGCTAATTTTAGTAGCAGGTTTTTAAAAACTCAGAGATTAGTAGATGAAAATTTACAAATAAGAGAAGAGAATAATATTTTATTGGGCGAGCTATCTCAACTGGAGAATCTAAAACGTGAAAATAAATTTTTGCGTGATGAGCTGGGAGTGTCTAGAAAAATAAATGAGGAATTGCTATTGGCTCGAATTTTTAATATACGACGAGACGCTCTTACGGCTACAGCCGTAATCAATAAAGGTCAGAAGGATGGCATTAGGAAGTCTTTTTTGGTTATTGCTACCGGGAATATAGTTGTGGGATTAATTGATCAGGTTTTCGAAAATTATTCCTCTGTTTTATTACTTGACGATCCTAGGACTAAGATTAGCGGACGAATTCAGAACTCCAATGTTTTAGTTAATGTTTTCGGTAAATTACACAATGAATTATCTTTGGGTTTAGTTACTGCAGGCGACAAAATTGAAGATGGCAGCACGATCGTTACTAGTGGATTAGATGGCCTGCCGGAGGCCATGCCTATCGCTAAAGTTATAAAAATCGAAACTCAAGCCGGTGCTCTTTTTAAGGCGGTTACAGCCAGCCCTCTATTTGATCAGTCGCTGGGGTCTAATTTATTCGTTGTAATTACCAGATAATAATTTGAGTATGTCTAGGTTACAATTTTTTGCAGTAATACTAACCGTAATTTTTGTTATTGAACGAATCTTGTCGATGTTGATTTCTTGGCCGATTTTTATTTTCCCGATTTTTATTATTTTATTTTTACTGACCAGTAAAAATGATACAGATGAGTTGAGTTATGTGGTGGGCGCAACACTATTTTTTGATTTCTTTTCCGGTTTTACATTCGGACTTTTAACGATTGCAACTTTTGCCGTGAGCCTAATCATACACTTTTTAAAAAATCGTTTAAATATTAATCGTCAATCAGTGGTTTCGTTATTAATTTTCAGTCTTATTTTCATTTTCATTTATTTTGCAATATTATCAATTGCATTGAATTCTAGGTTAATAATTAATCAATTTCTAACAATATTAATCGAGACCATAATTATGTTGCTGGTGTTTATTATTGCCTTTAGTAGATTAGTTAAAAATAATTAAATAAGAAGTGATGATTTAAAGAACATTAAATTATTTTAAAATTAGAACAGCAGCGATGAATCTAGATAAATATAAAATAACTAGGCTAGAAACTGATGAATTAAAACCGGAGGAAACTCTGGCAGATGTTCTTAGCGCACACTCTACGGTTGAAACGCCGATCGGTCAGAGGGTTTTTTCCGCTTTTTATATATTTTTTCTGGTAACTATCCTTTTTTTAATCATCAAAGCATTCCAATTGCAGATTATTGACGGAAAGATGTATGTTTTGTCAGCCGATAGGGGTAGTTTATCTAATTATCAACTTACGCCATTGCGCGGCATTATTTATGATACGAATGGTTTACCAATGGTTGAAAATGTTCCAGTTTTTGATTTAATCGCAGTTCATAGATATCTTCCGGCGTCTCAAATTGATTTAGATAAAATTATAGAAGAATTAGTTGAGTTAAATATTTCAAATCGTGAGGAATTAGCCAAGATTTTTAGAGAAAATTCGGACTCTTCGTCTTTCGTATTAAAAAAAGATATAAGCAAAGAAGATTTAATAAAGATAGAAAATGCTTCCATCGACGGAGTGTATGTTGTCGCTAACGCTCAAAGATATTATCCATCCGGTCTTGCCACCGCTCATTTATTGGGTTATACAACCCAAGTTTCTAACGATGATCTGGAGAGTGATCCGTACTATTTTATAAATGACAGAACTGGACGCTTGGGTTTGGAATCGTTTTATGAAAAAGATCTTCGTGGTCAGCATCGGGTGTTTGATTTTTTGAAATATACTGAAGAGGCGGAGTCTCAGCCAGGCGCCGACCTATTTTTAAATGTTGATTTTTTGATGCAGAAAAAATTGCATCAATCCCTACAGGCAGTTTTTGCTTCGGCGGGCGTGCGCCGTGGAGCGGCAGTAATACAAAATCCTAAGACAGGAGCGGTGCTAGCTTTATCCAGCATGCCATCTTTTGATGCTAATATTTTGGAAAATTCTTCAGATTCGGAAAATGCTAAGAAAATAGACGGAATATTAAATGATTCTGGTAGAGCTCTTTTAAATCGAGTGGTGTCCGGTCGATATAGTCCCGGTTCAACCATTAAGCCGCTTTTAGCGCTTGCGGGACTTAAGGAAGGCATAGTTACGCCATCAACAATTGTTTTTGCTGATGGGGCGATTGAGGTAAGGAGTGAAGTTGATTCAAGCGTTTTCTATACTTTTCGTGATTGGAAGGTTCATGGATGGACTGATATAAAAAAGGCTATTGCTGATTCAGTAGATGTTTATTTTTATTCTTTGGGTGGCGGCTACGGCAACATTAAAAAAGGTTTAGGCATTGATAAGATTTCAGCGTATTTTAAAGGGGCTGGTGCTGACAAGCTTACAGGAATTGATTTGCCGGGAGAAGTAAACGGATTCGTTCCTTCAAAAGAATGGAAAGAAAAAACCAAGGGTGAGTCGTGGTATGTTGGAGATACATATAATATTTCAATAGGACAGGGAGATCTTGGGGTTACGCCAATTTGGTTAAATACGTATGTAGGAGCATTGGCTAATGGCGGTAGTTTAATGAAACCATATATTGTGAAGGACGTTAAAGATAAGAATGGAGTGGTATTAAAACAATTTTCAATAGATATTTTGGGTCAACTGCCGTTTGATAAAGATACTTTTGATGTAGTAAAACAAGGAATGCGCCAAACCATTTTATCCGGTACAGCCACGCTTTTACAGGATGTGCCGGTTCCCTTAGCTGCTAAAACTGGGACGGCGCAGGTTACCGGAAGGGGCCTCAATTCTTTATTTACAGTGTTTGGGCCGTATGAAGATCCCGAAATTGTCATGACAGTACTTGTGGAAAATATAAATCAAAGTCAGGGTTTGGCCATAAAAGTTGCAAACGATTTTCTTTTGTGGTACTTTAAGGAATACAAAAAATAGGAGGTTGTTTCTAGGTTGGGCTTAGGAATATCCTCTGTTATCCACAAGTGGCCACTAGCCCTTTTTTATTTATGATATAATCCATATTTGCTAATTTTTATGGTCTTGCCTTGTTTTTGGAGCTTGGAAACGATCATGAATATAAAATAAATGTCTACACAATATTTTAGTCTTGAAGGATTGGAAAAATTAAAAAAAGAACTTGCGGAACGAAGAGGTGAAGTTAGGACAGAGATTGCTCGTAAAATTTCGGCTGCTAAAGAATTAGGCGATCTTTCTGAAAATGCCGAATATGGTGAGGCCAAAGAAATGCAGGGTCTTAATGAGGGAAGAATTATCGAATTGGAAGAATTAATCAAAAATGGTGTCGTTATCGGACCACATCAAAAATTGGAATCTGTCGTTGTCGGTTCAACCGTAAAAGTAAAATCGGAGCGACATGGTGAACAGAAATTTACCATAGTTGGCGCAGCTGAATCCAATCCTTCCCAAGGTTTTATTTCTAATGAGTCTCCTCTGGGTACTTCTTTTTTGGGCAAAAAAAAGAATGAAGCATTTGAAGTTAAAACTCCTGGTGGCGTGGTTACCTATAAAATTTTGGAGATAGTCTGATCTCAAGATATAGCCCCTACTTTACTATTGACTCAGCTTTGGTTAGTTGCTATTTTGCGATAGGTTTATTTAATAATTAGGGATAAAGATGTTTGAAAAACACCTTGAAATTGAGCGGCGTTGGCTATTGCGTGGCTTACCTTTGAGCGAAATTTTAAGTAGGTCTATGTTGAGCACGCGTACTACGATTTATGTGGTACGCGATCCCATGTTAGAGCTCAGGATTAGAGAAAGAACTAAGAGCGATAGAGAAGTTGATTACGGGGTTGTTGCTAAGGTTGGTTCCGGTATGACTCGAAATGAGACTCCCAAAATTCCATGTGGTGGAAAATTATTCCGCTACTATATGGTACAAAGGAAACCGTATTTGACCAAAGAGCATTTCGAGGTAGTTGATATGACTACGGCAACTAATGGACTTAAGTGGGAGATAAGCCTGTTTGTTGAGCCGCCCAATATAAAAGGATTAGTGCTTGCCGAATTAGAATTTGACGATATCGGTGCAGCCAATGCATTTTCTACCGATCGTGATTTGCCAGAATGGCTAAGATCGTTAGTAATTAAGGAGGTTACTGACGACCCGCGATATAATGGTAAAAATTTAGCCGTTTCCGGACGACCCAATCCGGAGTGATTTATTAGTAAACACGCCCTTCTATTTTGCACATGGACTAATGTTTTTGACTTACCGTTTTTTTGTTGTAGGGTTTAGTATGGATCATTAAAAACACTATACTATCTGGAGGCGTAATGAGTTTCTCTGTCGTCCAAAAAGAACAAAAATATCTAGACCCCAGTAAAATAGGAGTGGAGGCGGGGAATCTAGAGGCGCATTTGCGCAGTAATATTATAGGTCAACCAGAAGCGATCACTGATATAGTTAGTATTTATCAGTTATATTTGTCTGGTATGAGTCAGCCTGGTAAACCGATTGCGAATTTTCTTTTTTTGGGACCAACTGGGTCAGGAAAGACGCGGATAGTCGAAGTGGCTGCTGAGGCCTTGGTAGGCAGTGCGAAGTCTGTTATCAAGGTGGATTGCGCTGAATTCCAGCACAGTCATGAGATTGCTAAGCTAGTTGGATCTCCCCCCGGATATCTTGGCCATCGGGAGACGCAACCGTTATTGAGCCAAGAGGTTCTCAACCAATATCATTCTGATAGTGTTAAAATTAGTTTAGTTCTGTTTGACGAAATTGAGAAGGCCAATGATGCTTTGTGGGAGTTGCTTTTAGGTATAATGGATAAAGCTACTCTTACTTTGGGTGATAATAGGAGAGTTGATTTTTCCAAGGCTATGATTTTTATGACCAGTAATCTTGGAGCCAAGGAAATGGGCGCTGTTTTAAATCCAAAGATGGGGTTTCATGTTCCGTTGCCGATCGGAGAGATTAATAAGAAAATTATTAGCGCGGGGATTGCGGCAGCGCGTCGTAGGTTTACACCCGAATTTATTAACCGCTTAGATAAGATGACGGTATTTAATCCATTGGGGGAGGCGGAGTTGCGTGAGATACTTGATATCGAATTAATGTTTATCCAAAATAGAATATTTGGATGTGGTGGTACTTCCAGTTTTATTTTTACTGTTAATGAAGCCGCCAAGCAATTTCTGATGGAGGGCGGGGTAGATATTAAGCATGGCGCACGTCACATTAAGCGTTCCATCGAACTAATATTGGTTCGGCCGTTGTCAAATTTAATTGCCACACAGCAGGTTCTGGGCGGTGATTTGCTTGTTGTAGATTATGATAGTGAAAATAAATGCTTGACATTTGTAAGGAAGGAGCGTGGTTTATCGCTACGCATAATGAAGGAATTGGTAAGCCAACAAAGAGGCGGCAAGACTTTTAATCCGATACCTGTTTCTGACGCAGGGGCAGTATTTTTAAAAAGTAATCCTTCCAGAAGAAGATAATAATTCAGTATTTAATAATTCCACTTACAGCGAGTGGTTTTTTAATGGGGATTTGGTATACTTTTTATATGGGACTAGATGATATACGCAGGGCGCGGTTAGAAAAATTAGAGAAATTACAAAAAGCTGGTATCGATCCATATCCAGCGCAATCTTTGCGTACTCATAGTATATCTCAAGCGATTGAAAATTTTGATGAGTTTGTAGAAAAAAAAGAGAAGATGGTTCTTGCTGGACGAGTTATGGCTAAGCGCGAGCAGGGCGGCTTAGCATTCGTGGATATCGTAGACGGCTCACACTCAGAAGGCGAGGCTCGCTTCAACGGAGTGGCGGGTAAGATCCAGCTACTTTTTAAAAAAGATGATATCGGCGAAGAGGGTTTTAATCTATTTTCTCAAACTGTCGATGTCGGGGATTTCATAGAAGCTAGCGGGACACTTTTCAAAACAAAAAGAGAAGAAAAAACGCTAGAGGTTAAAAGCCACAGAATGCTTTCCAAGTCGCTCCTGCCATTACCGGAAAAGTGGCATGGGTTGGAAGATGCAGAAGAAAAACTTCGCAGACGATATCTGGATTTAATAATGTCTTCTGATGTCAAGGAGCTTTTTATAAAAAAATCTATTTTTTGGCAGGCGACCAGAGGGTTTTTGTTGGACGAAGGAGGGATCGAAGTGGAGACGCCAATTCTCGAACGTATTCCGGGAGGTGCCGATGCCGAACCGTTTAGAACACACATGAATGCTTTAGATATCGATCTTTATCTGCGTATTGCCCCAGAACTTAATTTGAAACGTTTAAATGTCGGTGGCTTTGAGAAGGTTTTTGAAATTGGGAGAATATTTAGAAATGAGGGTATTGATCGTGAGCATTTGCAGGATTATACGCAGGTAGAGATGTACTGGGCATATATTGATTACGAAGGTTTAATGAAAATTGTTGAGAAGCTTATTAAGCATGTGATTAAAAAAACTCTGGGTACGTTGACGCATAATTATCAAGATAAAAGTATTGATTGGGGAAGTGCTTGGATTCGTTATGACTATTATGAAGTTTTTGAAAAATACACTGGTATTAAATTGAATGATGTGGGAGAAGATGATTTAAAAAAGTATGCCGATGAAAATAAAATAGACATTGATAAGCATTTTGGTAGGGGGAGGTTAATCGATGTGATATTCAAAAAGAAAGTCAGACCTAATTTATGGGAGCCGGGGTTTTTGGTTTTACCTCCGGTTGATATAGAACCATTAGCAAAAAGGTGGTCGCAGGATATCAATCGAGTTGAACGTTTTCAGGTGGTTGCTTGTGGTTCAGAGCTGGGTAAGGGCTTCTCGGAACTTAATGATCCAATTGATCAGCGAGAGCGTTTTGAGGAGCAAGCTAAGTTGGGCAAGGCTGGAGATAAAGAAGCTCAAAGAATGGACGAAGATTTTGTGGAGGCGCTTGAATACGGCATGCCGCCTACGGCGGGGTTTGCTTATTCCGAGAGATTATTTGCGTTTATAATGGATAAGCCGGTGAGAGAAACGGTGTTTTTCCCGTTAATGAAACCTCGTTCATAATTTGTGATTTTCTTACAGCATCCCTGCCTGCCGGCAGGCAGGTGTCCCCGGCAAATAATATATCAATTTTCTAGTCTTTTCCCGATTTTGTTTACAAAATCGAGGATCCTCGATTTTCATGAATGAAAATCAGGACCAGATTAATACAAAGGTGTCTTAATCACCGAAATCTTTCGAAAATCGATATTTATTTGCACGGTGACATCTGCGTTGAAGCCAACTGCTTGGCTTCAACCAGAATTTTAGCGAAGCCTCCGTGCGGAGCGTTAAAAAATTCTGTTGACGAAAATCATAAATTGCTCGCTTAACCCATGTTAGATATTAAATTTGTCCGTGAAAATCCAGATGTAGTCAAAGAAGCCATCCGTAACAAGGGAGGTAAGTTAGATTTGGACCAGTTGTTGGCTGTGGATGAGAGGCGTCGGCACGTGATACAGGAGCTTGAAGCCAAGCGAGCCAAGCAGAACGCAGGTTCCAAGGGCGGCCCCAAGGTACCGACAGAAATAGAAGAACTCAAAAAATTAAAAGAAGAAATTAAAATACTTGAAGAAGAAATTGGTCATGTTCAAGCCGAATTTGATGAGTTAATGTCCAGGGTTCCAAACATTCCCTCGGAAGATACGTCGATTGGTAAAGATGAAAATGATAATAAGGTTTTGCGTGAAGTGGGTAAGAGAAGGAATTTTTCCGCCGAAGGCGGATCCGCCTCTGGCGGAGATTTTAAACCCAAAGAGCATTGGGAGTTGGGTGAAGAATTAGGCGTGATTGATACGGTAACTGCCGGTAAAATTAGCGGAGCCAGATTTGCCTATCTTAAGGGTGCGTTGGGTATTATGCAATTTGCTCTGATACAATTTGCGCTTTCTGTTTTTACCGACGAATCTGCTCTTAAGAAAATCATCAAAAAAGCGGGTTTAACTGTTCAGCCGACCGTGTTTATTCCCGTCATACCGCCGGTTTTTATTAAACCCGAGGTTATGCAGAAGATGGCCCGCTTAGAGCCGAGAGAGGAGAGGTATCATATACCAAGCGATGACCTATATTTGATTGGTAGCGCCGAACATACTCTCGGGCCATTGCATATGAATGAAACACTGGAAGAAAAAAGACTGCCGATTAGATATATCGGGTATTCTACTGCATTTAGACGTGAGGCGGGTACGTATGGTAAGGATACCAAAGGGATTTTGCGTGTGCATCAATTTGATAAACTGGAAATGGAATCTTTCTGTTTGCCCGAAGATTCCGTACAAGAACAAAACCTTTTTGTGGCCATACAGGAATATCTGATGCAGGCGCTTGGCGTACCGTATAGGGTCGTACAGATCTGCACCGGTGATATGGGTGGGCCGGATGCAAGACAGATCGATATAGAATGCTGGATGCCCGGGCAGAATAGATATAGAGAGACTCACACTGCTGACTTGATGACAGATTATCAGGCTAGAAGACTTAATACAAAAGTAAAAAGGGCCGGTGGGAAAACCGAGTTTGTGCATATGAATGATGCCACAGCCATTGCAATCGGTCGTACGATCATTGCCATAATGGAGAATTATCAGACTAAAAAAGGCACGATTGTCGTGCCTAAGGTCTTGAGGAAATGGATGGGTGTTAAAGAAATTCGGTGATAGCCCTAAAAATTATTACTCGCTTTCTGATTTTCCTTGGAGCTCCGCCATAGAGGCCTGCGGGGACGTTCCGCTCGTCCAGGACATTCGGCTGAGCTCAGTCGAAGCCCGACTCGCTCCACTATTTTGAAATTGTGGATTCGGCTCACAGTGTTTTATTATTATACTGCTCGCCGACCATGCAATCACACAATTTCAGAATCCCCGCAAACCTCTATGGCCTACGCCTTGACCAAGGAAAATCAGAAAGCCCACTTGTCATTAAATTTTTAAGAAACCAATTTTTTATTGCGAGCGATGGCTGAAAATAAAAAAACCTAGCTTGCGCTAGGTGATGAATAGTTAATAATAACTATGGATTTTCAATACTATAATGACCTAAATTCTGTCCAATGTTCGCTAACTGTTTTGTTGGAACCTTTACACGAGTTGTCACTTGGACTATGTTGAAGTCCAATTCGCGAGGTTCCATGAGAATATGCCTTCCAAGTTCCTTGGTCATCCCACACATACACTCTGGCGTTACACACTCCACACCTTCCCTCTCCTTGGCCAGGCCGATAATAGTTATTTTTAACAGCTTTACTGACTCTTTTTTGCATTCTAATCTCCTAATTTTTAATGCAGGCTAGAAGCTTACTTTAATAGTATCACTATAACTTTTTTATGTCAATAGCCAAAGGGGGCTACAAAACCTGGGTGGAGGTTTCCAAAAAGGCGTTGTGCAACAACGCCAAAATTGTGCGCGGTTTACTTAAGTCCGACGTGAAGCTAATGGCAGTGGTTAAAT
>JBBUDS010000018.1:0-6694 GCA_038057175.1 Patescibacteria group bacterium
GTTTCTCATCTACATATACTCCTTTTTTTATTGATCTTGACATTTTATTAAATTAAGGCTAACGAGACCTTGCCAATTTTTCTTTTCTGGACGAGCCGGAGCAAACAAAGAAAAATTGGTAAGGCCTCGCGCTACTTCTTTCTCCTATTAACAATAAACTTCCACGACTTCTTCTTTTTATTTCTAGTCTTTACCCCCAGTGCCGGCTTACCCCATGGCGTCTTTGGATGAGGCATACCAATCGGCTGCCTACCCTCACCACCACCGTGCGGATGATCTACCGGATTCATTGCCGTACCACGCACCTTCGGTCGTCTTCCAAGATACCTTGCCCTGCCTGCTTTGCCAAGTATTATCGAACCATGTTCAGAATTTGATAATTGCCCGATTGATGCCATGACATCACCATGAAACCTGCGAACCTCGGATGAAGGCAACACTACCTGAACATACTCTCCCTCATGCGCCAATACGGTTGCTCCCGTGCCTGCCGATCTGATCATCTGTCCTCCCTTATTAGGATGCATTTCAATGTTATGAATGATTGTACCTTGAGGTATATTTTTTAACTTCATCCTATTACCAGGATCCAAAGAAGTCTTTTCCGCAACCACAATCTTACCGCCAACCATAAGACCCTCCGGAGCTATAATATAGCGCCTATCACCATCAGCATAATGCAATCTGGCAACCCTGACCGTACGATTTGGGTCGTATTCAATGGAAAAAACTTTTGCCGGTATATTTATTTTATCCTGCTTAAAATCAACTACGCGATACAATCTCTTCACTCCACCTCCGCGATGACGCGAGGTAACCCGACCCTGATTATTTCTTCCGACGGCACGCTGAAAACCGGCCACCAAAGACTTCAACGGTGGAACACCAGACAAATTTGAGAAATCATATCCCAGCATTTGTCTTCTACTAGGAGTTGTAGGTTTATATTTCTTAGACATGTTACTTAATTTGTTACGTCTATTTTACTACCATCTCTTAGGCTCACAATTGCTTTTTTAAAGCCGGGCTTTATACCACGCTTTCTGCCAACCATTCTTAATTTTGACTTGGCATACGATAGATTCACCCTATCTACTTTTACTTTATATAAATTTTCGATAGCCACTTTTATTTCAATCTTACCGGCGGTTCTTAAAACTCTAAAAACATGCTTATTCTGCCCATTCATTAAAGTAGCTCTTTCCGTTATATGCGGAGATAAAATAATCTTATATGAATCCGCATCGCCACCCTTGGGCAAAACAGGTGACGCAGTCGCGGCAACTTCTTCAACTTCATTTTCAACCACATCCTTTGTGATCTCTTTCTTTTCTTTTTTATTTTCGTCTTGTTTATTTTTATTAAATAATTTCATATTTAAATATCATTAAAAAACTATGATAGAAACGTCTCTTCTATAATCGGAATTGCATTCTTGAATAAAATTAAATACTTTTTTAACAATAAGTCCTTAACATTCAAACTCTTTGCCGATAGACAACTAAGGTGCGGTAAATTATTTATTGTTCTAGTAAAATCCTTGTCCTGACCAGGCGTAATTACCAAAACCGAGTCACTTCTTTTTTTATCGGTTCGATAACCATCAATTTTTAAAGACAAAATCTTTATGGTTGCGGCTCCGACTTTAGTCTTCAATTGTTCAAATTTCAAATCATCCACCAAAATAATTTCCCTATCTTTGATTTTGCTCGATAAAACCATAAACAATGCCTGCCGTTTCATTTTTTTATTTATCTTCTTTTCAAAATTTCTTTCTTTTGTCGGACCAAATGCTACGCCACCACCCTTCCAAATCGGAGAACGAATTGATGCGTGTCGGGCGCGTCCAGTTCCTTTCTGTTTCCACGGCTTACGTCCGCCTCCACTCACTTGAGCCCGATCCTTGGTATGAGCTATAACTTGTCTGGAATTAGCAGATTGAGCATCCAGAACCTGTTTAACTAATTCTTGATTCATCGCCACTCCAAAAATTCTATCAGGAAGACTGATTTTTCCTACAACATCACCGCCTTGATTGTATAAATTAGTTTCCATAAAAATTAAAGTTTTGATATTTCCAACAACGTTCCTCTTCTGCCCGGAACTGCACCCTTTATTGCCAATAAATTATTATCATTATCGATACTTACAATCCTTAATCCTCTGGTTGATATCCTCGTTCCACCCATTCTCCCCGCCATTCTCATGCCTTTCAGGGTGTGCTGCGGAAAACGCTGTCCAATTGAACCCACGTGTCTTAAAACATGATGATGACCATGGCTAGCTGGCATGCCATGAAATCCATGTCTTTTTACGGCACCCTGAAAACCCTTTGCCTTCGACAAACCGCTTACTTTAATCGAGTCTCCAACACTAAACGATGATGTATTAATCTCGTCGCCTCTCTTTTTGTCAGTGATTATCTTCGTCTCTATTAATATTTTAAAACTTTTAAGATCCTTCAAATGACCAGTCTTGGATTTATTTGGTTTCTTTTCTATACCATAACCTATCTGAACTGCGTCATAACCATCTTTATCCTTTGTTTTTATTTGCGTCACCATCACTGGACCAGCCTCAACCAAAGTAACCGGCACAACAGTTCCGTCTTCTTGAAAAATCCTAGTCATACCAATTTTTTTACCAAGAATAAATGCCATGGTCGTAAAAAAACACCGACTCAGTCGGTAAATTAAATAACACCAACTAAGCTAATATTTTTTTCAGGTTTTACTAAAAATTAAAACCATTTATTTACTTTATATTACTGCCCCACTCACAGAAAGCGAAGCCGCAAATGTAAATAAACAAACCTTTTTACTTATTTACATTTGAGAACACCCTTAACTGTGCGCACCGTTCATTATGTGTGCTATCTACATCTTAATCTCTATATCCACTCCGGCTGGTAAATTAAGATTCATTAACGAATCTATAATCTTAGAATTTGGATTACCAATATCAATTAATCTCTTATGAACTCGCATTTCAAATTGCTCGCGGGAATTTTTATCTATAAAAGAAGATCTGTTAACCGTATACTTATGAACTTGCGTAGGCAAAGGCACCGGTCCATTAACTTGACCGCCACTTCGTTCAATAGTATCTGTAATCTGTTTGGCTGCTTTATCTAAAATCCTATTATCATAAGCCTTCAGCTTAATTCTGATTCTTTGAGACACTTCCTCTGGTTTTTCTTTTTTGGTAACCATTTTGTTTACGAGCTAAAGAGCTATTATTACTAAACCCCGCCCCCGAGCTGAGCTCGGGGGCGGGGTTTTTATTTATTTTATGATGTAACCTTGATTACAACGCCTGCTCCCACTGTTTTACCGCCCTCTCTAATAGCAAAGCGCTGCTTTTCTTCCATGGCAATCGGAGCTATAAGTTTAACCTTAACATTCACTGTATCTCCCGGCATAACCATTTCTGTACCTTCCGGCAATGTTACATCTCCCGTGACATCGGTTGTCCTGAAATAAAATTGCGGTTTATAACCCTTAAAAAATGGGGTATGTCTTCCGCCTTCTTCTTTTGATAATACATAAACTTCTGCATCAAAATCAGTATGAGGAGTGATCGATCCCGGCTTGGCCAAAACTTGTCCTCTCGTAATATCTTCCTTTTTTAATCCTCTCAAAAGCAAACCGGCATTATCGCCAGCCAAACCTTGATCAAGTTGCTTATTAAACATTTCGATGCCAGTAACAACGGTTTTTTGATTAGGCTTAATACCAACAACTTCAACTTCTTCATTTACATTAACCTTGCCTCTTTCAATACGACCGGTTACAACCGTGCCCCGACCTTCAATTGAGAAGATATCTTCAACGGGCATCAAAAACGGCTTTTCTGTGTCGCGAACTGGATCTGGGAAATATGAATCCAAGGTGTCGATAAGCTCCTTAACTGGCTTCAGAGCAGGATCATCTTTGCTTGTTGCCGCTAACGCCTTTAAACCCGAACCTCTTATTATCGGAGTTTTATCTCCCGGAAATTGATACTTATTTAAAAGCTCTCTAATTTCTGCTTCGACTAGATCAAGCATTTCAGGATCATCAACCTGATCAACTTTATTTAAGAAAACGATCAAATTAGGTACGCCAACCTGACGAGCTAAAAGTATGTGCTCACGAGTCTGAGGCATAGGGCCGTCAGTAGCAGCCACAACGATAACCGCACCGTCCATTTGGGCGGCACCCGTAATCATGTTTTTGATGTAATCAGCGTGACCGGGGGCATCAACGTGAGCATAATGACGCTTTGGAGTCCAATATTCGGAATGATGTAAAGCGATAGTTATACCGCGAGCCTTTTCTTCCGGAGCATTATCAATCTGATCAATCTTTTCAACTCTAGCTCCATAGCCCTCATCTTTATATAGATCTAGGGTATGCAAAATAGACGCTGTTAAAGTCGTCTTTCCGTGGTCAACGTGACCGAGTGTGCCGACATTCAAGTGCGGCTTATTTCGTTCGAATTTTTCTGCCATATTTATCTAGTTGCTAGCTGCTAGTTTCTAGTTACAAGCCTACAAAATAAACTAGTAACTAAAAGCTGGCGTCTATGCTCTATTTAAGAATGTAAAGACATTGTAGCCAAAACCCTACTCGAAGTCAATAGTTTCAGCTATTGGTTCTGTGGACTGCTCATCTGCGACCAGTTCTGCTTCTTCTTTTTGGCGAATTTCTTCTTTAAGAGCCAAGATTTCTTGGTTTAATTTTTCAACAGCTTCGTCGCCATCCTCTGCTAAATCTAACCTATCGGGATTAATACCATTAGCATAAGCTGTGCCGTTTGATTTTTTGGAAAAATAAATTTCTTCACCGGTATCAATATTTTCATACTTGTTATATGGTAAAATAACAAACTCCGGTTCATCGCCGTCCAAAACCAAAATACCACCCAATCTTTTAGTTAATTCCTTTAACTTGCTAAAATCCATACTTTACCAATCATACAAAAATAAAAAACTAATTCAAGTGTATCTTATCCATTATGAAGTTTGACTCAAATTACAAACTTTGGTAACCTATTGCAGATGGTAGAGACAGACCAAAACAATAAAAACTACGAACTTGCTTATCATATTAATCCCGACTTAGAAGAAGCCGAGGTTAAGATGCGCGCGCAAGAGTTAAATGAACTAATATCAAAAAGTGGTGGCTCAATTTTAATATCTAGAGATCCACGCAAATCTCACCTGTCCTATCCAATTAAAAACAACAATTATGCCTACTTTGGAACCATGGACTTCTCGATATCACCAGAAAGCATAGAAAAAATTAATTCTCAAATGAAGCTACTGGGTGACGTATTGCGCTACCTTTTATTGTCCAAGCCGACAGCCAAAGAATTACGCATACTGGGCCAACACAGATCAAAACCAAAAATCAAAACTCATGAATCGATTGTCACCGTCGAACCGCAAAAACCAAAAACCATGGAAGAAACCAAACAGCTTGAAGAGGAGCTAGAAAAAGTTATAGAAGGATTGAAATAAGGACATGAATCCCGTTAGAAGTCGCCCTAACGGGTTAGATAATATAGCTATTATTCAACGAAGGACTTGCTAGATGTCTTCAGTTTATACTTAAGACTGCGAAGCAGCGACTTCTAACGGGATGAATCTAAACAAAGTATTTTTAATAGGCCGCTTAGCCGCCGATCCAGAATCAAGAACCACACCATCAGGACAAACTGTTACTACTGTCAGGTTGGCGACTAATCGTGTCTGGAATAATCGTGCCACCGGCGAGAAGCAGGAGCAAGTTGAGTTTCACACAATCGTTGCATGGTCAGGGCTAGCTGATATAATTACAAAATACTTACGTAAAGGTCAGATAGCTTTTTTTGAAGGAAGACTTCAAACGAGATCGTGGCAGGGTCAAGATGGTGTAAAAAGATACAGAACCGAAATAGTCGCAGATAATATGCAATTGGGACCCAAGGCAATGAATTCGGGAGGCGGGTATCAATCTAATAATTCAGGATCAATATCATCGTCCTACAACAAAACCGCAAACAACAATACGATTAATGCTCCGATGAAAGACGAAGATATTCCCGTAATAAACGAAGATGCCCCAGTTATCAGCGATCCAATAATTTCAGATAATGACATCGAAGAAAAAGAAATTGATTTAAAAGATATACCTTTTTAAAAATAATTTTAAATTATAAGTTATAAATTATATAAATTAACACAAAACACGAAATGATTTTTAAAATTTATAATTTATAATTTTGACTTCATGGTCTGCCTAGCTTGTCAGGAAAAAATTAATCACGTTGATTATAAAAATACGGACATTCTCCGCAAATTTGTCTCGGGTCAATTTAAGATTGCCCCATCTGCTCGTTCCGGCTTATGCCAAAAACATCAACGCATGGTTTCGCACGCCGTCAAATTGGCTAGATTTATGGCACTAATGCCGTATACAAAAGGGCAGACGATCAAAAAGTAACGCTCGCCATATTATCTTTTGATAATTTCGCTTCGCCCCTTATCATTTCTCGAGACGTTCCGTTTTACGACCCCAACGTGGCGTAACGTCACTACACTTTTTGTCTCGCCTCGCTCGTTGTGGCATAATTTACCACCCACAAAGCCCCGCCATTAGGCGGGGCTTTGTTCTGCGTAAATTACACCACAACACCGTGCCCGCTCGGCTTCGACAGAACTCTCGAAATG
>JBBUDS010000019.1:0-3930 GCA_038057175.1 Patescibacteria group bacterium
ATCCCTCTGGCAAAGGATATCTCGGTAATTGCATCTCACCAGAAGCCTTTACCCCCAGTTTTGCCGAGGCTTCGGGACCTAATTCGATTTCAACGTTGCACCTTTCTGCAATCTTTGCAGTATTTTCTATGGCCTCCGGCATATCAGCAAATTTCTCTGCCATTTTTTCACCGGACAAAATAGAAAAATCATCACTGCGAAGGCTCAACCTATCTTTATCATTAACTTCACTGCCAGTCTGAACAGCTAGGAGTACATCATGAGCATGAGCATCCTCTGAACGACAATAATGAGCATCCTGTGTTGCCACTAAAGGAATGCCTGTATCTTTAGAAAGCCTAACTAAACCCTTATTAGCCAAACTTTGATCTTCGATATTTGGATGTTGTTGAACTTCAAGAAAAAAATTATTTGCACCAAAAATACTATTATATTCTAATGCTATTCTTTTTGCCTTTTCATATTGACCGGAAACCAAAGAGCGAGATATCTCACCGCCCAAACAAGCTGAAAGAGCGATTAATCCCTCACTGTGCTGACGAAGAAGATTTTTATCAACGCGTGGCTTATAATAAAAGCCTTGAAGATGCGCAGCTGTAACAAGCTTAATGAGATTTTTATAGCCAACATTATTTTCAGCTAACAGAACAAGATGATAATAACCACCGTTACTCTTACCGCCGGTGCCGGCTGGTCGCTTATCATGCATATTCTCACTAACATACATCTCGCAACCTATGATTGGCTTAATCCCAGCCTTTTTGGCTTTTTGATAGAACTCAATCACTCCATACATTGATCCGTGATCAGTGATTGCTACAGAATTCATATCTAATTCCTTAATCCGCGCCACCAACTCATCTATACGCGTCAAACCATCTAGTAACGAATAGTGCGTATGGGTATGTAGGTGGGTAAATTTGGTGGAGATCATAATCTAATTCTATCACCTCAGCAAATTGCAACAATGCCACTATTTTGTGGACAACTCCCCAAAAACTTGACAAAACAACAACGTGTATGCTAAGCTTCTTGAGATATCGCAAGGAGGTTACGTGACAGTTTCATTTAATAATTATGTTTTTGGTTCAGATAGCTTAGAAAAAATTAATTCTTTTCCAGAAATAACAGATCCAACAAGGCTTCATGATTTAGCAACCTCGATGCTTAGAACAATAGCTTTATTAGCCCCAATACCGCCAGATATCGCCCCAATAAATAAGGACCAGATGATCCAAACCCTAAGTTCTTTGGCTACTCTCCTAGAAACGAGAGCGCTATATTTTAAGGGGCTCGAAACTAAAGCACCCGATTCATAACCGTGATTAAACACGGTTTTTTTTATAACCTAAATTTTTGTGTGTACTTTGCTATTTGTGCTAAAAGCACCAGTACAAAAACTTAGACGGGTTTGAAAAAAAATTATCCGCAGAGTGAGCCCCTGTCATTTTTTGAACTCTGACCCGAGCGACTGATGGTTCGAAGCGAAATCAGAATTGATTATAAAATTTGGGGTCGTGAGCGGAGCTGCTCTAGCCCGCGCAGCGGAGGGGGTACCCCAAATTTTATTATCAATTCTAGCCTGTCCGGCCAAGGGATTGAGCTAGAAACTGAAGGAGGGAGGGACAAAGAGAGAAAAATGATAGGGGCGAACGAATTTGTAATTTTTTGAAATCCTGTTAGACTACTTGGGTAATTGTAGCTCTCCTACGCTAAAGCTTCGGAGGGGCACTTCTTCGCTTAAGAAGAGATGCTTGCACTTCGTAGCTCCGCTAGGAGCGAAGAAGTGGGAGTTCCACGAGCACATTCAACCAGAGCCCAAAAGGGGCGCAGACGAAGCCATTTAGCACTAACAAAATTAGGGTTGGTTTCGTGCTCTCATTGTCATAAGCCCACAATGCCTCATCGAGTCTGCAAATCCTGTGGTTTTTATGACGGCAAAGAAGTAATTAATGTCCTAGCAAGAGAATTGAAGAAGAAGGAAAAACACCAGCATAAATAACAGAATTTTAAACTTTAAATTTTAAATTTTAAAAAAATTTATAATTTATAATTTATAATTTATAATTCTAGATGGCCAGTAGGCATCTATCTCGTTCTGTCGCCATGCAATCGCTCTATGAGTGGGATTTTAAGGGTAGGAAAAATGAATTGTTACCCGAAATAATCGAACACAACATCAAAGAATTTGCTCCCGGAGTTGAAGAAACCCAGTTCATAAGCGACTTAGTTGCCGGAGTGATGTCTAAAATCGATAAGATAGATGCGATTATCGAAAAGGCCGCTCCTCAATGGCCAATAAATCAAATTGCGATGGTAGACAGAGCGGTGCTAAGACTGGGCATATATGAACTCCTCTTTGGTCAACGAGAAGCAGTTCCGCCTAAAGTTGCCATCAATGAAGCAATAGAATTAGCCAAAAGTTTCGGAGGAGACGCTTCCGGCAAATTCGTAAATGGAGTGCTTGGTACAATATATAGAGAAATAGGCGAACCCGGAAAGGATCATGTAAAATCAACGGAAGATACGGACACAAAAGATGTCGCGCCTACCGATAATAAAGAAAAAATCGAAACATCACCAGACACAAAAACTGCCGAAGAAGAACCAGAAAATACTCAACAATCTTAACATTAACAAATTAAAAACGAAAAATGAAAATGACAAATTAAAAATCAAAAGGTTTTGAATTTTAATTTGTAACTTTGATTTTTTATTCTATACAGTGAATCTTGAAAAGCTTCAAGAACTTGAAGAGAAGATAGGTATTAATTTTAAAAATAAAGATCTACTTTTGCAGGCGCTAACTCATCGTTCATATATAAATGAACGGCCAGAATGGCATCTTGATCATAATGAACGTCTAGAATTCTTGGGTGATGCTGTTTTAGAATTGGTAGTAACCGAATATTTATATAACAATTACTCCAATCCGGAAGGTGAATTGACCAACTGGCGGGCAGCATTAGTTAATTCTGTTATGCTGGCCAAAATTTCTTCAAAAATAGATTTAAACGATTACATCTTACTTTCTAAAGGAGAGGCGCGGGATGTTGGCCGTGCCAGACAATATATTCTTGCCAACGCCGTTGAAGCCGTGCTTGGAGCCATCTACATTGATCAGGGTTATGCCGCCTGCGATAATTTTATCAAAAAAATTATCATAACGGAGCTAGAAAACGTTTTCGAAACTAAATCTTACAAAGACTACAAAAGTCTCTTTCAAGAAAAAGCTCAAGAATTGGCGGGCATTACACCAAATTATGAAGTTGTAAAAGAATGGGGACCGGATCACGCCAAACAATTTCATGTCGGCGTATATTTGGACAAAGAATTAATCGGTGAAGGCGCCGGTCCGTCCAAGCAGGATGCACAGCAAGCCGCAGCGGAAAATGCGCTTAAAAATAAGGGTTGGTAGTCGAACTGATTTTCTTACAGCATCTGTCTCCAGTAAATAATATATCGATTTTCTCGTTTTTCTAGATAAAAAAATCGTACCCCTTACGTTCAACAAAAGACCCCTTGATTACAAGAGGTCTTTTGTCTCACTCCGTCCCAATTTTCTTTATCAGCGAAAAACATCTAAAATCGACATTTATTTATATGGAGCCATCTGAATGACGAAAATCAGCAACGACTACCAACCAAAGTACACATAACCAGATAAACAAAAAGGAGTGATAGTAAATAAAAATATTATTCTTGCTACTTTATTTTAATCCTGACTTTAATCCTACAGCTCTCTTATAGGAATTATACGCTGAAACTCTTTCTCCCCATTTGCTTCTAGCACTAAATAGCTGATCCTGGAGTTGTCGGTCATCCGGTCTTCCTTTAGCCAACCCCTCGATGCGTTTATATTCGACTTCTAAGGATCTTATCTCAGCTTCCAATTGTCTGTTTTCTTTTCTCTGATCCTTTGGAACTCCC
>JBBUDS010000020.1:0-8715 GCA_038057175.1 Patescibacteria group bacterium
TGCTCCATGGGCGCATGCGATAGCAATGGAAGCCAAGGAGCATATTTTTCTATTTTTGATTCCGATAGCGGTAACTGTTTTGTTAGGATCAATGTTGGATAAGCAGGTTTTGTATAATAATAGAATCAGGAAGCCGTTAATGGTTATAGTTGTGCTTACTGCTTTAGTGGGATTGAGTCTTGGAGCAATGGGCTTTATAATATCAGCCGCCGCCCGATGGGGTGGGATTTAAATAATTATTATGGACAAAAATGTTTTTTCATCAGCTATATCAGCCTCATTAAGTATAGTTTTGGTTACAATACTTACTGTTTGGGCAGAATTATCGCCGGGCTTTAAGAATTTTTTGGCTGGAATGACCGGTCATCATTGGATTAGCAAGAGTCTTGCGGTCATTATATTTTTTCCCATAATCTTACTTTTGATTAGGGGGCTTGTTCATCGTGGCGTTTCAGATAAGCAGGTGAGCGGGAGTTTGTGGGTATTGATTTTCGTAACTATTCTGGGTTATGTTGCCGTTCTCGGATTTTTCATCTGGCATTTTTTATAATAGTTTTGTTATTTAAAGGCAAAATATTTGTGTAATATAAAACCCGCTCTAGGCGGGCTGTTTATTGGGGTGATTATTTTCACCAAATAATAGTTCATATGCTTTTGCAATGCTTATGGGGTTAAAAATCTTTTTTTGTTGATCTATCGACCAAATTTCGCTAGAGAATGGTAAAATGAAACCGCCGCATTGAATTAGTTGGCACCTTGTCCACAACTCATGATATTGTTCAAAATTGCCAGTAATCCATTCTGTTATTCGATAATCCAGTATATCACTAAAAATCATTGTATTTCGAACTACTACCGTTGACTTTGAATCTGGGGGACAGCCCCATTTTTCTGCATATTCTCTAACGGCTATTCTTAGGTCAGCTTCGCGCACCATGCCTATTCTGCCGTTATTGCTAGTTGTTAATATTTTCGGGGGTTTGTGTTTTTTCATTTTTTCAACATGGTTTTTTCAAAATTATACGATTATTTCAAGTTCTTCGTGGGCGGCAATGACCGATGCTTTACTTTGCATATCGCACAGTAAATCTTTAGTATAATTTTGCATGTAAAAAACTTTTTCGTCGCTTGAGGTAGGATCATGATGAAATAGGATTACCTGTTTAACGCCAGCCAGTACCGCAGTTTTAGCAACCGCTTCAGGGTATGAATGTCCCCAGCCATGCCTTGGCATGCCACCCTCTACTCCGTTATATATATTTTGAGTGTATTGGCAGTCGGTTATCCATACGTCAGCGTTCTTGGCTAGAGAAACTAGTTTTGGATCGGGAAAATTAGGATCGTATGGTTCATTATCGGTTGTATAGACAACTATCTTTCCATCTTTGCTCTCGATTCTCCAGCCGTATGTTTCTTGGGGGTGGTTGAGCTTTCTGCATTTTATGACCGGTCCGTTAGCCACCGGCTGAAAGCTCATAAGATCGTAAACGTCTGCAAACGACATTTGCTCCGTAAACTTTACTATCTCTTTCCAGGATACCGGAAAAACGGGGGGATTCATTTGTCCTTTCATGCATATTTCGGCGGTTTCTTGCCAGTTGGTTCCCCCATAGAATGACCAGCGATTTTTTATTCCTGTTTGTTTGTTAAAATATAGCGGAGCGAAAAATGGCAATCCTTGAATGTGATCCCAGTGAACATGGGATAAAAGAAAAACAATTTCGAGACCCTTCTTCCCAATCATTTCTTTAATGAGCGAGTTTCCCAGCAGACTTAGGCCAGTTCCCATGTCCAAGATAAAGCGCACTTCGTCGCTGATTACTTCAACGCAGGAGGTGTTGCCGCCATATGTACCAAAAGTTAGTGGATCTATCTTTTTACAAAAAGATTCTAGATCCGGCTTTGTTTTTGCGTACGCATATAATGATAGGGCAGATTGAATTTTAGTTCTTATTTCTGCGCCAGTCAGAGGCGTCGGCTTACTGCCACGTACTCCCCAAAATCTAATTTTAGTCATAATCTAACCCTCGTTTTTTAAAGAAAGAAAGCGTAAATACTTTATCATATATTTAGTATATAGTCAAACTTAAATTTGTATTTAATGTTTATTATGTTAAGATAATTTCAATATGAAAATATTAATCTCGGGTCTTATAATTGGTGTGGTGGCTATTACGGTCGCTGTTGTTATTGTTTCTAAAAATAAAATAAATGAGACACTGCCAATATCTTCAGGCGGTCGATTTGTTTTGGCGGTTTTGGAGTCGGAGGTTTTGATCAAAAAAATGACCGAAAATGATTTTGTTAAGATTGATAAAGAAGCGGACGTGCGTGGCGGCGATCAGATAAAGACGGATCAAGGCGGTCGCGCTTCAATATTATATCCAAATGGTCACATTGTTGATCTCGGTGTTTCTTCTGCGCTTGTTCTTAAAAATCTTGAGAAAGATGGCAATCAATCAGTACTGAATTTAATTACCGGCAGTGTTAGATCGAAACTGCAAAATGTACTTAATAAGGGAGATTTTTATAAGGTGGAAACTGAGAATATGGTGGCTTCGGTTAGGGGAACTGATTTTTTGGTAACTTTTTTTAACGGTATTTCTACTATTTTGGTTTATGAGAATGAAGTTGAGGTCCAAGCAATTGATCCTAAAACTGGTCAATCGATTGAAGGCGGGTTTATAATCTTGTCTGCTAACGAGAAAACTATAATTGATAGCGCTAATTTACCATCAAAAGAAAGGCCGATTATAAAAACAAACATTAATGCCAGTAGTCCAACGTCGAGTGTTCGGAAGACGGCAATGCCTTCGGCGTTGGTTACTCCACGTCCAACGCCCACTCCGACTCCTCCAGCCACTCTTTTTATAAGTAAGCCATCGCCAACTCTAACTCCGACACCTAAGCCCAAGCCCATAATTACTTCTATCGTTCCATCTAAGTTGCAGAGACCGAAATCAGGCCAGGCGGAATTTATTATTAATGGGCAAAATCTTAAGAGTGTTAAAACGGTACTTATTAATCAGTTTGAATTGCAATTTTTTGCCGTGGATGATTTTACTATTTTTGCCACAGTTGGACCTAACGTAGAGTCTAATATTTATGATGTATCGGTGTCTAACGCGGCTGGAGAGACATCAACTCTCAATCGTGCAATAGAAATTCAATAAGCTGATTCTGCTTTTTATTTTAACTAGTGAGGAGCAAAATGGAAATTTATTTCCATTTTGTCCGAACGAAGTTAAAAGTGGGAATACCACGCCGCTTGCGGCGTTATCAAGAGAAACGAGGTTTCCCTTGATAACTCGCGGCTTGCCGCGAGGAGTATTCATTTTGAGTAAAAATATTCGCAGTCAAATTTGGATAGCCGGGATAATCTCTCTAGTTTTATTGCTGGCTTTTTTAAGCGGATCCTTTGGTGTTTTTCGTGATAAATTAATTGATCTTTTGTTTACCCAAAAATCGGCTTCAAAGGATATTTTAATCGTGGCCATAGACGAGGCGAGCATTCAATCTATTGGTCAGTGGCCATGGCCACGTTCAGTATTTGGTAGAGCCTTAGCAGGCCTCGATGGATCTAGGGTGGTTGGCATTGATGTTAATTTTAAGGAAAACTCAGGTAGAGGAATGATCGACGATGATTATTTTGTTGATGCCATGAGATCTTCTTCGGTTAGAATAGTCATCTCAAGCGAGATACGACCGGATGGAAATATCATTTTGCCTTTGGAAAAGTTTAGAGTCGATTCCTTGCAGGGTTTTGCCAATGTTAGCATATCACCGGATGGAGTTGTGCGCAGAGTTAAATTAAGAAGTGATTCTAACAGTAGCTTCGCATTGTTAATTGGCGGACTTTTTGACGTTGATATTTCTGATTACTTTTCTGATTATTCAGAAGCAATCAGAATTAATTATCGTGGCAAAGATGGTACTTTTGCCAAGGTGTCATTCAAGGATGTTTTGGAAAATAAAATTCCAGCCAGTTTTTTAAAAGATAAAATAATTTTAATTGGCGCCACCGCTATAGACCTGCACGATTATCATCAGACTCCAGTCGGTCTGATGAGTGGCGTCGAGCTGCAAGCTAATGCGATTCAGACAATTTTGGATAGGGCGATTTTTACTTCGAGTGATTTAATTGATGCACTGGTTACACTGGTATTAATTTGTTTTAGCGTGTTTTTAGCTTTCAGAATTAAATCTCTAGCCAAATTAATTGTTGCGAGTATTTTGCTTTTGGCGATCTATAATTTAGCGGCTTTTATGAGTTTTGATGGATTTTTTGTTTTAGATATTTTTTATCCCAACTTAGCCATTATTTTGGCTATCGGAGCATCTATTTCTTTTCAGTATGTCAGTACGCATAAGGAGAAAAAATTTATTCAGGAATCCTTTTCGAGATATTTGGCGCCGGAAGTAGTTGGCGAGTTAATTAAAGACCCTTCCAGATTAAAGTTGGGCGGTGAACGCAAGAATATTACGATACTTTTTTCTGATATTCGCGGGTTTACCAGTATTTCAGAAAAGATGTCTCCCGAGCAATTAACTAGTTTTATGAATCGTTACTTGTCCGCTATGGCCGAAGTTGTTTTCCGTCATGGCGGTGTCGTGGACAAATACATAGGTGATGCGGTCATGGCTTTTTGGGGTGCACCGGTCGCTGATGAGAAGCATGCCTTGCATGGCGTTTTGACTGCTTTAGATATGATGTCTAGTCTAAACGAAGTTAACCGTAAGAATAAAGAGCTTGGCGAACCGGAAATTAATATTGGCGTGGGACTTAATTCCGGAGATGTTACGGTTGGAAACATGGGTTCCGAACGCAGGTTTAATTACACAGTTCTTGGTGATAATGTTAATCTTGCTTCTCGGCTAGAAGGACTCAACAAGAATTACGAAACTAATATAATTATTAGCCAAGCGACACTCTCCATGCTCGATCAAGATGATATTAAAAAATATGACATCGAGTTTCGTGAGATTGGTGACGTGCAAGTTAAAGGTAAGGAGATCGCTACGAAGATTTATGAAATTAAAAACAGAACTAAATAAGGAAGAATTGGCCATATTTAGAAAACTCAATACACCGCGCAAGATACAGGATTTTCTGGAAGAACTGCGCATTAATTTTGATAAAGGCAATGATACTTGCATGTCACCTCGGCGAGTACTAAGGGAACGCAAGGCGCATTGTGTAGAGGGAGCTATGCTGGCGGCGGCCGTGTTATGGTTTAATGGCGAGAAGCCGCTACTTCTGGATTTGAGCGCTGTTGATCGCGATTTTGATCATGTGGTTACGCTGTTTAGGCGCAATGGTTTTTGGGGGGCGATAAGCAAGACTAATCACGCCGTCCTTCGTTACAGAGAGCCTGTTTATAGGACAGTTAGGGAGTTGGCGCTATCTTATTTTCATGAATATTTTGATGATGTTGGTCGCAAAAATTTGCGAGAATATTCCACGCCGCTTGATTTAAGAAAATTTGATGTAGAATGGGTGGTTGCCGAAGAAGACCCTTGGTATATAGCTGAGGCGCTGTGTGACATTCCGCATAAAAAAATTGTAGATAGAAAAACCATCGCTTCCTTTCGTCGTGCTGATCCGGTAGAGATTGAGGCGGGTAAACTAGTTCAGTATAAAAATATTAGTTAGCCGTGTTGTAAAACTATTTTTTGACTGCGAGAAGCCAACTGCTTTTGGCTTCGTCGTCCCACCAATTTTTTTGGAAGTAGGGAATGGAGTAGCTGTGATTAGCGCCGAACCACGTGTCGTGAAAATAAATTCTTTTTGAGGTAATTTTTTTAATTATTGAGTAATGGTGCTCTTTGTGATTTGGTATCCAGTAAGTTACCAGCACCAAGCCACTTCGCGATACCTTTTTGAGAGAATTCAGCGACGCTCCTTCTTGCACTTTGAATTTAACCCCACTTTTTTTTAGAAACTTGATAAGCTGATT
Organism: Patescibacteria group bacterium; assembly: GCA_038057175.1. Lineage (GTDB taxonomy): Bacteria > Patescibacteriota > Minisyncoccia > 2-02-FULL-40-12 > IGHO2-01-FULL-4-A > 2-01-FULL-44-17. Next base: position 5,958 of record JBBUDS010000020.1, read on the forward strand.
GTTTGATGTTCCAGCCGAAGTGGTTTTAAGTGTTTTGACCAAGTTGGTTTTTAAGCAAGGTTTTCCCGCATAATCAAGGATTATTTTGGTTACCGCTGGACCGCAAGTCCAGCCATTTCTTTGTTTGTAGGCGCGAGCGAGGAGTTTCATCCCGTTAGAAGTAACCCCGCCGAGGATCGGATCCCGCTAAGCGGGACGAGACTTCTAACGGGACTGTGTTACGGGCATTTAAGCATGCTCATGAAAGGCGAGCAAGGGTTGACGAAATTGATCATATGTTGATATCTTTTTTTGCTATTTTGGTATCATTAATCGGATGGAGCAATTGCTTTATGAAAAATTTTGGATTTTAGGAATAGCTGCCATCTGGACTTTGCCGTGGAAGGGGATGGCTTTATGGCGAGCGGCGCAAAATAAAGACAAGCGTTGGTTTGTCGTTTTATTATTAATTAACACTTTGGCAATTTTGGATATTTTATATTTGTATATTTGGGGGAAAAAGAAAACTGATTAAAGTCTGCCATTGTTGACTTATTTTTTTAAGAGGGTACCTTACTGGTACTATTTTTATTTTCTGGATGATTAAATGAGAAAGAGCGTTTGGATGGCAGAGGAAGACAGTTCTTTAATTAAACAAATTAAACAAGGTAAAAAATCGCCAGATCTTTATGTAGAAGGCAGAACGCGCGAGGCAATCAATGATCATCGTGTTGTTTTGCGTAATAAGGGTTTACTTAAAGATTGTCCACCGGCGCGTGTTTTAAAACCTTGGACCATGAAAGACCTCGATCTTCTTCGTAGGTTGACGGAGGAGGGATTGAGCCCGGCTAAGATAGTCAGTAAAAATTTGATGCCCAGCCATCCCCGTATTTTTCAGATTTCCAAGGCAAAAGAGAGGTATTACACAAAAAAACAGCCGGGTTATGTAAAAAAAATAATAAATCGTTTGGACATAGAAGATTCCATGCGGCTTAACGAAGTTCTTACGGGGGAGGGGCGTTTTTGGTCAAGTAGAAAATTGGGTAAAAAATTTAATTTATCTGAGAGTGTAATTAATTCACGCCGCAGGCTTTTGGGGGTATCGCTGTCTTGGAGCGAAGCTAGATCAACCGAGGAATATAGGAAAAGTAAAAAGAGGTCAGAAGCAAGGCTAAAGATGTTTACTAAAAAGCGATGGAAAAAATGGGTGACTGAACTTAAGAGTAAATTCGAAAATCTCAAGGAAAAAATAATTTGGGGCGATGAAGCTAAGTCACCGGCGCGCGCTTGTTTAAAGTGCCAAGAAAAACTGTTTGCTCTGGAAGATTTTTTTTTATGTTAAGAAAATAAACCTTTCTAATGGACGAGTTAAGACTTCAATGAAAAGAACTTGTCGGTTGTGTTTTTCTAGAATAAGAAAAGAGAAAAGAATGTCACGGATAGCCGATGTAGCCCGCACTTAAATGTAGCGGGTTTTAAATTAGCTTTCCGATGACTACCAAGCGTTGCTTGGTTGAGAAGAGCGGAGTGCAGGTGATGAGGGTAACTTGCGCGGAATCGGTTGGATTGAGTATGGATATTTCGGTTGGTTCGATTATTTTAATATCGCTGACTTGATAATTGTAGGTTGTGCCGTTCCAGCTAATACTGAACTTGTCGCCAATTTTTGTTTTGTTGAGATTATAAAAAGTATTTTGTATGGGTGGCTTGTATAACCAGCGATGGCCGAAGATAACGGTGTTGCCGCCTTTGTCTGGCGTGGAGTTGCCGGAATACATCCATCCGCCTTTCAGAAGAACCTTTTCGTTGGTACTCAAGAAAATCGGCATATTAACCCCGGCGCTCTTTACGATTAGGCGGTTTTGAATAACGGGTTGTGATTTGACGGTATTGCTTGGAGTGGGGGATTCTGTTGCCGTGCTTTGTAATTGAACTTCACTTTGGCCGAGTTCCTCTAGGGGGTTATCCGTGGGAGCAAGGCTTATATTCCAAAACGGATAGGTAATACCGATCACTCCGACCACAATCAAAACAGCACCCAATATTTTATAGATCCTGTTTTTATCGGTATTTAATTTTCCTATTTTAAATTCCATGTATGTTATTTTGTATTACTACTCTTTTTTTATTTTTCATCTATTCGCTTATTCGCGCGAATTAGAGAAGGGAGAGAATATGTTTAACCACGGGTCGTTGCCGCTGGTTGTTAGAAATATGATAGAACATTTGTAGACCGCGTTGATCTTTTTCGAGAATGTCGGATGCGGCTAAAATTCCAAGATGTTTCGATGTGGCTTTGAGTGAAAGTTTGATCTCTTCCGCAATTTCAGTAACCGAAACCCCAGTGTATTTTTTAAGATATCTTAAAATCGCAAGGCGGCGCCGGTTGGCAAGCGCTTTGGTAAGTCTTTCAAGTTCTATTAAGTCTTTTTCCATGCAGATGTTCTTATTGTAGATATACTATCACAATCCGCCAATCTATTCTACTATTCGCGCGAATTAGGGTAGGGATAAAAAGAATGGGGAGAATCGGGAAGGATTGGGGAGGATTGGGAAGAACTGGGTAAATAAAAAGAATTGGATAAATAATAAGAGGGGCGTAAGCCCCTCTTATTATTGGTTATATTTATCCTTATCTGATTTTTCTGAGAATGGCTTTGGGTAGCATGCCATATCCTGTTAAGAGTATTAATGCACCGGTTAGCATGAGAGCTGAAAATAGCGAGAGTAACATTTTATCAAATATTGAGGCGCCGGTTGCTGGTAATACGGATAGTGC
>JBBUDS010000021.1:0-1116 GCA_038057175.1 Patescibacteria group bacterium
TTGTACGTCCTTGAGCCAATGACCAATTGCTGAAACAGAGAGCATAAAAGTATTAGGCGAAACCAAGAATACCTTCTTGCTCAAGGCATACGCTGGCAAATCAACGTCTCTAATATTATTAACCACCTCGTAATAAACCGTCTCCGCCGGCACATACATCAGGGCAAAATCAGTCGTACCTTCTGACGGCAAGAGATACTTGGACGCAATTTCGTCAATCTTCTTCTTAACGTCAGACAAAAAGGTCTTCTTGTATTGCTCGCGCGAAATATCGTTGTCAGCATTTACCATTTTTTGGAAATTCTCCCAATTAAACTTGGAATCTATAGGTAAAATCAGATCATTCGGTAAGCGCAAGATTGCATCAACCGCCTCACCGGATTTAAAATAATGCTGCAGCGCCCACCTGTCGCGCGGGAAATATTGCGCCAATGCCGCCTCGAGCGACGCCTCACCCCAAATACCACGCAGTTTAGGTGATTTAAAAATATCCTGAAAAGAAGACACTCCTTTGACCGACTCGTGCACACTTTTGAGACTCTCACTTAATTGCGTCAAGCCAGTAGTGAATCCTTGCACCTGCTGATTAACCGCCCGCGACGACCTCTCCACCGATTCACGACTATCCTTAAGCTGGTCTGCTACCATCTTAACCGTATCCCTCAACGCTTGATTCACGGAAACATTAAGACCATCGATGCGCTGATTGAGCAACTGCAAGCCAGAATCATCTTTCTTTGGTCTATTTAACTTAAAAACGAGTAAAACAATGACAGCACCGAGAATAATAAAGACGATCAAGTAAAGTTGGGTCATAATTATAAATTACAAGTTATAAATCAATTCCAAAATATTAATTTTAAATTTTTAAGAATTTTTTACAATTGCACTAAAAATTAATGTAAACTCTTGTGCTTCTTGCCATAACCTCCGAGAATCATTAATTATTTCCGGATTACTCCTGGCTAGCATTCTTAAAAAATGTCTAGACTCCTTTGCTTCCTTTCTGCAAATACTAATTTTATGTTTAAAATCTCTCTTCGATTCCGCGCTGGATGCTTCCATATAATTTGATCCGACACTTCTAGCCGCACGAACAAGTAGATCTATTATTCC
>JBBUDS010000022.1:0-2137 GCA_038057175.1 Patescibacteria group bacterium
AACGCGCGGTAGATTTATCTAATGTTATGTTGGTATGCAAGAGTTGTGGTAAGCCAACGCGGATAGGCAAGAAAGTTGAGGGAGATAAAAAGATAAGAATTTGCAAGAAGTGTGGGGCAGAGAATTAGCGCGAGACCTTTCCAATTTTTCTTTGTTTGTCGCGCACTTACAAATTCCATCAAATTTCCTCATTTTTCTAGATGTGCTCATATAGATGATTCCCATCAACGAAAAATATCAGAAATTTGAAAATTTGTTCCGGCGCATACAGAAAAGAAAAATTGGTAAGGTCTCGCTAGAACCTTTTACAAAATAAAAACTCGCGATTACTCGCGAGAGCTGCCGTGATCAAGAAATTGTAGGAATAATATCGTCCTAAAGTGCTCAGTACGCAAAGCAGCACAGAGGCCTGCTAAGAAAGAAATGAACAAAATATAATCAAGAACGGTGCGTAACGCTTGCAAGTGACCGTGGGTAATATAGAGGTATATGCTAGACCCATTTTCGTTTAAGATGTCAGGGAGCTTGGCGACGACTAGGGCTAGTATGAGAAGAGAAAAAGTAATAATCAAAGAAATATCCACGAACTTGTCCCAAAACTTATATCTCTGCAGGGAATTCGATTCCATGTTTTCTCCTTGTAAAATAGCGAACTTACTGTAATATATAATAATTGCAATTTAATTAAATGTCAAGTACACCAAGATTACTAACTAAATATAGAAAAGATATACTTCCTGCAATGAAGGAGAAGTTTGGTTATAAGAATGTGATGGCGATACCAAAAATCGAAAAGGTTATCGTTAATGTGGGGTACGGACGCAGGGCGGTAGCTAAAGATACAAAATCTATCGAAAAAATACAGCAAGATTTGATTAAAATTACCGGACAGAAGCCGTCAAATCGCAAGGCCAAGCAATCCATTTCTGCTTTTAAGTTGAGACAGGGTATGGATGTTGGCGTGGCGGCAACCTTGCGTGGAAGGCGAATGTATGATTTTATAGATAGATTAATTTCAATAGCCCTACCTCGATCCCGCGATTTTCATGGCCTTGATATGAATAATATTGATCAGAGCGGTAATTTGAATATTGGCATTAAAGAACAGACTATTTTCCCCGAAGTTTCTTATGAATCTTTAAAGGATATATTTAGTTTACAAATCACGGTTGTAACAACGGCTAAAAATAAATCAGAGGGAGAGGAACTTTTGAGATTAATAGGATTTCCAATTAAAAAAAATTAATAAAATAATAAATTTATGCCAAAGAAATCAACAATTGCCAGGTCCAATAAGAAGCCTAAGTTTTCAAGCAGAACCGTAAATCGATGTTTTATGTGTGGAAGAAAGCACGGATTTTTAAGAAAATTTGGTCTTTGCAGGATACATTTCAGAGAGCTGGCAAGCCAAGGGTTGTTGCCGGGGGTGCATAAGTCGTCTTGGTAGACTATGGTTTTTAGGTGATAGAGTATAGCTTGAATTAAAAAGCTATCAGCTATCAGCTATCAGCTATCAGCTAAATTGAGCCCAATCGCAAATATGTTAAATCAAATTAAGAATGCCCAGTTGCGCGGTTATCCCGAGGTTGTTTTGCCGTTTTCCAATATTAAATTTGAAATTGCAAATATTTTAAAAAATAATAATTTTGTAAGTGAGGTTGAAAAGAAAAAAAAGAAAACAAAGAAGTCTGAATTTAATGTTTTGGCTATCGGGTTGAAGTATAACGATGGAGTTGGAGCTATAAGCGATATCAAGCTAGTATCTAAGCCATCTCGGAGAATGTATTCTGGAAAAAACGACATTCACAAGATTAAGAATGGTTATGGTATTTCGGTCATGTCGACATCAAGGGGGATTATGAGTGGAGATGATGCGAAGAAGGTCGGAGTGGGAGGAGAAATGTTATTTGAAGTTTGGTAAATAAAAATATATGAGCAGACTAGGCAAAAAAATAATTAAAATTCCCGATGGCGTAGAAATTAAAGTTGACGGCCAAAGGATTAAAGTAAAAGGTCCCAAAGGAGAATTGGAAAAAGATATTCCAGATATTTTAGGAGTGGAAATAGTTGACGGCGGAGCAAGAGTGAAGCTTCACGACGGACTTTCTGAAACTAGGGATCATTCCATGTTTTGGGG
>JBBUDS010000023.1:0-13964 GCA_038057175.1 Patescibacteria group bacterium
GGATTCGAACCCACGAGACCCCGAAAGGTCACGGCTTTCCAAGCCGTTGCACTAGACCGCTATGCGACCCCTCCATTTTTTAATTATTTCTAATTTTTCTAAATAATTACCTACTATAAGTAATAAAATCCCGCTTACAGGCGGGATTCTGATAAATATCTTTTTCTTTCAAGATCCGCCATATGCACCTCGTCTGGCAAATCATCCCAAATCTCGCCCGCTAGACCTTCTGCCCGACCAACTATACGTTTCGTAATCTCATGATTTGGATAATGAACATCGAGCACGACTCCACAAATAAACTCTTTAGCTAATTTTTCACCCAACTTATTAAAATCAAAATTTTCAAGAACCTTCTCGACTATTTGCCAGTCATCTAAAAACGCTGGCATTTTTTGAAAAATATTTTCGTATGCCTTTTTTAAAGTTACATTCAATGCTTCCTCCTGACATATTTTTTAATCAAGAAATTAAATTGTAAACCTCGATCAAATTCATTTTTGAATTTCTCAAAGCTCTTAGCTGCTGGAGAAAATAATATCACAGATTTTTTATATTTACCAGCCATGAAAAATGCGACCTTAACACATTCGGAAAGAGTCTCGCAAACCGCTACCTTCTTGCCATATGCCCCCAGCGATTTGATCATCTTCTTAGTCGCACTCCCGGAAAGCAAAATTAAATTTTGATACTTAATCCGATCTTTGATTGCCCTCCCCCACTCTTTGTAATCAAGCTCGCGATCTGTCCCGCCTGAAATCAAAACGGTTGATGGCCCGCCAAATCTAGCGACAGCGGCAACACTGCCATCAGGCGAAGTTGCACTGGTGTCGTTTATTATCTTCAACCAAGCATCTCCTGTGGTGAGCGACGCCGAACCATCGAAAACAACTTCTTGTCGAAAAGGCACCTGCGGCAACGATAATATTCTTTGCTGAATTTTTTCCCACGACACACCAACTAGATTAGCCGTCAAAACGCTAGCAAGTAGATTCTGCAGATTATGTCCGCCCCACCGTTTTTCAAAACCATCAATATCTAAAACTGGTGTCAAATCCCTACCATCTTGGAAATAAACCTTGCTGTTGTGATAGAAAACACCGCTAACTTTCTTAGGAAGCGCCTTGACGGAAAACTGCCAAACTTTTGCGGTCGGCTTCTGCAATAGAAAAAATGATGTCCATTTATTATCGTGGTTTAAAATTAGATGCTGATTCACCACCTGATTCCTAAAAATTGCCGCCTTCGCGAGAGCATATTCTTTCATATCACCATGACGATTGAGGTGATCTTGATATAGGTTGGTAATAACAGCGATAACCGGCGGCGGAATGGCTCGGTCAAAATATTCGAGATGATAAGATGGAATCTCATTAACAACTACGCCTTTATTCTCTAATTCGCGCGAATTAGAGAATGCATCTGGGGTGATGGCTGATTTAGTTGAATACGCCTTAAGTGAATCGAGTGTTTTCAACAGCGGCTCGGTATATGAATTACCAGAAACAACAGCTTTGAATTCCGCATTCACCCCGTTAGAGGTAGCCTCGCCAAGGTCCTTCGGACTCGTCCCGTTAGAGAGAGTGCCAATCCCAGACTTACCATCGATATTGGCATTTCTGTTTTGCTCGAATTCTCTAACGGGACTCGCGCCTTCGGTACGAGCGAGACCTCTAACGGGGTTCAAAAAATGACCGCTCCAATTACTAGTTGTGGTCTTGCCACGAGTACCGGTTACAGCAACTATCGGCCTGGGGCAAAGTTTATAAAAAATCGTGGCTTCGTTTTCAATTTGTTTACCGACCTTACGAGCGTATTTAACAAATGGATTGTTAATCGAAACGTCGGGATTAAAAACAATAATTTCGTTATCCTCAATATCTTTTTTGTCGTGACCATTGAGCCGCAAATTTGTCTTGCCCTTAAGTTGCTTCAAAGATGACTCTAAATAAGCCTCGCCTTTAAGATCCGTAATCGTTACTTGCGCACCGTGCTTAATCAGCCAATTTGTCGTCGCCACTCCCCCGCCAAGCAACCCCAAACCAAAAACCAACACCTTCGAGCCCCTCAGTGTAAGCACCTTTTTGCCACGAAAATTGTTATTATTTACTTTTTTCACCCTACATACTCTACAAAAAAACTGGCTAACATGCCAGTTCCAATACTTTTAAAGCCACCGTTAAATCTTCATCCCGTTAAAAGTAACTGCTGCGCAGTTTTTAATCTAAGCTTGGCTTCTGCGGCAAATCTTCCAATTATCTACTATTATCACTCGCGAACCCGTCAGGGTTACTTCTAACGGGACGCATCCCGCGCAAAATTTTAATGCGATCGGCAAGTGGAGGATGAGTCATAAAAAGACGGGTTAACCAGTTGGAGCCCTCCCTACCCTTAAACGGCGAAGAAATAAATAGATGAGCGGTAGCGTTATGGGCGTGGGTAAAATGAGAATGATCATTGCCAATTTTTTCCAAGGCCGAAGCCAGACCATCTGGAAAACGAGTTAACAACGCCCCCGAAGCATCGGCAAGATATTCACGCTTGCGAGAAACTGCAAGGTGTATAAGCGTAGATGCCAACGGCGCGAATATCGCCACCAATAAACCAATCAGCATAATAAGTCCGCTGCCACGGTTATCATCATCACCCCCTCGACCACCGAAAAAACTGATCCTAAAAAACCAATCCGCGATAATCGCTATAACTCCCGCCAACACAACCACAACGGTTGAAACTAAGATATCCCTATTACCAATGTGAGATAATTCGTGGGCAAGCACGCCCTCAAGTTCTTCATTCTGTAATTTCTGCAAGGCTCCCGTAGTCACCGCAATTGCCGCATGCTTGGGATCGCGACCAGTAGCAAAGGCGTTGATTTGCGAAGAATCTATCAGATACACACGAGGTAACGGCAACCCTGCCGCAATGCTCAAGTTTTCAACGATTCTATATAAATACAAATTTTCTTCGCGCTTGATCGGTTTGGCACCAGACATGGATAGGGCAATCTTATCGGAATTCCAATAAGCCACGACGTTCATAATCACAGCCAATCCAACCGCGAAGTATAATATTTCTATAGATTGTAAATAATAACCGACCAGCCATCCTAAACCAATAATTAAAACCAAAAACACGGCAATGAGAAGCCATGTTTTACGTACGTTCGCCGATTGCTGAGTATATAGATTTGTCATCATTGAATCAGATTAGAATACTCCCTCGTCAGTCAAGTGACTTCACTCGGGATAAATTTCTTTCAGAAATTTACTTTAACTGGTTCTTTTTCGGCCGTATTTTCAAGTTCAAAGAATGCTTCTTTTTTAAAATTAAAACCGCCGGCTATCAAATTGGTCGGAAACTGTTCAACTTGATTATTGAGATGCAAAACATTGGTATTATAAAACCTGCGAGCGGCTTGAATCTTATTTTCAGTATCAGACAGCTCATCTTGTAATTTAGCAAAATTCTCAGAAGCACGTAAGGTTGGATAAGCCTCGGACAAAGCAAATAAATTCTTCAACGCACCAGATAACATATTTTCTGCCTGACCATGCTCAGCTATGGTTTGTGCGCCCATAGCAACCGATCTTGCCTTAATAACACGCTCAAAAACCTGACTTTCATGAGTGGCATAACCCTTAACAGTTTCGACTAGATTAGGTATCAAGTCATATCTCCTTTTCAACTGAACATCAATATCCGACCACGATTCCTTAACCCTATTACGAGATCTAACTAAAGTATTATAAGAACCTGCTAGCCACAAGGCTAAAATAACTAAAATTATCAAAATAATAAAAGGTATAATCATACTTTAATCATACTACAAATCATAAATAAAATAAAGGCGACCAAACGGCCGCCTACGGTTTTCTAAAAACGATAGTTCGCTCACCTCTAATATATACGCGATTAGCTGGCACATAAAGATCGCAGGTGCCAACTTTATCTATTTTCCATTTAGAAAAATTATCAAACCACCTAGCAACGTTCAACTTGGATTTAATCTTTTTGGGTTCACCAAAAGATACGAATTTAACTTCTATTATCTTATGATCCGACGCAAACTCGATATAAAAATCCTGGATTATATCATTCAACGGCGAATCAATAACGCTATCGTCTGATAAATTAACTCTTAACTTATCCTGAGTAAGATTATTCATAATATACCTGTATTCAAAAAAGTCTTCTTTGCCAAAACCTGCTAATGAATAATCTTTTTTTAATTTAGAATAGTTCGCTGTAACCTCATTCCAAAAAACAGAATATTCTTTTTTGTCATATATCTTAACAACTGTATTTTTAATCATAACCCTAAATGGATCGTCTGGATTTAAAGGTTCACATGAAAGTTCTGGATAATTTTGTGGTTCACCTTGGTTCTGAGCAAAAATTGAAAAAGTAAAAAACAAACAAAAAATTGGGAAGAATCTTACAAAATACTTCATACTACTCCTATTTTTCAACAAAACAATTAACGAGAAAAGCATAACACTTGAGCCCGCACAAATCAAAACCCCGCCCTTGAGCAAAGCTCAAGGGCGGGGTTTATTTGTTTAACATTCGGCTTTAGTATTCCGGCATCTGAGGCATACCTCCACCCTTTTCTTTTTCCGGCTCCGGCAAATCAGTAACAACCGCATCGGTCGTCAATATTAATGACGCCACGGAAGCAGCATTGGTAAGAGCCGTCCTGACAACTTTAAGCGGATCGATAATTCCTGATTTTATCATATCTACATATTCGCCATTGCGAGCATCAAAACCCATACCTAATTCTAGTTTCATAACCTTCTGCACAACCTCATTTGAATCTTTTCCCGCATTATCGGCTATAGCACGAATAGGCTTCTCCAATATTGCCTTTATTATAGCAACACCTCTTGCCTCATCACCAAACTCACCGACTCCGGCATTTTTATTATTTAATTCTTTAGCAGCTTCAAATAAGGCGACACCGCCTCCGGCAACAATACCGTCTTCAAGGGCTGCTCGCGTAGCCGCTATCGCATCTTCAATTCTAAACTTCTTTTCTTTTAATTCTGTTTCTGTAGCTGCTCCAACGCGTATTACGGCTACACCACCGGATAATTTAGCAAGGCGCTCTTGAAGCTTTTCTTTATCAAAATCAGAGGTGGATTTAGCAATTTGATTTTTAATTTGAACCATGCGCTTATCAATTTCCTGCTTCTTGCCTTTGCCACCAACAATTACGGTTTTATCCTTATCGGCAACGATTCGACGAGCCCTACCAAGCATCGTTAATTCAACACTATCAATTTTCATACCTTTATCTTCGGCGATTACCTGCCCTCCAGTTATCATTGCAATATCTTCCAGCATGTCTTTTTTACGATCACCGAAACCGGGCGCTTTAATTGCTAAGGCATTGAAGTTGCCCCTTAATTTATTTACGACCAAAGTAGCCAGAGCATCACCATCAACATCTTCAGCAATTATAACAAGATCACGCTTGCCTGATTTTGATAGTTTTTCAAGCAAACCAAGAATATCATGAATGGAAGATATCTTCTTATCTGTTATCAAAATCATCGGATCCTCATAAGCAGACTCCATTCTTTCCGAATTAGTTACCATGTAGGGTGAGATATAACCATGATCAAACTGCATGCCATCAACCAGCTCCGTACTCATTTCGGAAGTTTGAGACTCTTCAACCGTAACAACTCCCTCTTTGCCAACTTTATTGAAAACATCAGCTACCAACTTACCCAACTCGGCATCATTAGCTGAAATAGTCGCCACTTCTTTTATTTTTTCATAACCTTTAACTTTTGAACTGTTAACTTTTAACTGTTTTACCACCCACTCAACGGCTTTATCAATACCCTGCTTGAGTATCATCGGGTTAGCACCAGAGTTAACCGCGCTAAAACCTTCGGCAACAATAGCCTGCGCTAAAACAGTAGCCGTGGTCGTACCGTCACCGGCAACATCACCGGTCTTAGAGGCAACTTCCTTTATGAGTTCGGCGCCAATATTTTCAAATTTATCTTTAAGTTCTATTTCTTTTGCTACAGTCACGCCATCCTTGGTAATAGTCGGCGCGCCAAAACCTTTGTCCAATACGACATTTCTACCCTTGGGGCCGAGAGTTACTTTGACAGCATTAGCTATCTTATCAACTCCTCGTTTAAGAGCTTCACGAGCTTGTTCTTTATATAAAATTTGTTTAGGCATATTTCCTATCAACGAATAACAAATTTGTCTCGAATTTACGAATTTACGAAATTTTAGATTCGTTTATTCGTTTATTAGAAATCGATTCGTTATTCGTTGATGTCTTATTCAATTATTGCAAGTATGCTTTCCTCTTTAGCAATCAGGTACTCCTTACCATCGACCTTAATTTCATCCGGTCCATACTTGGTAAACAAAACCTTATCGCCTTTTTTGACGCTCATCGGTACCTTTTTACCGCTTTCATCAATACGCCCCACACCCACAGCAATAACCCGACCCATTTCAGGTCTTTCCTTATCAACTGTTTCGGGTAATATTATACCGCCCCTTTTTCTTTCTTCACGAAGCGGTTCGATCAATACTCTATCCCCTAATGGTTTAATTTTCATACGAAAACGAGGTGTCGGGTTTTAAGTGTTAGGAAATTACCTAAAACTCATAACCTAAAACCTAATTATTTGGCACTTCCGACCAGAGAGTGCTGATTAGATATATTTAGCAAAGAGCAGGATTAATGTCAATTAACTTGACCTCTCATTATCTGAAATGCTAATCTTGGTCTGCTATTTCACAACCACGGGGAAAACATACACATGGAAATACTGGATAATTTCGCTATGAATATCCGCGCGAGAACAAAACAAAGCTTTGAACACGCCATGGCAATAGCCTTCGCTACAACCGCTTACGGAGCAAGCCATTGGTGTGAACATCCGGAATTTGGCTTGATATTATTTTATTACTACAAAGACGAAGAGAAAAACTTCAACGGAAAACCGATTTTTCCATTCACTCACACACTTGATGCGCTCACAGCAACTGCGTTTGTCTGGGATTGGCTAATAAAAGCAGACAGAACAAAATTTAAATTAAAAGAGATGGATGTACATTATTCAGGAGATGGGAATTGCGAAAAAGCATGGCGAGTATATGTTGAAAATTGGGGTCATATCGGAGGTTGCTCAAGTGCCATAGTTGCCATTCTACCAACATGGGCGTGGATCGGAAAATAGAGACCCCCGCCCTTACGGGCGTGGTACTTACGTACCTTCTGCGCAGTTGCGCTCATTTGAATCTTGCGCAACTGCGCAGGGTCTATATATTTACCTCCAGTTGCCCTTCGGGCAACTTACGGGCTGACATTCATCCACGAGCTTACGCTCGTGGTGTTCTGTCAGTAAATATAATTAAACCAGTAACCCAGGCGTTGCCCTCTACTTTTAAAGAGGGTTTTTTAATTATTTTTGGACGTGGTTCGACTTCTTAATTTCTTTGTAAACCAAACTATCAGACCAAACATGGCAACCGCTCCGTACCATGGCAACTCAATCGCCGCCACAGCCCAGTCAGGTTTAGCCAATAACTTTATTATTCCTATCTCAAATGAAGTTATCAACCAAGCCATATAACCCACGACCTGTCCCAGAACGGACGCCATCATACCAGCTATGGCAGTAACAAATCCCGCCAACATAGCAAACGGAATAGTTGGTAAAACGATAAGATTGGTTGGCAAAAAAACCATGGACAAACTTTTAAAATAATAAAGAAGCAAAGGTAAAACAAAAATTTGAGCGGATAGAGTCATCACCAACGTTTCCCTAAGTTTAAAAAGGTTAGGAACTTTTTTAAAATATGTCTCGATAGCTGGAGCTAAATATATTAGGCCGAGAGTAGCCGCAAATGACAGTTGAAAACCCACATCGCCTCTCAAGACAAGTGGATTTATCAATATCATCACCGCTCCGGCGAGCACAATGGCATTACGCGGATTGCTAAGCCTCCCCTCTCTTTGTGCCAAAAGCACTATCATACCCATAACCGCCGCTCGCACTACCGATGATTGCGCACCGGTCAATATCGTAAACAACGCTACACCAATCACCGAAAACCAAAACGCCGTAGGCCTGCGAAAGAACAACATAAAAAAGGACGAGATTATGGCGGCTATTATAGTAATATTATATCCAGACACCGCTATTATGTGGCTCGTACCGGTCCTGACAAAATCCTCTTTCAACTCATCAGAAATCTGCGAACGACTGCCAAGTAATATACCCTCGGTGAAAGCCGCGTTCGGTTCACCGATAGATCTCCTGATAGACTCCTCGAATGTTGATTTGACGGTGAAAATACTTTTAAAAAGGGAAATCTTAACACGTTCCATTAATGGCAAGTTCAGCTCCGCACTCTCAACATCTGGAAAAAACATGGTCGTGAACACGCTATCCTTGGCAAGATAAGCGACATAGTCAAAATCATTAACCCCGTTAGAAGCAGAGCGCCCCAAGGTGCTTGTAGCACCGCCTTCGGCGGGGCGGCTTCTAACGGGGTCCGGTTTTTTAACCTGACCGTAAACCTTTAATTTGTCACCATACTGATAGTGTGGATAGGATTGCGCCGTTATTAAAACTTTTTCCTGAAGATTTATTAGATACGATCCGGCACGTAATTGCTTGGCATATAAAATAATTCGCTGTTTATCACCGTCCGCCATTGGTTCATCCACAACATAACCATAAACGGTCACTTTAATTGGACGCTTATTCTCCGGATCAATCACCTGCTCTTGGGCCTCGGCGAATTTTTGCAGGTTGTGGACTCGAGAATTAAAAACATTAAATCTTAAAATGCCAGCAAGAAAAAACAGCGCCAGAAATGCGGCAAGAGCAAGGCGCGGGTTGAGCAGACGAGAACCATGCCTGTAAAATATCGCGATCAGAAAAACACAGAGAGCGGCTGCGACTAAAGCGGCTTCTTTTGAAATAAATAAAAACGAACCGGCAAAGACGCCGACAATAAAGGAAAGGAGGACGTAGAAGAAAATTTGGGAACGATGCATTTTTTTGGAGTTTAAAAAATTACGATCTTAGCAATACGCTCGGCTGTCCGGCTGCACGAAGTCTTTTTGTTCGACGGAGCTCTCAAAAAGCCTTCGTCTCCGCCGGGCAACATACCAGCACCATTTCGATTACAAAATGGTGCTGGTTAGAACTTTTCTTAGCAATTAGAGCGTGATAAAAAGTACCCCGACTGATTACATCGTGGCTCCCGCCTTTGTAATTTTTAAGTCCTGCGTTCAAGCTATGAATGACGAAAACTAGAGAGAGCTTATTACGTCAACGCGCTCAATTCTTTTAATACCGACTCGAAGGCATTAATGGCGAATATTGCCTGCTGATGAGTTAACCGAAAATTAGCATCATGAACAAGCAAGTTGCGAAGCTTGTGAGCATCCCAAAGATATTGAATATTGATTATCTGGTCAGGCTTAATCAGCATCAATCGTTCACCCATTGACTCGCCGGCAAAGCCGGCAGTTTTTAATACATCGTCAACAAATTTATCAGCCTCGATCACAGCTAACTTCCACTCGGCTTCAACAAACGAATCAACGTGCCGCCTTATCTCCTGCCAACGATTATCGTAGGCAGTAACCACCGCCGGAGGCGGGGTTAAGCTCTCCACGGAACCCTTAACCGCATCCTTAACTTTATTTTTATAAAGATCGCCTGATTTTATAATAATCCAAATTAAAATAACTCCAAAAACTACACTTGCAATGATAGAAATAGTTTTAAAGCTTGCGACAAGTTCAACATAATTAACCGTTTGAAAATACTTTAAAACACCATCAAAAACCTGCGCAAATTGGGGCGCCAAATCAGTACCGAAATTAATTTGCGGCGAAGTCTCTAGTCCGGGAATTATAAACGGCGATGGAGTCATATATTACAAATATTTGAGCTTGACGGGACAATACCTTCTATCACCATTCAAATCCCCAGCGAGGATTCAGCATTCCGTCAAAAGCGTGGATTCATCTCGCAGTGAAAAATAATTATACTACTCGATGACCTTGCAATCCACTCTTTTGACGGTGCTATAAGGCATTGCCCCGCCAAGCTCACCCCCCTAAAACTTGTTCTAAATTATATGCTACTTGTAAAAGTTTAGCTTCATCAAAATGCTTAGCGATTATCTGAAAGCCTACAGGTAACTTTTTGCCATCAATATCGGTCCCAATCCTCTGGATCGAGGATCCTCGATTTCCGCTTGCGGAAATCGGGACAGATCCACACGGAATTGAAATTGCCGGCAAACCAGCCAAATTAACTGGGCAAGTATAAATATCGGCAAGGTAGCCAGCCAAGGGATCATCCAATTCACCAAGCTTGGGTGCTACTGTCGGCATTGTGGGCCCGACTATTACGTCATACTTGGCAAAAATATTATCAAAATCTTTTTTTATCAAACTCCTGACTTTTTGTGCTTTCAGATAATAGGCATCATAATATCCTGACGACAATGCATAGGTACCCAACACTATGCGACGCTTAACTTCATCTCCAAATCCATCAGCTCTTGATTCCAAATAAACATCCAGTAGATTTTTACCACTCTTAGATAGTCCGTATTTAATGCCGTCATAGCGAGACATATTAGCCGATATCTCCGAAGGTACGATTATATAGTAAGCTGCAATGGCATACTCGATCATAGGCAAGTCTACTTGATCTATGTGTGCGCCCATAGCTTCAAGTTTAGCAATGGTCGCTTGCACCAGATTATTCACTTGATCGTCTAAACCTTTATTAAAAAATTCTTTTGGCATCGCTACCTTAAGACC
Source organism: Patescibacteria group bacterium (assembly GCA_038057175.1). GTDB lineage: Bacteria > Patescibacteriota > Minisyncoccia > 2-02-FULL-40-12 > IGHO2-01-FULL-4-A > 2-01-FULL-44-17. The sequence continues at coordinate 10,841 of JBBUDS010000023.1, forward strand.
CTTAATGGGCCTATCGAGTCCAACGGTATAATCTGGCAACTCTCTAGATGCTGACACGGAAGTTGAATCCACATGGTCATGTCCGGCTATGGCATTAAGCACTATCGCCGCGTCCTCTACGGTTTTAGTAATCGGTCCTATCTGATCAAGACTTGAAGCCATAGCAATAAGACCGGAGCGTGAAACTAAACCGTAGGTCGGCTTGAGACCGACCACGCCGCACCAAGAAGCTGGAGCGCGAATCGAACCGCCGGTATCTGAACCTAGAGCATAGACAGCGAGATCGGCTGCAACTGCCACTCCGGAACCGGAAGATGAACCGCCAGCCACTCTTGTATGATCGTGCGGATTAAGAGTTGGTCCAAACGCTGACTTCTCCCCCGTTGCTCCCATGGCAAATTCGTCTAAATTTGTCTTACCAAGAAATACGGCTCCAGATTGCTTTAGCTTGGTTATGACCGTCGCATTATACGGCGCAATATAGTTTTCTAAAATTTTTGACGCCGCCGTACATTTTTCACCCTCAATTAAAATATTATCTTTAATTGCGCACGGAACTCCCATTAGCATACTCGTATCATTAGCTACTGTAAGGTCAGACCTTACGGATACTGACGAATTCTGAAAAACCGACAAATACGCATTTAATTTATGATTTTCTTTTTTGATTCGTGCTTGATAATCTGCCGTAATTTCCTCAATCGAAAACTCACCCTTCCTCAGGCCTTCGTTGACAGATTTGATTGTATGTCCTATTATCGTATCCATGAGTATTCTTAACACTTGGAGAAAAGATGCCAAAATTCGATTTTGCCAGATGCGATTTAGATAAATTGATTGAGTTATTCCTTAAAAATTTTGAGGAGCATACTAGAAAAAAATTCAATAGATCTTATTTCAACAAAACCGCACGACACCTACTCTCTGAACAAATCTCAGACGAAGAAATAAACTTCATTCTAGAAGAAATGATCAATCGCGGTAACATACTAGAAATCATCCGTGGAAGCCAAAATGGACTTTATGAAGTAGCATAGCTATTACAGCCCGAACTATCTGGGCTTTTATTTTTCAAACACCGCCGGCACCTTAACAAAATTATCTTTGCTGTCCGGTGCCATTTCTATTAATTTAACCGCCTCCCCCGCTTGCTCTGCAAGCGGTTTTTTCATAGGTTCGTCTTTTCTCAAAACATTCTCCAAGCCAGTTATATTCGAAACTGGCTCTACATTATCCGTATTTACCTCTTTTAATTTATCAATATACCCCAAAATCGCCCCGAGCTCTGAAGCCATTTTTTCTTTTTCTTTGTCACTAAACTTAATCCTAGCCAAACCGGCAATATACTCCACCTCTTTTTTAGATATCGCACTCATGATATTAAAATAACACTTTTATGTGGCTGCTGCCAGAGAACCCTGGCATACCTAATTTTTCCCCATTGGCTTGAGTGATTTAAAATAAACTGTGATTTTTGATGTTTTTCGCTGATAAACAAAATTGGGACGGAGTGAGCCCGAACTTGGGCGAACGTAAGGGGTACGATTTTTTTATCTAGAAAAACAAGAAAATGACAATATTATTTTAATCACAAGGACACCGGGGAAAAATTAGGTATGCCAGGGTTCGAGTGGCCAAAAAGATTACTTAAACATCTTCAAAAACTCTTGCTCCGACAATATTTTAACTCCCAGCTTCTTGGCACGATCGTATTTACTACCAGGCTCTTCACCGGCAACAACATAATCAATTTCTTTTGATACCGAAGACGATATATCACCGCCATTTTCGCGCACCATTTCTTCGGCATGCTCGCGACTGATACCCTCCAGTGTTCCCGTAAATACGAATGACAAATCTTTTAACTTATCTGACTTCTGAGATGATTCTTGAGCAAGAGGCACTAAGCCGGACTTTTTAAATTTCTCTAGCAATTTATTATTGTATTCGGTTTTAAACCAGTTGAATATACTTTGCGCCACGACATCGCCGATATCCTTGATACCACTAAGCTCCTCGATTGTTGCTCTCTGTAGCCTTCCGAGTTCACCAAATTTCTTGGCTAAATCCATCGCGGTTTCTATTCCCACATGCGGAATACCCAACGCATAAATAAAACGTCCTAAGGGAATATTTTTTTGCGCTTTAATTGCCTCTATTGTATTCTCGGCAGACTTATCGGCAAAACGCTCGAGATTGAGAAGATCCTCTTTTTTAAGATAATAAAGGTCGGCCGCATCTTTAATCAGCCCGCTGTCCATTAACTGATCTACGATTTTAGGTCCTACGCCGTCCACATTGATCGCTCCCTTGGAAACAAAATGATATATCGCTTCGCGCTTAATCGCCGGGCAATTCTTATTGACGCACTTATAGGCCACTTCACCCGCAAGTCGCTTAACAGGCTCACTACAAGCCGGACATTTTAACGGAAAATGAAATATTTTTTCTTTACCGGTTCGCAATTCTTTTATAACACTTTTAATGTCCGGAATGACATCACCGGCACGACCGACTACCACCGTGTCTCCTATCTTAACATCCAGCCGACGAATCTCGTCTTCGTTGTGTAAAGTTGCCCGACTTACGGTAGTGCCGCCGATCTCAACGGGTTCTAATACTGCTACCGGCGTTAAGGTTCCGGTACGACCAACGCTAACAATAATATCTTTTACTATCGTTGAGGATTCAAGAGGAGAAAACTTGTAAGCAATAGCGGCTCGAGGAGCCTTACCGACAACACCCAATTTACTGAACATTTTATTATCATTAACTATGACGACGACACCATCAATTTCGTAGTCAAGTTTTTCACGATGTTTCTCCCAATAATCACGAAATTCCTGCACCTCCTTCAAATTTCGACAGAATTTATTATGTAAATTAGTTTTGAAACCCAAATCATGCAATATTTTATGCTCATCTTCGTGAACCCTCTGACCTAAATCAGTAATCAATGAATACGCATAGGAATCCAGTTTGCGTGATTTGGTAATCATTGAATCGAGCTGCCTTACCGAACCAGCTGCGAGATTACGCGGATTAGCATATTTTTCCTCGCCCCTTTTTTGTTGTTCTTTATTAATTTTTACAAACTCACCTTTGGTTATAAAAACCTCTCCCC
>JBBUDS010000023.1:14064-17988 GCA_038057175.1 Patescibacteria group bacterium
CTTCGATGGTTTTAATATTTTGCGTCACATTTTCACCAACAGTACCATCGCCGCGGGTCGCTCCCGTTTTCAAAATTCCATTTTCATATATAAGCTCTATTGCCAAACCGTCAATTTTTAATTCACAATAAAATCCGCCTTCAATTGCCTTAGGGTCAAGTCGCTTAAGTCGTTTCTCCCACTCTTCCATATCACTAAGATTAAAAGCATCATTAAATGAAAACATCCGCACTGGATGTGTAAATTTTTCAAAATTCTTGAGTACTCCACCCGCCACCCTCTGGGTCGGTGAATCCACAGTTACCAAATCGGGGAAATTTTGTTCCAAATCAAATAATTCTTTTTTAAGCGAATCCTCGACTGATTCCTCCACTATCGGTTTATCCAAAAACAACCGGCTATGACGGTATTTTGTTATAAGATTTTTAAGTTTTTTGATTCTCTGCTTGGCTTCGACTTTATTCATTTCTTTATCAAGATTACCACGCATAGCTTCTTTAAATCAAACCGCGACTACTAAGTCGCGGTTATTTAAGATCACACAAAAACCACCAAGCCTAAACCACCTGCTACTTAGGACTCACTTCTTTCCAAGCCGGTATCGGTCTTTCAATGTTTATCGGCTTTGAAAGAGAGCACGAAAAACCATCTTTATCGGTTACTGTTTCGGTTATATTGTAGCTGCCAAAATTATTATAAGTATGAGAAGGATTTTGAACATTAGAGGTGCCGGCATCACCGAAAAGCCAGCTCCAGCCTCTTTGACCAACTCCAGTACCATCATAAAATACAGACAGATCTGTAAACTGAATGGACTGTTTCGCCGAAGGATTTAAAAGCGGCGACCAAGTAAAATCTACTGCGGGATAAGCATGCGCCGGAGTCTTCCATGATTGAGATACAACCCAAGGTGAAGCAACATCACTGGAATCCCAAACTCTAACTCTAACTCTATAGGTTACATTAAACTGTAGCGGAGTCGCAAAATATGAAGTTCCGTTACTTAAAACTTTGCCTGAATCCAATTCTGGATTCTGAAAAGAAGCTTGATCGTCAACTTGAACTTGATAAGCTGATTGTGGCTTTCCTTGAAGACTTGAATAGGTCCAATTAACAAATGCAGAGGGTCCAGCAGTGCAATAATTAGGTTCGGTAAAAGTTAAATTAGAAACACTTGGCGGAGAACTATTCTCACACTTATATTCCATATAATAACCCGGCTGCTGCTGAGGATTATTAAAAGCTGGGATCATAGACGAACTCTTCCTTACTTCATATGTCCTACCGCCAGAATCAACCCAAGAAGAACTTGTGCCGGCGGGCGAACCGGAGTTACCCGTCCAACCTAAAACTGCAGGAGGACACTGAGTTGGATTTCCTCCGAGAGTGTAATCCATAGGTGAAGGACGATCCCAAGTACAAGCATCATTGCTACCGTCTAAATACCTGCAATACGTAGCCCTTACCGAATCTGCCATATTACTACATGACGTAATATAATTTATCCTTTGACCATCATAAGTTACCTTGGTTTGACCACCTAAAGCGTCAAAAGTTGCCAAAGGATTGGAATTAACAGAATATGGCAATGGAGCCGGTGGAATCTTACGCCAAGTTCCATCACAAACGGATTTACGGGAGGGCTCTACTTTAATATTCGCTGCAACAGTGGTTCGACAGCTAGGATCGGCTAAGTCTTCTATAAGAACACCTTGTACATATGTCCCGACGGGCGTACTTGGGCTGGTATCAATAACGACATCGTAAGTATCCGGCCATTCATCAGAAGCGGTACTGCGGTCACCGGAAGCTCCACTGCAAGAAGCACCGGGAAGACAACCCTGAATTGTTATTCTATAACCTCTATCCCCATTGGCATCCATTCTATAATAAAAACCTCCAGTATTAATATTCGTGGTGTCACCCTGATAAACCACTATATTACCTGTGCCATAAGTACCAGAGGGATCCTGCGCCAAACTAACAAAATATGGATTTAAAGGACAGGATTCCGCTATCGGTGTGCATGTGCCGCTAGTCAAACAATCATCCTGCTGACCATAAGCTAAAAAATTATAAGTAGCAATACAACTATAACTACCATTGGGAGTTGGAAAATTTGCCTGACCATTAACCAAATTCGCCGGTATAGTTTGAACGGATGACCCACCATTACACACCATAGTAACACTATCCAAATACGTAACTACAGCTTCACCGCCGGATAGACATTCTGGGCCTGCAATATAAGCACTATTATCAACCAAGCTTTCACCTTTAGCAATAAAAGTAAGGTCATAATCCCTAGGAAATACAGTCTCATTCAAAAAAACATGACCCGTTGTAGTGGTAATTGCCTGACTACCAAACGCAGACCCGACACTCAAATCTGCGGTAACCAAAAAACTGCCGGCGGAAGGATCCGATTCATTACTTGGCTTAGCAAACTTGCATGTTTCTGGGCTATCAACGCTGTAAAAAACTGCTTGACCAGCCGAAAGAAAACTTTGATTCGGATCCTCTGAAGTAGTAGCCATCACCCGTTGAATATTAAAAAATAAAGAAAAAAACATCGACAAAACAGATACTGTCGAAAATAACAAAAACAATAATTTTCTGCTCGAGTTCTCCGAATAAATAAACATCGAATTCAAATCTAAATCACCGGCACAATAATAACCTGTGATCTATTATTAGTAATTTTTTTAACGGTTACAAAGATACGTTGCTGATCCTTGGCTAACTTAAAGAATGTCTTATCTTGATCTTGACCCGAACCGGCTATCGTCAGCCAGCCATTTGCCTGAGCTTCCCTATAAATCTCGGACACTGTTTCTGTTAATGGCTTGCTAAATTCATAGCTCGCTCCCCCGCCTAGTGTTTCACCATTAAAAAGACGATAATCTGAAGTATCCTTAACTTCATATGCTGACAATTTTTTTGAAGATGAGAGTATAAATTCATTTGGAAACTTAGTGGCATCAATATCGCCACTCGATCCATAAAATTCATATTTAATAAAAATAAATAAAAAAACTACTAAAATCACCAATAATACAGAAGCATACTTCAGTTTACTTGAAGACTCAGACATAATTGACACATTACTAACTTAATGTATAATATACTATAAGATCAGTACATTTATAACTTATTATACCATATACACTGGAGGTCAACCATGAAATTGTTTATAACTACAGTCTTTCTGTTTCCATTTGGACTCTCGGGACAAGATATAATGCTAGTTAATGAGGCAAAAAATGTCATATCTGTAGCCTCGGATAAAAATGGCGGTTACTATTTTCTAAGCCGGCAAGATACGCCAAATACGGCCATTTTCAACAGAAACTCTAGCGGATCTCTGACAAAACTAGTACAAAGCACTGATGTAGACATCAGTCCGCTTACCCTCCACAGTCAAAACGAATGGATTGCCGGCGATAAAGATATAGCTTATTTCCCAGTTTATGATCCGAGAGTATTCACTGCAAGCAGACCAAAATCAGCGCACCTATATAAATACCAAAATGGCAAAATAGCGCCGGTTCTAAAAATAGGAGACGAGATAAGCTTCTTGGCTCTGGACGGTTCAATCCAAAAAGAATACTTTTATCACGCCATACATTTAATAATCAGCGGCGGCAATAGAATTATACTGGTCGCGGCTACGGGTAAAAAACCTTTCGGTCTTAATACGGAATTGATATTTCACATCTTTGAACTTTCTAACGATAAGATAATCCAAATAATTACTCCGCTTGATAAAGCGATACTTAATAGCTCAATTATATCAAGAATATTTTCAGGAGAAACTACAAAAAATAATTTCTGGGGATTTGAGGGATCATACGGCACCTCAACAGAATCAGTATATAAGACGGGCTTAAATCGCTTAAGGAAAAAGGTCTTGTCGGGGGTAAA
>JBBUDS010000024.1:0-12171 GCA_038057175.1 Patescibacteria group bacterium
TTGCTGGGCCAAAGATCAAAACTGTGCGGATTGTTAGTGGTGAGAGGACGCGCAGATTGACACTGGACCGCTACCACATAGTTATCATTCGGTACGCCCGAGAATGTCCAGCTAACAGTAGTTGGAATACCGCCTCCTTGGCCACGAAAGAATTCATTACTAACCCAGTGCGTGACGGGTTGCGCTCCACCAATTTGATTATCCAAGAAATTGCCCAAACCTCCTCCGTTCGTGTTGAGAAGAGCCAAATAAAAGTCTTCGTAGCCACCACCATGGCAAAAATTTGAGAAATCAGGAAGTGATGGAACAAAATTAATTGGAGTATCCTCGGGTGTCGTGGTAATGGCAATCAGACCTCCGGTTAGCGGAGGCCCAATATTAACTGTAAATTGCCGGGCTGCGGTTACTCCGTATACATCTTGAACTTGAAGTGCAAATGTGTATGATCCTTCGGTGTTGGGACTGCCCGATATTGATCCCCCTGGGTTTAACAATAATCCGGGTGGAAAAATTCCGCTTTCAACTGACCAGAAATACGGAGGTGTCCCAGTAATAACCTGTAAATCTTGCGAATAAGATTTGAGAGCAATACCGTCTGGTAAAGAAATTGTAGTAATGCTCGGCTTGTCGTGAACAACTACTGTCAGGGCCTTAATATCAGCTTGATTATTTGCATCTGTAACTTCTACCGTAAATGTGGCACTCCCAGCAGCCATGGCCACTCCGAAGACCTCGCCCGTAGAATTGTTTAGAAACAACCCGGTTGGCAAATTGCCAGAAACAATAGACCAATCAAATGGCGCTATACCATCGGATTTCTTTAGAATTTGCGAATAATTTACTCCGACTGTGGTAGCCGGTAAACTAGTCGTCGTAATCGTCAGAATGTGGCTAACCACGGTAAATGTTTCCGCCTCTCGGATAATACTGGAATAACCAGAGATATTTCCGTCTTCCAATATCCAGCCATTACTTGGATAAAGATCAAGACCGTATTGATTGTTAGTCGAGCTGGGATAAGTTGCTCTGCACTGAATGGCTACTGCGTAATTACCATCCGGAACGTTAGAAAATGTCCAGTTTGAAGTTGCCGGAATATTTCCTCCGAGATTATAGAAAAACTCATTGCTTATCCAATGAATTACGGGTTTAAATCCGCCCACATTTCCATTAAAAAAGTTGATTAGGGCTCCTTCCTGGGTGTTCAAAAGAGACAGGTAAACATAACTACTGCCGCCCCCGTTGCAAAAATCTGAAAAATGGGCAAGAGTATCAGTCATCCTAATAACGTGATCACTAAATAAGGTGGTAACTGTAATGAGGTCGCCCGCAATAAAGTCCCCGCCAGGAAGTCGATCGTAAGCTACGGCTTGGTTATTGGATCCTAACATCAAAACAAATAGGACAGTAATGTAGAGGTATTTTATCATTGGCCTGAAGTTTAGGCAGTAACCAAATAAAAGTCAAGCGGGTGGATAGGACGGGATTGAATATGCTATTATTTAAAAATGCGGGGTATTTTATTCATATTACTTTTTATTTTGTTTTTTCTTTTTTCTGTCCACACCCTCACCGATATAAATCAGGATATTGGACTGCATTTCGTGCTTGGCAAAAAGATATTAAAAGAAGGATTGGTTCCCCAAACAAATCTTTTTTCTTACACCGCTCCAGATTTTCCAACACCAAATCACCACTGGCTTGGTGAAGTTTTTTTGTACCTTGGATCGCTGTTTTATGGGTTAAAAGGTCTTATCGTTTTTAAGGCCTTCATGCTATCAGGAGCATTTATATTCGCCATGCTCGCGTTTACCAAAAAGGATGCGGGTATTTTGGGGTTTCTTGCTGGGCTCATCTCGATATCTATACTCATTGATCGGACATATGTGCGTCCGGAAATGTTTAGTTTTTTGTTCTTGGGTTGGTATTTGTTTGTGTTGTACAGGCAAAAATCTGAAAAACTACTTTTTACCCTGCCGTTTATTCAACTTCTCTGGGTCAACACTCATATTTATTTTTTTATCGGACCAGTTATTTATGCTATTTTTCTAATCCAACATTACATCAACGCCAAACCTGTCACGCTAAAAAACCCAATTACTCTAATCGGACTGGCCATTGTACTGGTAAATTTTGTTAATCCCGCCGGCTGGGTAGGCGCCCTATATCCGCTTTTTATTTTTAACAACTATGCGATTCCGATTCTAGAAAATATATCCCCATTTAGCCTCGGCGCCTATAACTATCCCCCACTACCTCTTTGGGCATTGGCTGCGGGAATATCTATTTCAGTAGTTGGGTTCATTGTTAACCGTAAAAATTTAAAAAATAATATATTCGGACTCGGAATTCTTGCGGTTGGCACGGCATTAGCCTTGCTAATGGTAAGAAATATACCCATCTTTGCTCTTATCATGCTGCCGGTTAATATTAAGAATTTTTATGAGGCAGGGTTTAGGCCGAGGAATAAATTTGCAGTGTTCGGTGCGGCTATTTTATTAATTATCCTAATACCATACGTCCTAAACAGTAATATATATAAGGTGTCCGGATATAATAGAACTTTTGGGTTAAACACGCCCGCCTACGGAGAAAAGGCAATTGAGTTTATTAAGGATAATAATCTGCACGGGCCAATTTTTAACAATATAAACGCGGGCAGTTTCTTGATATGGAAACTGCCAGGAGAGAGAGTTTTTATAGATACTCGCCCGGAAGCGTATCCAAGCGACTTCGTAAAAAATGAGTACATCGCCATGCAAAAAGATGCAGGAGTGTGGCAAGAATATTCTGAAAAATATAGTATTAATCTGATTTTTTATGCCTGGAGAGAAACTAAGTATACAAGCTGGGCAGATATGTTTCTCAAAAACATTTCCAATAATAAAAACTGGGCACTTGTTTATTTAGACGACAATATCGTCATCTTCCTAAAAAACACACCCGAGAACAGCACGGTTATTGGGAAGTACCTGATTAAAGCAAACTACAAGTAGCTATATCAAAAAGCTCCGCAAACATAAGACGAAACAGCAAGATTTGGCTGTCAGCTAGAAACCAAAATTAGAGAGGGAGTAGGAACCATACAAAATGAATATCGAGATGATAAAAAATAAAATCGATAAAATATACCAAAACAATCTTTTATTTTTAATACTATTCACGAAGAAAATATAAACAGTTGCCATTAAAGCAACGGCACCAAAAACAAATGGGAGAGATTCGTGCCGGCCGTAATCAATCCCCCAAAAACTACTACTACCAGTTACAAGAGCAGGTAAGGTTAATATAACCGGTAAAAAAATAAGGAACACGAAAATTAAACCAAATTTTTTATTATTACTCATGATTTGTTATTTAACCTCTGCTTTTATTATACCTCCATCCGTTTTGACTTGCAAAAACTTAACCCCGGTCTGGGTATAAGTTTGCGCATCGCCACTTGACCAGTCTGTTACTATCGACTGGTCTTTTTTGGGGTCATAAGTGATGTTCAATAACTTATTCAGATTAAGCGAAAATGTCTGAATAAATGTCTTAATGCGACCTCTCTGCTGAGAAAAAGATATCAACAAAGAATTGTCCGGCAGAACAGTATTCTGACCATTATACTTCACATTTTTAAAAGACAAATTTTTATTTCCGCGAATACTGCTTTTCTTAAAATCGAGAATTATTTCGTTACCTGCTTGGTCTTTCGCCTGGCAAACCGGATCAACGCAAGTAAGACTGGGACCGAGATCAAGATTATCTGTGGCAAAAAACTGGAAATCCCGAGTGCTGGTATCAAATTGGGCCCCAACTTCGGGCGGAGTCTGATCAATTTTTACTTGAACAGTCTTAATGTCTTCATTGTTGCCAGCGTTATCTACAGAATAGAATTGAATGTCGGTGATTCCATCATTAGTGATTATCACTGGCAAAGAATAGATAAAAAAGGTCAGTCCGCCGTCCAACGAATAGAGTGTTTCCAAAACACCCGAATTGTCATCTGCCACGGAAAATGAAATCACGGTCTCACCAATGAACCAACCATTGAGCCCGACTAGACCGGAAACAACGGCTTGAGTCTGCGGAGGCACAACATCACTGCCCTGTTCGCCTATCAGCTCGGCGCTAGCCGGAATTATCTGGTCGTCGCCGTTGCCCAAAAGATCAACTTGGATGGAAGCCGGAATTCCAACATCCGCTACACCGAAATCAACCACGGTTTGGGGCGTTATGACTACGTCATTAAACACATTAGTTGCCAAAACACTGCCATTATCATTCTCTGAAATAAGCAAATCAAAAGTTGAGTCAGCTAGGCCTTGAGCGATAATTTGATAAATCTGCCCTTCGTCAGTTGGTAAAAAGATGAACTTTTCTTCACCAATAATATCGTAATCAACTCCGGGTATGGCATATTCAATGCCATTATTTTCGATAGGACCGGTATGTCGGCCGGAAGCATCGTAAATATGCACCGCCACCGGACTACGCCACAGTAGTTCCTTGCCTTTGAAGTTGCAGAAACTTTGGCTGTGGCTAATGTTGTCTGCTAAAGCAATCTGGTCTTGTAAAATACCTAGAATAAGTTCTCTGACGCCATTGGTGCTGGAAAGTTCGGCGTGGTCGGCATTTTTGACATAGAACTTATTGTCTGCCGACAAGTTTATATAATCCGCGCTTGGCAATGGCACGGTGCCATCGCCAGAAGTATATTTGGTTTGCCAAATATATGCGTTGCTGATACCCAATTGATACCCAGCCTGTGTCCCGGTTCTGCAGCCAGCGATATTGTAGGCATCAACACCGGAAAAATCATAATCCTCCAGGTGTTTGCTGAAAAAATCCTCGGCCTTGGCAAAAACGGTTGGATTGAACCCCTTATCATTAAGCAAAAAGTCTTTCGTCTGATCGTAATCTAAAATTGGCTGCTGCTGTAAAAAACTAAACTTCTTCAGATAACCCGTGAATTCATCAAAATACTTACGATTTGGCAATAACTCATGCGCCGAAACTGAATTATGAGCGAGTTCTTGTATCCGGTCATCTTCAAGCCAGGGTATATTCACCCTGTCACCAAAAAGTATTGCCTTTGCGGCTTTGGGTGCGCCCAAATGAGGCGTGCCGACGAAGATAAGCTTGTCGATATCGTCCTTACCATACTGATTAAGATAATCTTTGGCCAGCAAGCCACCCATGCTATGAGTGATAAGGTCAACCTTGCTTACACCGGTTATGAGTTTCACCGCTCTAATCTTTTGGTCTAGAAAGGCCGTGTTTTGATCTAGATTTAATCTCCAGTCATATGGAAAAACGAATAAATTTTCGTTTTCTTGATAACCAGAACTAGCCAAAGTCTTGGTAAGCGACTGAAAAATATCTACTGTAAAAATTTCCCTTTCGATATCCCCAGTTGTTATCGCATTCAGTGAATTTCCCTCCCCGTCCAATCCCAAATTCTCGGTCAAGAATTGATCGTTGATATCGGTAAACATCCTGCCAAGGTTTGCCCAAATAAATTCATTGCCGTTCCATAATTCTGTCCCGTATATCCCCGGCACGATAATAACTGGGGTTTTGGGAGGGGGTGATTTTTCAAGCCAGGGGTCGAAGAAGATGCCGTCAGAGACTTGGTTGCCTAGGCCACTGGGGTTAAGGGTTGGGTGAAACGGGCCGGAGGGGTCGCCCCAGGAGTTGTTGCGCATATCAACGGGAAAAGCCGGAGTCAGATTATAAGCGCCACGAAAAGAGTTGCTGGAAATAGTATTGTTTTTAACAAAATCAGACGGGTCTAAAATTTGATCAAAGAAAAAACCGTAGCCATTGTTACGGATGACGTTATTTTCAATTACTAACCCGCCGTTATTGCTGTTTAAACGAAAACCATAACCTCCATTTTCAATAACACTGTTCGTTACCGCAATAGGCGAACTTGTTAAAATTAAATCAAAACCGTAACCAGAATAACGCACCAGGGTATGATCAAATTCCAAATGCGGATTACCGCTGGGAAGGCCGCCGCCGATGCGCCACCAATCACCCGACCAACCAGTCGTCGGACCGGTACCATCGGTATCTCCGCCAACCGAATCATCATAAAAAGAAGTGAAAACAATCGGCTCTCCGACAGTACCACGAGCAATAACGGTACCGTCAACCCAAAGCTGAGTACTGGGCTTAAATTTCACTATAACACCCCGATCAATGGTCAAAGTTACGCCGGATTGTATAATCACGCCCTCGCCCAAAGGTACATCAACTATATAGGGACTGCCAGCAAGGGTCCAATGCTGATCGGTTGAGTAGGAACCACCAACTGACGTGGCGGCTAAAGCATTATGACCAAAAAGCGAGATGCCAAATAGCATCAGGAATAAAAATAAAAACTTGTGCGATGATCGCATGTCTGATAAGTGGCCCTCCCGCCACATTTACAATATTGCCACCACCGTAGCAGACCAGCGAATAAAAAGTCAAATCTATTTTAATCTAAGGATATTGCAAACCCTTAAATGAGGGGCCTGTTATTTTGGCGTAATCCGATAGATCACGCCGGCGGAGTCGTCGGAGATGTAGAGGGCGCTATCTGAACCGAATTTGAGGTCTACGGGTCGACCAAGGGTTCTTACTTGCCCTGAGCCTGCCGAAGAGTTACCATCGGGCGTAAGCCCCTCGGCGTTGCTCGGGACAAGCCAACCGGAAATAAAATCAGAAACACCAGAGTTTAATCCATTTTTATCAACATCAAATCTGACTATCTTATAACCCGTCGGCTCACTGCGATTCCACGAACCGTGATATGCCACCAATAAGTCACCACGCCACTCCTTGGGCCAACCGCCGGCCTTAGGAATAAACGCTAGGCCGAGAGGCGCAGAATGTGCCGGCAATTCAATTGTTGCCGGTTCAGTCTGACCGCAGTCAGAAGGTATATCAACACGATCAAACTTGCCGGGCTTAAAAGTTTTATCCATTATTTTATTACCATAACAAAATGGCCAACCATAACGCCTAGCGCCATACTTATGCTCCGAGTTCGCCACCTTTATTATATTTATTTCATCAGGTGGCAATTCATCGCCAAGATTATCTCTTCCCATCTCCGTAGCCCAAATCTCTTTGGTTTCTGGATGAAGCGCAAAAAATACCGAGTTGCGCAATCCACCGGCAAATTCAGCAGTATACTTACCTTCGGGGTCAGACTCTAATATCGCCGCCCTCTTCCAAGTATCTTCCACGCAAACATCGCAGGAAGAGCCCACGCTTATATAAAGCTTGTCTTTGGTCTGCGTATTGACAGTGCTTCCACCAAGTATCGGCACATCTCTATAATTTGGTCCGAATACAATTGTTCTGGTAAAATGCCGGCCATCAGCAGGAAGCGTGGCAATATTTTTACCAAATGCATCAATAGCTAAGCCCCCCTTAACGTCATATTCGTAACGACTCACCTGGTGGGTTTCAGCTACATAAAGATACACCTTTTTGGTTTTTGGGTCGACATAAAAATCAAGACCGTGAGGTAGGCGCAAGTTATCTAATAAAACCCTTTTGTCTTCCGCTAAACCATCTTCATTCTTATCTTCAAGAATCAGCACCCTTCCTTCCTTTGGCTCGCTAACAATCATCCTGCCCTTAGAGTCAAAAACTATAACTCGCGGATTAATTAAGTCTCTGGCAAAAACTGAAATAGAAAAATTATCCGGTAAATTCAGAAAGCTCAACCCATCCTTACTGGAAGGAGTCTGTGTAACCACTGGTTTATTATACCCGGCCAAACCTAATATTCTTAGTCGTAAAAAATATCCCAGAACAACAATGCCCGCCACTACCGCTAAAACTATAATTGTTTTTTTATTTATAACCATAAAGGTGCCCTCATTATATTAAAAATTTTAATAAATTGAATTAACTACAATCTGACCGGAGCAAACAGCTTCTCTTATCTCTAAATTCCTATTAACAAAAACTCCGTAATTAACCTTGGCCGTCAAAACATAATTCTTAGACTTAGGATTTTGTGGCAGATTAATAGTTACATCCTCGGTGCCATCTGGCAAAGGAAGATTAACGAAAAGATTCGGACCCACAGACAAATTATCATTTGGAGACACAGTCCAAATAATATGTCTGGCTATGCTATCAATATTTTTATAAATAATATTGGCATCTTTGTTCTCATATAACGTCGGTGACATAAGAATAATACTACCGGTCAAGGCACATTCTGCCGGAGGATATTTATTCATAGCGTCAGGTCGCTGCGTCTGCGTGGGAAAAGGCTTTGCGGATAACGTCGGACTCGGCTCAACAATGCTCGTGGAAGTATTAACAGGAGAACTGCTAAATTCAGGCTCCGAAACTTCTTGCTCAGAAAAACCATAAAACAACACGAAACTACCAACTATCGCCAAGATGATTACCAAAATTATTTTTTGTTTATTCATAGTATTTTTTTAATAACTAATATTATAAATTTGTCCTATTCTAATTTTTTAAGCAAATCTTCTATTAACTGGCCTGCCTCCAAATCATTACCTGCCACCTTGGATCCTTGATTAAGGTTTTCAATAACAAGATTGCGTTGATTTTTACTTAAATATAATAATGCCGCATTATAATACACTCTTGGATCGTTGGGTCTCAGGCGTTTCAAAACTTCAACGTATTCTATGGCCTTGGTTATATTACCTTGATTAGCATAAATAACCAACAAACTTTGATACGAGTAATGAAATGTAGGATCAACTTCTATTGATTTCTCAAATTCTTCTATTGCGCCAAACGTATCTCCCTGTGACTGAAGAATGCTACCAATGTTAAAATGCGGCTGAGCAAAAACATCTTCTGATTCAGCCGATCGTCTGTAATATTCAAGCGCTCTGGTTTTATCTCCTTGGTTAAAATATAAATTGCCCAAATTATTATTAACTCTCGCGCTCTGTGGCTCATATTTCAAAATATCCTGAAAAAATTCGATCGGCTTACCCCAAAGAATATTGCGCTGGATAGATTGGTAGCCAAAAAATAAACAATACGCCACAAGAGCAACGACTAGTATTAAATAGTACGCATTTAGGGATTTGGGCTTGAGATAATTAAATATTTTGACTAAATAGAATGCGGCAATAAACCAGAATCCGATCATTGGCAAATAAAGCCAGTGTTCATATATAACCGCATTAATAGGAGTTATCCCGGAAACCGGAGCAAGACCAATAAAGAACCAGCCCGCGCCAAAGAACCAAATTTTATAAGAATCTTTATTCGTTCTGTATAAATGCCAGATAATACCAAAGATACCAATAATTATTAAAAAGCCCAGCCAAACTGGCCACTGGAATAAAGACGTATGCACCGTCATACTCCGCTCCATATGAAGTCCAACCGGCACAAATAATAACCGGATATAATCAACAAGGACGTGCATAAATGTGAACATTCGGTAGATAAAATTTTCAGAATACAGGTTAGGCGCAGTATAAAAGTTGAGTGTATTTTGAAAATTAAGAACAGTAAGACGCAAAACTCCATAAATTATGACTACGCCAAAATATAACCACGCCTCTTTGAACGCCTTCTTAATTGAGATCCAAAATTTTTCCTTAGAAAGAAAGGTGATATAAAAAATCATAAGAAGAAACGGAAATATAATTCCGGTCTCTCTGCTTAATATACCGATAACCATCAATACCAAAGATGCAGATTTGTATACCCATGACTTGGAAGGATTATCTTTTGATTTAATAAAAAGAGTAAGCGCCAAAAGCATAAATAATGCGACTAATGAATCCCCTCTGCCAGCTATATAGGTTACGGCCTCCGTTTGAAGCGGATGAATTGTAAAAATTAATGCGGTAATAAAAGCTACTAATCTACCGGAGAATCTGCGCAACAAAAAGAAAATTAAAATTGCATTAGCAATATGAATAAGATTGCTCGCCAAATGCCAAAATAAAGGTTGAATTCCTGATATCAAATAATTAATAGCAAACGTGAAAAACAAAAATGGCCTATAATAATTGCTGTGCAAGCCGACTCCGGCAAGGGTATTATTGGTAAACCAAAATTTAATATTATGCCACGAAATGGTATGGACGAAACTATTATTTATTATCCAGTCATCATCATCCCAAAAAAGAGGGTTCTGCAGATTAAAAAAATAAACCCCCACACCGACGACTATTATGATTAAAATAGGCCAATAATTACGTAAAAAACGAGAAATAAACATAGACTAAATATAGCAAAAAATGTTTTCTCTGCAAAACGAAACGCCCCGCTAAAAAGCGGGGCGTTTCTACCAAATACTGCTATTGCAAGGATTAACAGTACTGGTTACTAACTAGACTTAGAGACCGGTCGTGACGAACGAAGTTCCGTTCAATGGAAGTCCCTTCAAAACATTAGCCACATTTGCGGTTCCGGTATCAGTGACATCGGAGTTTGCAACCCAGTTTACCTGAGCGGCTTCATCACGCAATACCATCTGGAAGCTATCGCCGTTTGTGGCAAAGTTCGCAAATGTAGTGGTTGCGTAAATCGTCTTGGAAGAACCACCGGCTATTTCAAGATCTTGACCGGTACCAACTGTACCAAAACTCATCGAAGCTACAAAATCAACACCTGATTGCGCGGTAGTTATTATGTCAGTTCCATAGGTTATTCCATCATCAGCACCCAAGAAGACAATCGTCATGTTAGCGTTTGTCTGACCAGAAGCTACGACATCAAACAAGATTGATCCTGAAGAGTTATGGGCACCACCGTCAAAGTGCAACTTGGAATCGGTAAGACCCACGGCTTCAACAGTAAACCTGATTATTTCCTTGTTACCGCCGATGGCATTACCACCGTTTGAAGTGCTCAAGTTGGTAAACTTCGGAAACACTCTGTAGACATACTGGTTAAGAGCAGTTCGATTCACGATATCCGCATCAGTGCCACTGGTAACCGTACCAGACTCACCAACTGAACGAAACTCATCAGCATTGCCTCCAGAGAAGTCAATGGAGAAGTTTTTAGCATTGGTTGCGCCTTGTGCCTTAATCTTCATATCTGCCTTGACAGTAACATCTAATGAACTGTCAGAAGGTACATACGGCCTGTTATCACCGGTGAATGCAAACGATACGGAACCATCGGTATTGAATGTACCAGTTGAAGTCAAGGTAGCACCAGCTTTGTTCTTGTACATCAATGATACTGCACCAACATTAGCAGTTAAGTCAGCTGCTGTATCTGCAGTATTGAAGTTCAATCTTTCTAAGTAACTACCCTCATCAGTTGCAGTAAATCTGAACTTGCTAAACTCAGCACCGGTCTGACCCCAATATACAGGTCCTATTGCAGGTGTATTTGGAGCGGCGGCTACGGTCAAATTACCAGAATTCTTAACAGTTATATCAACTGTCGGAACGGTAGCACCATTAGGATCGGAATTTCCGGAATTAACAGTATTATTTGAATCATCAAGTGCAGTTACATCGGTTGTAGCATTGATGTCGAATGAATATCTGTCACCATTTGAACCTGAAGCATCGTTGGTTGAAAGGTTTGCTTTAACCAATAATGTTTTGGTTTCTCCGGCGGCAAGCATCCAGTTCAAATTGCTAAATTTAATAGTACCGGTGTTAATGACGCTCAACTGGTTGCTAGTTGGAGTGTTCGAGATCAGCGCACCAGAAGATGCATCATACAAAGACACATTGCTAACTGCATTAGCGATAGATACACCGCTATCAGTAGTGTCAACACCTTCGTTGTGGGTATCGCCAGATTCATCTTCTACGTAACCGGTCAAGGTAACGTCTGTAACCTTCAAACCGGAACCTAATGAAGCGGCAAAGGTAATACCGACAAACTCAGCTCCTTGAGTACCCTTAATGTACGTCCTGTCAGCAGGTGATCCGGCTAAACCAAGAGTCAAGGACGAACCCTTTAATGTAAAGTTAGGACCAGAAACATCAGCATTCGGTACGACATCAGCATCGGCAACCGCAGTGTTGGTACCAGCATACTTCATAATAGTTATATCTGGCGTATCTTCAGTATATCTATCAAGTATTACTCTAACTATATCTTCTGCGTCCAAATCACCACCAAGTGAAGTATCGAAGTCACCTGTAACTTTAAAGTTATAAGTCATACCGGCAGCTAAATCGATAACATCAGTGAATGCTT
>JBBUDS010000025.1:0-8513 GCA_038057175.1 Patescibacteria group bacterium
TATCACAAACTCGCGCTCTTCGTCGTCGTGTTTGACTAAGACGGCGGGTCTGATGGCTTCCTTGGCCGCCATAGCTTTAGCGACGGCGGCTTCGGCTTTAATATCCACTATTTGAGTGCCTCTTTTAATAACAACGTTATCTTTTAGTGACGATTGTTCATCTAAGTCGGCTTCGACGTCCTCCTGTTTACGGAATAATAACTTATGAACCGGAATATTTAAAGCAACGAGAACTGAAACAAAGAGCAGAATAGGCAAGATAACAAATGACGAAGTAACTCCAACGGCTCTAAGCATTGGAAGGCCGATTATTAAACCTAGATAGCCGCCCTGATCTATGCGCAAAGCCAAATCACCATTACCTAAAATATGGAATAGGGCCAAAAAGCCCAGAACAAAAAGTACTGTCCCGATAATAGCGCTAGAATATATCCTTCGAGAAATTGATTTTAGAAAAGCTACGCCGAGCATGGTTAACCCCAGTGGTATCAAAAATATGCCCCAACCAAAAAGCGATTTAGCAGCAACAAAAAAAATTTCACCGGCGCCACCAGCTTTGTGAAAAAAGGCCAACGTACTCACCACACTCAATCCTAATGATGTCACTCCCCAAATTCCATTTTTTGTCTCCTGCGATAAACCTAAAATTTCTTTAGACTCTACCGCCTCTTTTTTTTCGGCTTTTTTTAATTTCTTAACCTTTTTCATCATCCCGTTAGAAGTCGTTGCTGTGCAGTCTTACGTATAGACCGAAGACACATAACAAACTCTTCATTAATTGATCAGCTATATTGACTAACCCGCTAGCCCCGTTAGAATTCTGCTAACAAGTATGATCTAATTTTGATCATGCCTAACGATCACTCTTCCCGCTAGAATTCTAACGGGGTTAGGGCGACTTCTAACGGGAATCATTATTTAATTTTAGAAAACATAACAATAAAAAGCAACAGCATCTGATTGTTTGCTAAAAAATATTTTTGTGCTACATTCTTACTATTCAAAATGAAATTAACAATAACCCTACACGAAGATGTTGTTCAAATGGAAATTAACGCCACAAAAACAACAAAACAAAAACAGACCCGTTTCAAGGATAGAGTTGACTTACAAACAACAAAGTATTATCATAATCTTAGTGAGATGTTGACCCCGTTAGAAGTAACTGCTATAATCAGGAAAGGCTTTATTACAAAAGATGGAACTGTAATATATAAGGAACTTCTAACGGGGTTGATAAACTCTCTTGACAACCTATTAAAAAGGAATAAAGTTGACATAACAACCATAAAAACCTATAAAATACTGGGGAATCTGGGCACGGACAGTACCTCATATAAGATAGCTTCTGCGTTCATCGTGGGTCTACAAATGTAGTCGCCGACAATAAATCGTCGGTTGCCGGATTTGTATATCTAAGGGTGGAAACTGAAATCTCAAAAAATTAGAGAGAATAATTTTAAATTCGCCCCCGTACAAACGGGGTGAGGTGTTTTTTTGTCGAATCAATAATTCATTAAGTTACGCATCTAAATAGAAGTAGGGTTACCCCAAATTCTTACATCTATAAATGCATGCGTAGCTTCTTCAAAGACGGCTTGCGTAAAATACTTTCAAAATACACGCCCGATTCTTTTGAGGCACCCAACCTGGTTCAGGTACAACTTGATTCATATCAATGGTTTTTAGATATAGGATTAAAAGAACTCCTTAATGACATTTCTCCAATAGAAGATTGGACAAACAAAGAGCTCGAACTAAGATTCACAGATTTTAGACTAGAGGAACCCAAGTTTAGCGAAAGAGTCGCCAGAGAAAAAAACATAACTTTTGAAGCTCCTCTCAGGGTTAAAATAGAGCTCAAGAACAAAAAAACTGGTAGTGTAAATGAACAAGAAATCTATCTAGCTGATTTTCCAGTTATAACCCCGCGAGGTACATTTGTAATTAACGGCGTCGAAAGAGTTGTTATATCGCAGCTTATTCGAAGCCCGGGTGTATTCTTCTCTTTTTCACGTTCAAGCCGTTACAAACGGCTTTTTGGTGCTAAAATTATCCCTTCTAGGGGGGCCTGGCTTGAATTAGAAACTGAACAAAGCGGGGTAATTTCAGTTAGAATAGACCGAAAAAGAAAAATTCCGGCTACCTCTATCTTACGCGCATTTGGAATTGGAAAGGATGAAGATATAAAAAAGCTTTTTGCCGACATCGATACCGATCCGGAGATGCCCTACATTGTATCTACTATACTTGCCGATGCATCCTCAAATGAAGAAGAGGGCCTCATAGAAATGTATAAAAGAATACGCCCGGGCGATCCGGCAACTGTTGATAATGCTCGACAGATGATACATAACGTATTTTTTAATTTTTCACGCTACGATCTTTCTAGGGTTGGCCGCTATAGAATGAACCAGAGGTTTCAAAAAGACTATCCTCTCGATGAAAAAAATAGAGTACTAAAAGTTGATGACCTAATTGCTGTTATGAGAGAAATAATAAAGTTAAATAATGATCCGTCTTCTCAACCAGACAACATTGATCACCTTGGAAATCGCAGAGTTAAAACTTTAGGCGAGCTACTTCAAGACAAACTCAGACTTTCGTTTTCTAGAATGGAAAGAATAATCAAAGACAGGATGAGCACCATGGAAGTTGATGGTATTATACCGGCACAACTTATTAATTCCAGACCGTTTGTAGCTGCAGTTAAAGAATTTTTTTCTTCGGGACAGCTCTCGCAATTCATGGATCAAGTTAATCCTCTAGCAGAGCTTGAGCACAAACGCAGACTCTCAGCGCTCGGACCCGGTGGGTTAACCAGAGAAAGAGCAAGCTTTGAGGTACGCGACGTACACCCATCTCATTATGGAAGAATATGTCCTATTCAAACCCCTGAAGGTCCGAACATCGGTCTCGTCGGCCACTTAGCTCTATTCTCTAAGGTCTCGCCGTTAGGTTTCATTCTCACTCCCTATCGCAAAGTAGTAAAAGGCAGGCTTACAGATCAAATAGATTATTTTGATGCGACCGAAGAAGAGAGATACATAATCGCTCATGCAGGAGTTAAAACCGATGACACCGGAAAACTAGTTGAACCAAAGATACCATCCAGAATACATGGCGAAGTAGACTTAGCAACTCCCTCAGAAATAGACTACATAGATGTTTCTCCAAAACAACCATTTTCAGTAGCAACATCTTTAATTCCTTTTCTAGAAAACGATGACGCAAATAGGGCGCTCATGGGCTCAAACATGCAAAGACAGGCGGTACCAATAATTTCACCAGAATCTCCGGTAGTGGGAACTGGTCTTGAAAGGAAAGTAGCCATGGATTCGGGCATGATGATAATAAACAATGAATCTGGAGTAGTTGAGGAGGTTGACGGTTCTCACATAACAATAAAGACGACTGCTGGCGAAAAAATCACCTACGATCTTCTTAAATTTAATAAATCGAATAGTTTTACAGCTATAAATCAACGACCGATAGTACACTTAGGTCAAAAAGTTAAAAAGGGCGATGTTCTAGCAGACGGCCCGGCAACAAACGAAGGGGAGCTGGCTCTCGGAAGAAATTTAGTCGTAGCTTTTATGTCATTTGAAGGAGCGAACTTCGAAGACGCCGTTGTACTTTCGGAAAAATTAGTTAAAGAAGACCTTTTTACATCTATTCACATCGAAGATTATTCAATTGACGTCCGCGAAACAAAACTAGGTCCGGAAATAACAACATATGATATCCCAAACCGTTCCGAGGAAAAATTAAAAAATTTGGATCCAGACGGTATCGTCAGAATCGGAGCCGAAGTCAGATCTCAGGATATATTGGTAGGTAAAATTTCACCTAAAGGCGAAAGCGACCTCACCGCTGAAGAAAGACTTCTTAAGGCAATATTCGGAGAAAAATCTCAAGACGTTAAAGATACCTCCTTAACTCTTGACTACGGCAAAATCGGAAGAGTTGTCGGAGTTCGCATATTTTCTAGAGATCAAGGCGATAAATTACCGGCTGGAGTAATAAAAACCATTCAGGTATCAATTGCTCAAATGCGAAAGGTGCAAGTTGGCGATAAGCTTGCTGGAAGACACGGAAACAAAGGTGTTATCTCGACCATATTACC
Source organism: Patescibacteria group bacterium (assembly GCA_038057175.1). Classification (GTDB taxonomy): domain Bacteria; phylum Patescibacteriota; class Minisyncoccia; order 2-02-FULL-40-12; family IGHO2-01-FULL-4-A; genus 2-01-FULL-44-17. Next base: position 4,127 of record JBBUDS010000025.1, read on the forward strand.
CGAAGAGGACATGCCCTATCTTCCTGACGGCAAGCCAGTCGACATGATATTAAGTCCGCTAGGTATCATATCTCGTATGAACATCGGTCAAGTTCTGGAAACTCATCTGGGTTGGGCGGCATCTAAATTAGGCTACAAGGTCGCAGTGCCATCAATGGCCGGAGCAAGCGAAGAGATGATAAAAGAAGAATTGCGCAAGGCAGACTTACCGGAAGACGGGAAAATATATGTTTATGACGGTCGTACAGGCAAAAGATTCCAGCAAAAAACGACTGTAGGGGTTATCTACTTCATGAAACTAATGCACATGGTTGAAGATAAACTGCACATGCGATCAATCGGGCCATACTCCTTGATTACCCAGCAACCATTAGGAGGTAAAGCACAATTTGGAGGTCAAAGATTTGGAGAAATGGAAGTTTGGGCGCTTGAAGGTTATGGCGCGGCACATACGTTACAAGAAATGCTCACCATTAAATCTGACGATGTTCAAGGACGCGCCAAAACCTATGAATCTATAGTTGCCGGCGAAGAAATAAAAGCTCCTCACCTACCGGAATCATTTAAAGTTTTATTATCAGAAATTAAAGGATTAGGATTAAATATCGAATTAAAAGAGATTTAGTACCAACGAATAACGAATCGGTACGAATAAACGAATTAACGAATTGAATTCTTTCGTAAATTCGCAAATTCGTAATAAATTCGACATTCGCTGATCTTATGGACTTTTCAGCATTAAAACTCAAGATCGCCTCTCCCGAAGATATTCTTCGGTGGTCTTATGGTGAAGTAACAAAACCGGAGACAATAAACTATCGAACGCAAAAGCCTGAAAAAGAAGGTCTATTTTCAGAAGCCATTTTTGGACCAACAAAAGATTGGGAATGTTATTGCGGTAAATATAGAAGAATCCGTTATAAGGGAATCGTTTGTGACCGTTGCGGTGTAGAAGTTACCAGATCAATCGTCAGGCGTGAACGCATGGGCCATATTAAATTAGCTAGTCCGGTAACTCATATCTGGTTTTTAAGGGGTATGCCATCACGCATTGCCACACTTTTGGATGTCTCTCTGCCAGACCTGGAAAGAGTTGTTTACTTTGGCGCCTACATAGTAATGAAAAGCAACGACGATCTCAAAACCGAAGCAATGAAAAAAATGGAGTCTGAATTTAAATCTTTGATCAAAAATACGCCGCAAGAAACACTGCAAGACAAAATAAGAGATCAGCGAGAAAAAGAAAAAGAAAATCTAAAAAATCTAAAAAAATATCAGGTTTTATCTGAACTGGACTTCAGAGATATGTCGCTTAAATACGGAGAAGTTTTTGAAGCAAGCATCGGAGCAGAAGCCATAAGAAAACTACTTGAAGAATTAGACCTCGAAGAAGAAATTAAAAAAAATGAATTAGCACTAAAAGAAATCGACAATCCAGTAATCAAGAAAAAGATATTACGCCGCCTTAAGATGTTCAAGCGAATGCTTTCAAATGACATACGCCCCGAATGGATGATATTTACTGTCCTTCCAATTATTCCCCCGCTTTTGCGACCAATGGTCCAACTCGATGGTGGACGTTTTGCAACTTCTGATCTTAACGATCTGTATAGGCGCGTTATTAATCGCAACAACCGTCTCAAGCATTTATTAGAGTTAAAGGCGCCAGAAGTAATAACAAAGAATGAAAAAAGGATGCTGCAAGAAGCCGTAGACGCTCTGATTGATAACAGTATGCGCAAGGGTCAAACATTAATTTCAGCATCAACAGGCCAAAAGCGCGCTCTAAAATCTCTAGCCGATATGCTCAAGGGTAAGCAAGGAAGGTTCAGACAAAACTTACTTGGTAAAAGAGTGGACTATTCCGGCCGAAGCGTAATTGTTATCGGTCCAAGCTTAAAAATGAGCGAATGCGGCTTACCTAAGTATATGGCGCTGGAATTATTTAAGCCTTTTATTATTAATTATCTCAAAAGATTAGGTTTAGCCCACAACATACGTTCAGCCAATCACTTAATAGAACAAGAAGTTCCAGAAGTATGGGAAGCTTTGGACGAAGCAATCAAAGACAGATTAGTTTTATTAAACCGCGCTCCAACGCTTCACAGATTATCAGTGCAAGCATTTAAGCCCGTATTAATAGAGGGTAAGGCCATCAAAATACCCGCCCTTCCTACCCGCGCCTTTAATGCTGACTTCGACGGCGATCAAATGGCTGTACACTTACCCTTAACCGCTGAAGCACAAAAAGAGGCCCGAGAACTCATGCTCTCGACGCATGGTATATTGAAGCCGGCAACTGGAGAGCCGGTCGCTATCGCAACTCGTGACATAACTTTCGGCTGTTATTACCTTACAAATATAAATCCGGGCGCCATTGGCGAAGGTAAAATGTTTTCTTCAGAATCGGAAGCTATAATCGCTTATGAACACGAATTTATTGATTTGCGCGCAAAAATAAAAGTTCATCTAAACAAGAACATGATTGACGGCACCAATAAGCTTGTTGAAACATCCGTTGGCCGTATAATTTTTAACAAAGCTTTGCCATTAGAACATGCCTATATCAATAAAACTTTAAACCAAACTGATCTAAGAAATATCGAAGCCGAAATTCTTCACACTTACGGCGAAGATCGTACGGTAGAATTTTTAGATACCATAAAAGAATACGGCTTTCACTATGCGACAACATCCGGTGTTTCTTGGGGCATGACCGATCTTAGAATCCCTAAAGAAAAAACGGAACTTATTGTAGAAGCTGAAAAAATAATAGAAGAAAATAAATTATTATACGAGCAAGGCTTACTTACAGAACATGAAAGAAAATCAAAAGCTATCGAAATTTGGACTTCAACCAAAGCCAAATTAGAAAAATTGGTAAGCAATCAGTTCGTTCACGAAGACGCCGTTTTCATGATGGTTGATTCTAAAGCAAGAGGCAACTGGGGTACTGTTAACCAGCTTGCCGGTATGCGCGGATTGATGGTTAAACCGGACGGAGAATTAATTGAATTACCGGTCAAAAGCTCCTTTAAACAAGGATTGAATGTTCTTGAATACTTTATTTCAACTCACGGCGCTAGAAAGGGTTTGGTAGATACCGCACTAAGAACAGCAACGGCAGGTTACCTTACTCGTCGTCTTGTTGATGTTGCTCAAGATGTCGTCATTCACGAAGAAGACTGTAAAGATAAGGAGGGTTATATCCTTTATGCGGTTGATGGTAAAATCGGCGGAGAGAGCTTAAATAAAAGGTTATACGGTCGCGTGCTACTTGAAGACATCAAGGATACCGATGGTACTATTATAGTTAAAAAGGGTCACTTAGTTGATCGTGAGGCTACTCAAAAAATAGCTAAGCTTGAATTGGAAAAAGTTAAAATAAGATCGCTAATTTCTTGCAAGTCCAAAGATGGTGTCTGCAGGTTTTGCTATGGTCATGATTTATCAAAAAATAAATTGGTAGAAATAGGTCAAGCGGTAGGTATCGTCACAGCTCAAGCGATCGGTGAACCTGGCACCCAGCTAACTATGAGAACATTCCATACCGGAGGCGTCGCCAGCATTGGAGATATTACTATGGGTCTGCCCCGCGTTCAAGAAATTTTCGAAGTTCGCCCACCAGCTGGCAAGGCCTTAATATCAGAAATAGACGGTAAAGCAATTAGCGTGGAAGAAAAGGCCAATCAATCTTTAATCAAAATAATGTCCGACAAGGGCGAAGAACGAGAGTATCTAACTATGCCCGGTATTTCATCGGCAGTTAAGGCTGGCGACTTAATTACTGTTGGTCAGCAAATATCTGACGGCCATATTGATTTGCGCGAGCTCTATGCTACAACCGAAAGTATCGCCACCGTAGCACGCTACATCATACGCGAAGTTCAAAGTATTTATTTTGCTACTGGAGAGGGCATAAACGATAAACATGTTGAATTAATCGTTCGCCAAATATTTTCACGCGTCAAAGTTCTAGACGGTGGCGATACCGATCTCTTACCGGGAGATATCGTAGAAAAACGAACACTTTTAGAATCCAATGAATCAACTAAGAACAGTCAGCCAGTTGGTGTAACTGCCAAATTAGCCACCTTTGAACAACTTCTACTTGGTATAACCAAGGTTTCACTTTCAACTGAGAGCTTCCTCTCGTCTGCGTCATTCCAAGAGACTGCCAGAGTTTTGATTGACTCAGCCGTTGCCGGCAAAGAAGACACCTTGCGCGGACTCAAAGAAAACGTCATCATCGGCCGCTTAATACCGGCAGGTACGGGGTATTATAAGAGCGGGGAGCCGATACAGGAACCGGAAGAATAGCGCTCCGCCCTCTGGTTTAATTTCAGCATCTGTCCCCTGTAAATAATATATCGATTTTCTCATTTCC
>JBBUDS010000026.1:0-1027 GCA_038057175.1 Patescibacteria group bacterium
ACGTACTTGAAGACGTCGGCGTATATATAGGCGCAGATCCATGGAATAGAGTTTTTTATGGAGGGTATCAAAAGATAAGGCCAGAAGAACAAGAAGCCGAGGTGAATTTAAATGGTGAGTATACAATAGAAGAAGTGGTCATCAAAAAAATAAAAGAGCTCCTAGGACCACTAGGTGGAGAGACGGCAGTCCTAAATTTAAAACTTTGGGTGCAAGTAGAATCGGTTGATAGTCTATTAAACACACGACCTGATTCATAGTCGCTAAAATAGCGACTTTTTAATTGCCGACATTTAAGTGCTCACCGTGCATAATATTAATCACAACACCCGCCTAGGCGGGTGTTGTGATTACAAGTTTTTACTTGTTCAATTAGCAAATAAAAATATTGCTAATTAGTAGGTTACTCTCCTACGTGCTTTTTCATTTTACTGATAAACTCATCGGCATGCGCTCTACCACCGAGACCAAAAGCCAAACCAAGGGCTAAGGCACCGGCAGCAACCAAACCAATGACGATCGTTCTAACTACTTCATCGGCAACTTTAAGTTGACTCAATGCTATTAAAAATGAAAAAACCAAAACTGACCACTTACTAAGTGATCCGAGAAAATTAGCAGAAGATAGCTGCGCGGCTCTAACCCATCCGCTAACTAAACCTTCTACAAACCTCGCCAACAAAACACCGATCAATACTACAAATGCTGCTACAAATACGTTTGGTAAATAGTAGACAACACTTCGCAAGAATTCGGTAACCTGTACTAAACCAAGAATATTGGTCGCGGCCATTAAAAATACGATGGCAAAAAACCATTTGACCAACTCGTAGAAAAACAACGGACTATTTAATTTATATCCGCTCCTTTCCCAAACACGCTTAAAACCAACGCCTTCGAGAGCGTGATCAATACGTATTACTTTGACGACATGCCAAACTAACTTAGCCACCAAAACCGCAACTAACCAACCAACTAAAAAGACCACGATGGCGGCAACTAGTCTCGGCAAAAAACCGGCGACATT
>JBBUDS010000027.1:0-3620 GCA_038057175.1 Patescibacteria group bacterium
TTTAACAACCTCGCCCTCAACGTGTTCCGGGGCAAGATAAATATGAGCATCATCCATGGTAATCTGCCTGACACGGAAAAGTCCGCCGAGTGTTCCCGACAATTCATTGCGATGCAATCTGCCTATCTCCGCCAATCGCAATGGCAAATCCCGATAGCTGCGCACGCGAGAATTAAAAACATAGGTTGATTCGGGACAGTTCATCGGTTTAATGACCAGGTGTTCGTCCTCATCACGCGAATTGTCAAAATAGAACATGTTTTCGCGGAAATGATCCCAGTGGCCGGATTTTTCAAAAACTTCACGCTTAACTATTATCGGCGTTGAAATCTCCTGATAACCGTCGCGATCATTTATTTCGCGGGCAAATTTTTCCAGTTCGCGGAAAATCACCATGCCTTTGGGATGCCAAAACGGCGCCCCTGGCGCCACCTCGTGAAAACTAAATAAATCGAGCTGCTGCCCGATATCCCTATGATCAATCATTTTTTTATCAGAATCTGACATTACTAGAATCCTATCAAAATAAGCCCGAATCAGCCATATCTTGCATTTCTACCAAAAGTATGATATAATTAATACGTGGGTTGAGTAGTAAATTTATACCCACAAGGAGGCTCAAATGAGTGCTCAAACACTCCACGAGCAACTCCTGTACCGCGTGGTACGGGAGAAGGTAGGAGACGCCATGAACCCCTTGATGAAAGGTTTGGGGGAAATGGCAAAAGGTTTTGGTGCAGAAGCATCCGAAGCCAAGCTCATTGTGCTCGAGATGATACGATCAGCGATGATCGAAATATATTTCGATCAAAAGGCGAAGATCGAATTCGCCCCCGCAAAACAATCATTGAGTAAGCCGGAGTAATTCCGGGTACCCTAATCGGACCCGCGAGAACAAGAATCCGGTTTGACTCCCTCCCCGTGGCGCACCAGCGCGCCACGGGCTCTTTTTTATTTTAAAATGTTCACTTAGGGTGGGGCGAGCTATCTGTATTTGAAATCATTCATAGCAGACCTTGAGTGTGAAGCGAGGCCATATTGCCTTTTGAGACTTCTGAAGTAACCGCCAGCATGGTTTTGTCAATGATTGAGTCCGCCAGTTAGCGGACGAACATCTTGACAAATGGCGGTTACGTAAAAAGATGAGCCGAGCCCGCTGGGGCGAGGCGAAGTTCTCAAAAGATAATATGGCGAGCGAAACTTGATCAAAGTCCCTGCCTGCCGGCAGACAGGGAATGTTGATTTCAAATACGGGTAGCGAGCACTAATTTAACATCGCAATCGGCCTCACCGTATCACAAAGAATCTTAGGCACCCCATCGCGATCATTAAGCTTACCACTGATAACCAATACTCTATTTTCAACAAACGCATCCGGATTGGCTTCAAGAATATTTGGAAACACGACAGTCTCTATTTTACCGGTTAAATCCTCGACCCACGTAAATACCATTGGCTTACCAGTTTTGGTGACAATCTTCTGAATCTTGGTTACCATACCGCCAATTTTAATTTGTCCGCCATTTTTGGTATTTGATATTTCTTTAATTTGCGTAAGGCCTTTTTCAAAATTAAGTTGCTGCTGGTAATCTCTAAGGGGGTGATCGGTAATAAATAATCCTAGCAATTCTTTTTCCCACATCAATTTTTCAGCTCTACCAGCCGGATCGCTCATCGCCAATCTCAACGGCGGAAGACTAACGCCAGATTCCAGACCTCCAAATAAACTTATCTGACCACTAGTTTGAGATTTACGACTTTCACGTGAATAATATAATAATTGATCAGTATTACTCAATAGCATCGCTCTCTCGCCAAATGCATCAAAGGCTCCGCATTTAATCAAACTCTCTAGCGATTTTTTATTTAAATCCTTATCCTGCACGCGCGAAGTAAAATCTTCTATATTCTTAAATGGTCCATCATTAACACGTTTGGCTATTATTGCTTGTACAACATTAACTCCGACATTTTTTACGGCAGTCAAGCCGAAACGAATCTTCTTGGAATCAGCTCCATTAATAACAACAGTAAATTTCTCATAGCTTTCGTTTACTTCAGGTGGCAAAACAACAATTCCCATTGATTGGCATTCTTCTATTAAAAAAGCTGTTCTTTCAATATCACCCGAAGCCGAATTCATCAAAGCAGCCATAAATTCAACCGGATACTGAGCTTTTAGATAAGCCGTCTGGTAACCAATCATGGCATAACAAGCCGCATGCGACTTATTAAACCCGTATCTGGCAAATGGTTCAATGAAATCCCACAGCTTCTGAGCTGTTACCTGATCAATTTCATTTTTTACCATACCATCGATCAGTTTACTGCGCTGCTCTTCTAATAAAGACCTAATCTTTTTACCAACGGCCTTTATCAATACGTAGCCCTGCGGCAAAGTAAACTTTGCCAAAGTATTTGCCAACTGCATCAACTGCTCCTGATAAACAATAATCCCGTAAGTATTCTCGAGTATCGGTTTTAATAGGGGATGCAAATATGTAACCGGCTTCTTGCCATGTTTACGTTGAATATATTCTTCTACCATTCCCGCATCCAAAGGACCGGGACGATACAGGGAAATCATAACAATTATATCCTCAAATCTGGTAGGTTTAAGCTGTTTAAAATAACGTCTCATGCCAGAACCTTCTAATTGAAAAACTCCCGTGGTTTTACCTTCACGCAAAAGTTCAAATGTTTTTTTGTCATCCAGCGGTATGGTTTCTATATCAACCTTGATTCCATAATTACGCTCTATAAGTTGCAATGCATCATGAATAATTGTTAAGTTCGACAATCCCAAAAAATCCATTTTCAATAAACCCAAATCGGCTACGGCGTTCATTTCATATTGAGTAATTACTTCATCGCCATCACTTGCTCGCTGTAATGGTAGGTATTCTGTTAATGGCTTAGGGGTGATCACAACGGCACAGGCATGCGTAGAAGAATGTCTGGCAACGCCCTCTAGCTTCATTGCCGCATCAATAACAGTCTTGGCATCGGCAGTCGTATTGTAAATCTGTTTTAATTCATCTACATCTGTCAGACATTTTTTAAGAAATCCGATTTTTTCATTTTGATTAGGGTTGAACGGAATTAACTTGGCAATACGATCGCAAAAGTCATAGGAAAATCCAAGAGCCCTGCCGGCATCACGAATACCTCCGCGGGCAGCCATAGTACCAAAGGTGATTATTTGAGCAAAGTGGTCACTGCCATATTTTTCTCGTACGTAATCAAAAACTTCGCCACGCCTTGCATCATCAAAATCAAGATCAATGTCTGGCATGCTCGCACGCTCCGGATTAAGAAATCTTTCAAACAATAAATCGTACTTGAGAGGATCTATATTGGTAATACCCAACAAAAAAGAAACAAGACTGCCGGCGGCAGAACCTCGTCCGGGACCAACAATAATTCCTCGACTTTTAGCCCAGTTTACAAAATCCTGAACAATTAAAAAATAAGAGGCAAATCCTGTTTTCTCTATAACCCCCAACTCATACTCGAGACGTTCTTGAGCTGATACTGAAATATCGCCACCAAAACGCCTTATCAATCCAGCCGTAGCTAACTCACGCAAATAGTTGTTAGCAGTATATCCCTCTGGCAAA
>JBBUDS010000028.1:0-1652 GCA_038057175.1 Patescibacteria group bacterium
AATTAAAATTAAAAAACCTCGTTAAGCGAGGTTTTGTTATATTTACTGACAGAACGCCACGAGCGTAAGCTCGTGGATGAATGTCAGCCCGTAAGTTGCCCGAAGGGCAACTGGAGGTAAATATATAGACCCTGCGCAGTTGCGCAAGATTCAAATGAGCGCAACTGCGCAGAAGGTACGTAAGTACCACGCCCGTAAGGGCGGGGGTCTCTATTAGACGTATAGTCTCCAGGGTTTTCTATATTCATATCTTAGGAATGCACCCATATCATTGATTTCGTTTTCTTTTTTTTGAGGATCCCAGATTATTTCTTGTGAGCCGTTAATTTTCATGCGTTTGTGTGCCGCTGCCGCCAATAAACAATTGAGTGTTGTGGTGCCGACGTTCTCAAGGTTAGCATTCGTATCAATTTTATTATTTATGATGTGATCTATGAAGTTTTGCCAGTGGTTAAGTAGGGCGTTGCCATCAGAGCTCACGTTTTTGCGTGTTTTACCGTCGGGATCTGTAAATTTGTATTCTTCTCTATCCACGAAGATAGAACCATTTTCGCCAGACCAGAGTACTCCCCATTCGCGGTCTTTGTTGGTCGAGTCACAACCATCATATTCAAAGTCTACGCTAGGACGGTTGTTATAATCATAAGAAACATGGAAGTAGGTAGGCGTATCTCTGTCATCTTTTGTGCACGATATTTTTAATTCGTTGGACAGCGATATTCTATAAGGTTGTGTTTGCGCAGATGACACTCTTGATAAACCCCATTCAGCGACGTCGATCATATGCGGTCCCCAGTCGCCGAACCAACCATTGCCGTAATCCCAGAACCAGCGCCAATTAAAAAGAAATCGATTGGCGTTAAATTGTCTTTGTGGCGCTGGACCGAGCCACATATTCCAGTCTAGTCCTTTGGGTGGGTTTGAATCAGCGACCTTTTCCATACTGCCAGTTTGACCTCGATACCAAGTTTTAGATTTTTGTATCTTGCCAAGCATGGGTATGTCTTCGATAGCTTCTATGAATTGATTGCCGGAACGTTGCCACTGTCCGCTAGTAAAGACTTTGCCGTATTTTTTTTGTGAAGCTATTATCATGGGCAGTTCGTTAACCTTGTGCGCTATTGGTTTTTCGCAGTAAACGTGTTTGCCGGCTCGTAAGGCCGCGGTTATCATCAAGGCATGCCAATGATCTGGAGTCGAAATACAAATCGCATCGGTACCCGTGTCTTCTAGGAGTATTCTAAAATCATTTGTAAGAATTAGTTTTGAAGAGTGATTCCTTGCTTTTTCGCGCGCTCGTTCAAGATGAGGTCTAAATACATCACAAATGCCAGAAATTTCAGTATTTTTTAATTCTGCACAATTTACCAAATTGCCATTATAACCCATGCTACCAAGACCAATAAAGCCCACTCTGACTCTATTGTTCGCCCCCAGTATTCTTTTGTAGGAGGCCGCCGTGTTCAATGTTGCAATCTTAATAATATTACGTCTGGTCATACCAGGCTTCCTTTTTTTTGTTAAAATACCGTACAAATTGTAGCACCCAGTTGATATTTTAAAATATTTACAAGCGTCTAAAAATAGTTTACCATTCGGCAAGTTGGTTTTTTAAAAATCTTAACTTTGGAGGTGAATATTTTGAAACGAAA
>JBBUDS010000029.1:0-10300 GCA_038057175.1 Patescibacteria group bacterium
CGCCAAAATTCGGAATTCAAATTTCCGCCAAAAATATGGTCGGCGCGAAGCGCCTTCTGTTCTGCATTCCCCCCCACAAACTGTAGCCGATTTATAATCGGTTTTTTTTATTATTTTATTACTGAAGTTTTTCTATTCTATAAATTCAAGGTAAGCAGGGTAACGTTAGTTCAGTTGGTTTTATTTGTAGAAAAGCTTTAAAAATGTTAATTTTCAAACATGATTAAGGAGGCTAAAAAAAACGTAGATTCAGACGCGGAAACAGTTGCTCGTGTTAGTAGGCCACCTATTGTGGTTGTTTTGGGGCACGTTGACCACGGTAAAACCAGTATACTTGATAAAATAAGACAAACAAAAGTTGCTGAAGGAGAATCGGGTGGGATCACTCAACACATAGGGGCCTATCAGGCGGAACATAATGGAAAGAAAATAACCTTTTTGGATACGCCGGGACACGAAGCATTTACTGCCATTCGATCACGCGGAGCTAAGGTAGCCGACATCGCGATATTGGTTGTGGCCGCTGAAGAGGGCGTGAAGCCGCAAACCAAAGAAGCTATTAAAATAATAAAAGAGGCTGACATGCCGTTTGTTGTGGCTATAAATAAAATAGATAAAGAAGGAGCCAATCCTGCAAAAGTTAGACAAGAGCTTGCCGAGCAAGAAGTTCAAGTTGAAGACTATGGTGGAAGCGTGCCAGTCGTTGAGCTGTCAGCTAAGAATGGCGATGGAATAAATGAGCTCATAGATATGATATTGCTTTTAGCTGAGATGGAAGAGCTCTCATCTCCTGTTAGTGGTCCGGCTAAGGGCGTGGTCATCGAGTCGCATATGGATAGTCGTCGCGGTCTTATTGCTACCCTGATAATTCACGAGGGAGAACTGAAGATTGGCGATTGGGTTTCTGCCGGTAGCGCCCTTGGTCGCGTTAAATCAATTGAGAATTTTTTAGGCAAGCCCATCGTTGTTGCCACTGCGTCACAACCATGCGTAATGTTGGGTTGGGAGAATTCACCAAGCGTCGGTCAGGAATTTCAGGTTTTAGCAACTAAGGAGGCGGCGCAAATCTTAGCTACTGAGCAAAGCTTAATTAAGCCGATAAGCTTATTTATAAAAGAAGTCAGCACCGAAGGTCAAAAAACTAATAAGAAGATTGCCAACATAATTATAAAGGCAGATGTGCAAAGCTCTCTTGAAGCTATTGATAATGCCTTGAAAACAATTTATTCAGAGGAAGTTGAATACAGGGTTATAAATTATGGTATCGGTACTATTGGTGATAATGATATTAAAAATGCCAGAGCGACCGGTGCATCGGTTTTGGGATTTCATGTTGACATAGATCCATCGGTCAGACAGCTTATTGATAGAGAAAGGATAAAAGTTAATTCTTTTGATATAATATATGAGTTAATTGAGGCCATACGTTTAATGATGTCTGATTTATTGGATCCAGAGATTAAACGAATTCCTCTTGGCAAGTTTAAAATATTGGCGGTATTTAAAAATAGCGGCAAGTCCCAAATTATTGGCGGAAAAGTAATGCAAGGTAAAATAACTCGCGGAGCAAACGTGGACGCGACAAGGAATTCGACTATATTTATTACTGGTAAGGTAGGTCAATTGCAACACAATAAGGTTGATACTGCCGAAGTTAAAGAGGGGCTCGAGGCCGGTATTAGATTTGATTGTTCGGTCCAACCATTACCTCAGCAATTAATAAGAGAAGGTGACATATTAGAGGTTTACGAAGAAGAGAAAATAAAAAGAAGCATATGAGTAGCGAGCGCATTAAAAAATTGAATGATTTATTTAGAGACGAAGTTGCCAGGATTTTTTCTAAAGAAGTAGATATTAGCGAGGATGCCCTTGTAACCGTTGTTGGCGCCGAAGTATCCCCTACCTTAGAACACGCAACCATAAGAATATCGGTTTTTCCAAAAAATAAAAGCGAAGCAGTTATTGAAAAAATAGAAAAACAAATTTATCAAATTCAGCAGTTATTAAACAAACATCTTGTAATGCGTCCTGTTCCTAAAATTAGGTTTGAAATTGATTCAAGCGGAGACCGCGCAGACAAGATAGAAAAAATATTTAGTGAAATAGAAAAGTAGTTGGCGGCGTGGCGAAGTGGAAACGCTGCGGTCTGCAAAACCGCGATGCACGGGTTCGATTCCCGTCGCCGCCTCAAAAATAAATTGATTTATTTTTGATGGAATCGAACGGCCGGAGCGATGTATTTTTTGGAAGAAAAAAACCGCGAGGCCGGGTCTTGAAGCATAATTCTGCATTTGGCAGAATTATGACTGAAAGCGATTCCCGTCGCCGCCTCAAAAATAAATTGATTTATTTTTGACGGAATCGTTTTTTGTATATCCCGAATAAATAATGCCGCGGTGGCGGAATGGTATACGCAGAGGACTTAAATTCCTCCGCTCGCAAGGGCTTGAGAGTTCGAGTCTCTCCCGCGGCACAAAACAATTGCTTGTTTTGTGCGAGACGAGAACAGCGGAGCGATATATTTTCCGGAAGGAAAATATCGCGAGCTGGTGGTCAGACAATCCGCCAGTTGGCGGATTAGTCGAGACCGAGTCTCTCCCGCGGCACCACTTGTGCGTGACTAAGGACTCCCGCGGCACAAAACAACTTCTTGTTTTGTGCAGAAAACTACTCCCGCCAAAAGCAATTTTTCATAAGTGTTGCCTTTTTTGATATAGGAAGCTAGTCTTATAATCAGATCTTTAAAATTTTGTAATAACTGAGGGTGAGCATGGCTTATGTAATTGGACGCAAGTTCTGGTTCGGTAGTTCCTTGTTTTTATTAATGAATATATCGTTTACTAATTATCAGGAAACAGCTCCTAAGAAAACAGTTGAAACTGTTTCAAGTCAGGATCAAAAGCAGGATAAAAATAAGCCCAAGATCGTCAAAAAAAATAAAAGAGATGATCCGGATGAAATAGGAAATAGAGATGTTGGCAGGGGTATTAATTTGTACTCAATTGAGAAAGAAATTGCTATGGGCAAACAAATGGCTCAAGAAATTGCAAGACAGATTAAAGTAGTAGAAGATCCTATAATTTCTGAATACGTAAATAGACTTGGTCAGAACTTAGTTAGAAGTTCTGATGCTAAGGTTCCATTTACCATAAAAGTAATAGATGCCGAAGAAATAAATGCTTTTGCGTTACCCGGAGGATTTTTATTTGTAAATACGGGATTGATTTTAGCCGCCGAAAGCGAAGCTGAACTGGCTGGTGTTATGGCGCATGAAATAGCCCATGTTGCCGCCAGACATGGTACTAGACAAGCTAGTCGTGGACAAATAGCAAATCTTGCTACCATCCCTTTGATATTTATGGGTGGCTGGGGTGGCTATGGCGCTCAGCAAGCGGCCAGCATTTTAATTCCAGTTACTTTTTTGAAGTTTTCGAGAGGATTCGAGGAAGAGGCTGATTCTTTAGGTTTGCAGTATATCTATAAAGCTGGATACGATCCGATGTCTTTAATAGATTTCTTTGAAAAGTTACAAACGATGGAAAAAAGAAGGCCCGGTACTTTATCTAAAATATTTTCTACGCATCCAATGACAGAAGACAGAATAAAGAAAAATCAAAAAAATATTCAAAAATTAGATGAGAAACAGGAATATGTGATTGATACATTCGAATTCCAGATCATAAAGTCTCAATTGGAGCAGATGCTCAATCAAAAAAGACCACTAGAAGGAAAAGGTGGCCCAACGTTAAGAAGAAGCGGTTCCACTAAGATAGATGAGTCAGATGAAAATAAAAAAGAAACAGAAAAAGATGAACGGCCTACGCTTAAAAGAAGAAATTAATTTACCCACTCCCCCATTTAAGGGGGGGATTTTTTATACTGACCTTGTTATCAGTAGCCAGAATATTATAGCTAAAAATATTCGATATACCCCAAAATTTATAAATGTATGATGTTTGATAAATTTTAATAATAATTTAATCGTTAAAATCGCAACGATAAATGAAGTAATAAACCCTGCGCCTAAAATATTAAACTGATTGGCTGAAAATTGATTGATATTTTTAAATAAAACTAATCCGCTGGCCGCTGCCATCGTGGGGACGGCCAGTAAAAAGGAAAATTCAACTATAGTTTTACGTTGAAACCCCAGTAACATACCACCCACAATAGTTGCCGCTGCTCTTGATACCCCCGGTATAATGGCGATTGATTGAAAAATGCCAACAAGAAAAGCTTTTTTGTAAGAAATGTCTTCTAGCTTTTCGACGGCATTACCTTCTTTATGCATTAGCTCGAAGATAATTAAGGCTAAGCCGCCGACAAAAAGTGACCAGAGCACCACGTGCTCACTGAACAAGTAGCGCTTAATAAAATCATATAATATAAAACCTACGACGGCGGTAGGAATGAATGCAAATAAAACTTTTTTGATTAAATCAAAATTATTTTTTAAAGTGTGCCAGTACAAAATTATTACTGAAAATATGGCACCAAATTGGATAAATACTTCAAAGTTTTTTATAAATTCAACATTAATTGATTGCGTTGAGTCGGATAAAAATTTAGAAAACAATATTAAATGCCCCGTGGATGATATCGGTAAAAATTCCGTAATACCCTCAATTATTCCTAATATTATCGCAGATAAAAAACTCATTTTATTGATTTCATTAAAGTAAGCATGTTTTTTAAAACAGATGCTATCACTATTGGGCCGACTCCTCCGGGAACCGGAGTTATAAGCGAAGACTTTTTGCTAACTCCATCAAAATCAGCATCACCAGTAATTGTGCCATCTAAGTTATTATAACCGAAGTCAATAATAACGGCTCCCTCTTTTATCATATCAGCTTTGATGAGATTTGGTTTACCAGCACCCGAAATAATGATATCGGCGTTTAATGTGTAGTGCGCGGGGTTTACGGTAAATTCATTTATTATGGAAACAGTTGCGCCTCGTGATGTTAGCCAATGGCTAATTGGTTTGCCGACTAATAATCCATAGCCAAAAATAACGCAGTTTTTGCCGCGCGGTTCAATGCTATATTTTCCAAAAATTGTTTTTACTGTTTCAACGGACGGAGGCAAAATACGGCTTCGATTAGCGAAAAAAGCGCCCTGTGATTTTTCAGAAAGAACATCAATATCTTTTTCTTGCGGGATGGCATTGAGTATGTATTGTGTATTTACGTGTGATGGTAGTGGTAATTCTATAAGTATGCCGTGATTAATCTGTGCCTTAGAGATAGCTACTATTTTTTTGCGTAGTTTTTGCGTGGTTATATCAGTCGGGAATTCATAGAGTTTAAAATCTATGCCGATTTTTTCCGCGGCTACTTTTTTTAATTCCAAAAACTTGCGACTGCCATCGTGTTCCCCGATTAAAATTGCCGCGAGTCTTATGGACTCGGTGTTTTTGACATCTATTAGCATTTCCTCCGCTATTTTTTTACCATCAATTATCATAGATACTATTTTAACAGAATTGTTGCAATTTTTCTTGCGATTCTGAGTATGTCTTTTTCTTTCATGCCTTGGGTGGTGACGGCGGGTGTGCCGAGGCGAATGCCTGATGGATTCCATGGTTTGCGCTGATCGTATGGAATCATATTTTTATTAACGATTATGCCGGCGCTTTCAAGTCTCTCCCCCGCTTGTTTGCCAGTTAATTCCAACGGGGTAACGTCAACTAATAAAAGGTGGTTATCCGTGCCATCGGTAATAATTTTAAAACCAAGACGTGCTAGTTCTACTGATAATGTTTGTGAATTGGCGATAACTTGGCGGGCGTATTTTTTAAAACTTGGTTTCAGGGCTTCTTCAAATGCCACGCCCATAGCGGCAATTGTGTGTAGTTGTGGTCCGCCCTGCAAACCGGGGAAAACCGCCTTATCTATATTTTCGGAAAGCTCTTGTTTAGAAATTATAAAGGCGCCACGCGGACCGCGAAGAGTTTTATGAGTCGTTGATGTAACGATGTCGGCATATGGAAACGGCGATGGGTGTACGCCGCCGACAATTAGGCCGGCGATATGAGAGATGTCAGCCATTAGTAGTGTACCTTTTCGACTTTGCTCAGGATAAATAACCGAATCTGCAATTTGGCGAAATTTTTTAAAATCTAACTTTCTTGGATAAGCCGTGGCGCCGCAGACAATTAATTGTGGTTTAAATTTCTTAGCAATTTTTTCAACCTCAGCATAGTCAATCCAGCCATCGCGTCCCACGCCGTAATGTTCGAATTTGAATAGTTTACCCGTCAGACTTACATGGTGCCCATGTGTCAGGTGGCCGCCATCTTCTAGTGACATCGCAAGAATTTTACCGCCGATACCAACCGAACCAATATAGGCGGCTAGGTTGGCTATACTGCCAGAATAGGGCTGAACATTTATGCCGTATTTTTGGGGGCGTATCTTAAATAGTTTATAAGTCAACTCTTTTGTTTTATCTTCGATCTGATCGACAATTTTGTTGCCAAAGTAGTATCTTTGATGAGATTTGCCCTCGGCGTATTTGTTGGTTAAAGACGAACCTAAAGCCGCCAATACGTCTTTGGATACATAATTTTCTGAGGGAATTAGGTTTATAACTTTGTTTTGACGTTCAACCTCTTTTTTTATGAGTTGTTTAATATGCATAGTTATAAATTTTAAATACAGATAGATCTCAAATTAACACATTTCAGATATTAGGCAACCCTAATCAATAAAAGCAAAACGGCTCAATGAGCCGTTTAAATTAATGAGAGTAAGATTTTGGCAAGTTTTTTTGTGGGACTGTGGCGTATAAATTTCCCACCTTCAAGTACGTCGGCCAGAATATATTTCATTTTTTTATTTTTTTGTTTCGAATCAATCTCGCCGATATCAATAAGATAAGAATTTTCTTGCGCATACCTTTTTAAGATATTTTCTGGCGGCCGCTTGTTATTAAAGATGACATAATCAAGAATTTTTTTACCAAGATATTTTTCTAAAGTATCAACAAAATCATGTCCTTTAAAGCCTTGCGTCTCGCCGTGCTTGGTCATCAAGTTACAGATGTAGACTTTTTTTGCCGTAGATCGCTTAATAGATTCTGATACGCCCTTAACAAGAAGATTGGGTATTAAACTGGTGTAAAGATCGCCGGGACCAATAATGATCATATCGGCGTCGAGAATTGCTTTTCGCGCTTCAGGATTAATTTGTGCCTGTGGTTCAAGCCAAACTTTTTTGATAGGAATCGTCGGATCGTGCAACGGTATATCAATATTGGTCTCACCTTTAACAATGGTACCATTAGCTAATTCTGCGCAAAGATTTACGTTGTTGAGGGTAACAGGAATTACCGCACCATTAATATTGAGCACTCGCGCCGCTTCCTTTACGGCACTACCGAAATTACCGGTCATTTTTTCAAGAGCTGTCAGAAAGATATTGCCAAAACTGTGGTCTTTCAAATCACCACTTTCAAATCTATAGTTAAATAGATTCCTTAAATTCTGTGGTGCGTCGGACAGCGCCACTAAAGCTCGCCTAACATCGCCGGGGGGTAAAACTCCGTATTGGTCTCTTAATCGTCCGGTTGATCCCCCACTATCAGCCATCGTTACAATCGCTGTGAGATGTAAATGTGCTGGATAATTACGCAGAGCGCTAAGTACAACGAATGTTCCTGTTCCTCCACCTATAACAACGATTTGTGGTATTTTTGTTTTTTGTTTTGCCATCTAATAAAACCCTGTCGAATTATTTGTCGTCTTCTGTTAGTATGACGATAACATAGAGCAAGTTGTTTAACAAAGTAGGAGTTTTATGAAAGCAATAGTTCTTGCGGCTGGTGAAAATTCAAGATTTTGGCCATTTGGTCGGGATCGGCATAAGTGTATGTACGAAGTTGGCACTGGCAAGCCCGTATTATTTTATACCCTACAAGAGATAGCGGACGCGGATTTAAAAGAGGTTATTATGATAGTTCGTGAAAACGATATTGCGATTGAAAACTATTGTAAATCATATGCCCCGAAAGGATTAGAAATATCTTTTTTATATCAGACTAAGCCATTGGGTATGGGTGATGCATTGTTATCGGCTAGCGAATTTTTAGGCGATGACGAACATTTCATTGTTTTGAACCCTAATAATATAAATTCTGCCAGTATAATCAAACGAGTTATTGATAAGAAAAACAGCGTAGATAAGACAGGTCTAGTCTTGGTTACTCAGAAAACCAATAGCCCTCACAAATTTGGGATAGTAGAAGTTAGCGATGACAGGGTGCTATCGATAGAAGAAAAACCTGAGTTACCTAAGAGTGACCTCAGAGTTGTTGGTGTGTATTGTTTAAGCAAAAAATTTATTGAGTATTTAAAAAAGTTTGATGGCGAGTATAGTTTGGAATCGGCTCTGCAGAAATTTATTCTCGATGGTAATAAGGTTTATCATGTCGAAATAACGCGAGATCATTATTTGCCCTCTCTTAAATATCCGTGGGATCTGTTATCAATAAATAGATTTTTATTGGAAAGAGATGCTGTGTCAAACGATGATCGGCACGGATTATACAAAACGCAGGGGGTGATTATCGAGGGGCAAGTTGTCTTGGGTAATCGGGTGCGATTCCTGGGCAGAGCTTCAATTAAGGGTCCTTGTTGTATAGGCAACGATGTAGTCATTGGTGATGATTCTGTTATTAGAGACCATTCGTTTATTGGCAATAACTGCGTTATCGGTTGCAGGACAGAAATTAAGAATAGTATTTTGGGTTCTGGAGTACATACCCACTATAATTTTATTGGCGACTCTATTATTGGTGATAATTGTCGTTTAGGTGCGGGAACGATGATTGCTAATCGCAGAGTCGACAGAAAAATTATAAAAAGTTTGATTAAGGGTAAAAAAATAGAAACCGGATCGGTTTCTTTGGGTGTTATGATGGGTTTAGAAACAAAAACCGGCATTAACGTTAGTATCATGCCGGGTATAAAAATAGGAAACAATTGTATAATTGGTCCGCAGACATTGGTAAACGAAGACGTTGAGGACAATCAAATATGCTATTCAGTCGGTTCCGTAAGCAAAAAAGTTAGATTGTGATCAAAGGTCGGAGGCCGCATAATGAAATTGGCTGCCTCAGAGAGGTTGTGAGCATGGTTGTCGTGTCGTATGTACTGATTATTGATTGATCGGTATCTTTCAATGAGGATAGTTTGGACGTGCGGTACCGCATCTGTGGCTTTTAATAATTCATTCCCGCAGTCATCTACAAAAAATAATAAATCATGCTGGTATTCGCCAGCTATTTTTTTTATGTAAGGCGTCTTGCAATAATCTTCGACAACAAGGATCTTATCAAATAGATCGCGGGTATCAGAAGAAAATGCCCGATATATTTTTTTATCTTGGTATACCCTCTCCCCCTTAGAGATAAGTATCAGGGTGTTAGAGCCAATACGCCCGAGTGTTCTTAAGAAATCTATAGCATCCGGGAATAGATACTCGGAAGATTGTCTAAAGAGATCTTTTAGCTCACGTTTTACCTTATTTCTTTGCGTCTTAGTTTTTATTAAAAAAAGATGTTTTTCTAGACAGTATGAGCCAAATTTAGTTCGAGGGAGAGTATTAAAGAAATCCAAACCCCCGTACCGTTCAAAGATATGTGCCATCTTGGAGGCAAAACTTTTAACATTAAATAGGGTTCCGTCAAAATCAATAAAAACCAAACGTTTCATTGTGAGCGTCCTTTTAAAGAACTAAACAGTTATGTTACAATAACATTTTTTATCAAAACAATCAAGCTAAACAGGGTGCTTTTCTTAAGCCATTTTTACATAGTCGTAATTAAAGTTACGACGTAATTTATTAGCACGCAAAAGAAACGCCAAGACACCAAGGGCTAAGAGTATATAAAGCGCCGCGGGTGATAGAAAAAAATGATAAATCCCGACAATTAACTGACCCATTGGCAGAGATGAGGCAGAAAAATAATTTCCTCGAACAAGCATCCAAGCCTCACGTATGCCCAGTGGGGCTAAAGATAGTAATATCGCTACTAAATATCCAGTCCAACGTTTGCGTCTTTCCAATATTCCGATCTGCTTCATGATTTTTATCGTGAAGTCTGACGGCGGCTGAATATAGTGTTTTATTTTTGGCTGTACGATTCTAGATTTTATAAAGTTATCTATTTGTTCGTCATTATCATGTTTCATATTCTAGAGTCGTTTCTTTTAGGGCTGGATTTGCTTGAATTGTTTCAAGCAGAATTTTCCTCGCCCGATGAAGACGACTTTTTAATGTATTTTGATTTATTT
>JBBUDS010000030.1:0-1244 GCA_038057175.1 Patescibacteria group bacterium
GTTAGAGAGTGCGATTATTATTTAACAACCGGTTATTGGATACTAACTTTACTAATGAAAGACTCTCTAACGGGATGAATGATTTCAAAGGTGGGACGGCTCGCTTAAACTAGAATTAAAAAAAACGCCATTACTGGCGGATATGTTGTGTGTTAAGTTCTAACCAGAATAGTTAGAATCCGTTTTCGGTTTGCATTATTCTTAACAGCGCTACTTCTAAGGTGGTGTCAAATTTTTCGGCGATTATTTGTGCCGTAATAAACCTCTCTGGAATTACTATGGGGTAATACCGAGGTGGCATTATGCTTTGACCGCCAAAATCTTGCTTTAAGTTTCGTTCGTGGACAAGAGCTACCTTAAATTCACGGAAATCTTCTTCACTCATCGTTTCTACTACCGCGAGCGCATCATCGACAAATGGATCTAACTCTTTGAGTCCACAAATTAAATTGTCGCGCGAACCTACACGATTAATAAATCTAGCATAGTGACTGAGTTCAAAATCGCAATCAGGAACATTCCCAAAAAGTTCCTTGCTAAGAACCAGCCCTAGAGCTAGAGTATCCAGCCGCTTTTTTAAGGTTGCTTTTGTTCGGGACATATTTGCACATGCCTCTAGTGTTTTTCAAAGATAACAAAACAATATGTTAATACGAGCGGATTGTCAATAACTTCAAATTTTTAAGATTTCACCTAAATTAAAAAGCGGGTGATAATATCACTCCGCTTGTGTAGTTTGGGCAATAGTATGATCAATTTTTTTGTTGATGCCGTCATCAAGAAGATGCACTATCTTTGCTGACGAATATCCTCCTCTTGGATTTTGAAAAAAAACACTCGCGCCGTCTTTTATTTGTTGACACTGATTCGATATCAAATCTGTATTTAGTACAGTAACTTGACCT
This sequence comes from Patescibacteria group bacterium, assembly GCA_038057175.1. Classification (GTDB taxonomy): domain Bacteria; phylum Patescibacteriota; class Minisyncoccia; order 2-02-FULL-40-12; family IGHO2-01-FULL-4-A; genus 2-01-FULL-44-17. Next base: position 906 of record JBBUDS010000030.1, read on the forward strand.
TGTAATTCTCCACCCCAACCAATAATCTTGGCGATAAAATATTTTGATTCCACTGCTCATGCCTCCCGTTGGTAATTTTCTAAAGTTAATATAGCATAGTAATAATATATTGTCAAAACACTGTTGAATTGTATCAGGCGACGCCCTCTGGTTTTATTTCATTCATTTTCAGCTAAGAGCCCACCCCCTCTGATTTTCGTCATTCATCCCGTTAGAGAGTGCTAATTACTTTGGACTACCTTATGTGAAAGTAATAGTCATTGAATTCAGGACTCTCTAACGGGATTCATATCCCGATTAACAAATTAACGAGCTAAGCGTTAAGAATTGTCGGGTAAC
>JBBUDS010000031.1:0-1428 GCA_038057175.1 Patescibacteria group bacterium
GGGGAGGAAAGCTCGGAAGGGTTCCGCGTCAGCGAGCGAGTTATATTTGTCAAAGCCGAATGTTGATTTCAAGGATAATTAGTGGAGTTACTTCTCTAGCGGAACCACAACCCCTCTCCTATCATACAACCCCTTTTCAAACTGCTCCTCCGTTAAATAATAAATGTTCTTGGCTTTTTGTTTTTCGGGTGTATAAGTGTCAGTTATAAACATGACCGTCTGTGCCGGCATCGCGACACCATGTACATCTATGCCGCCAGCATTAACCAAGACATATTTTTTAATATTAAGAGGCATCGCATTCAACTCTTCTCCAATTTTAACATAATTTTCATTAAAGTGCGCGGCAGTATTTGGATTTTTAGCCCATTTATTAAAATATTTATCATATTCAGCGGCCGTTAAAGCTGCAAGAAAAACAATCAGGGCCAGAATTGCTACGAATGAACTTTCTTTCATGTAAGCATGTCGTATCGGCATACGTAATTCGTGTTTGTCGCGCGATCTATATAAATCAGCAATTTTATCAATTACCCACCATAGTCCTTCGCCAGCCCATATAAATACTACAGGAGCTAATAGGATCGCTCGTAGAGCGTGCGGCAAGCCTTCGTTAGATAAGACAACTGGAATTAATCCGACGAAAAACCATGATAACAAAAAAACTTGAACCGTAGATAAATGGCCGTGCGTGCGAGCTCGTTTAAATAATTTAATCCAACTTCTTAGGAATCCGAGTGCAAAAAATACCCCGACTGGCCAAAGTAGTAACGGCGCACCGGATAGATTGTGCCGCCAATTGTGGTCGCCGACAAAATTAAACATACCAAGAGTTTTGTATGTGTTTTCAGCTAGCGATTGTAATGGTTTTTCTGATGCAAAAATTGATAATTGTCCGGTGCGCCCAAGGAAGTCAGCTGGATGGGTCAAGAAATAATAAGCGATTGGAAGGGCGACTAATATAATTACAATAAGAAACAGCGCTAATCCTCGCAAAAGTTGATTGCGCGTATGCTCATATTTTTGATGAGAAAAATCTTTTTTGGTGGCGTGCCAATAAGCTAAAAGAACTACGATGAGCATGAGTGGCATCATTCGGAAGGCGATATAAGTATAAAAACCAAGGCCCCAAAATATTGCGCTAGCGGCGAAGTTCCATAATTTTCCAGAAGATAATCCTCGCCACATGAAATACATGCCCCAAACTAAGAGCATCGGTGCCATGATTGCTCGGAAGCCTATTCTTGAAAAAAGTACATGCCAAAACCCGATTGCCATTAGATAACTTGATAGTGCGGCAATCTGCCAGTTAAACAGACGTTGAGTCAAAAGATATAATCCGAGTACGGTCAGTACTCCAAAAAATGCAGAGACAATTCTTAGCGCCCACGGCTCATTGCCGAAGATTTTAAGTGATTGCGCTTGGAT
>JBBUDS010000032.1:0-10231 GCA_038057175.1 Patescibacteria group bacterium
CAAGCCTTTTGTTAAAAAAATTAATTGGGCGCGTGGTTTAAATGAAAATGGGCGGCCGATTATTGTTCCGGATAGAGAGAGCTATGATGCTAAAGGCGGTCGAACTATTTGTCCTTGGTTGCGTGGTGCTACTAATTGGTGGTCAACTTCTTATAGTATTCAAACAGAGCTATTTTATGTAGTTGCGTTAGAGCAGTGTGGCGGCGAAAGAGGCGAGTTCTATATTCGAGCTATCAATCCACAAAATGGTGAAGTAGTTTGGGAGCATGCTATGCCTGGACCAAATAATATGTCAGCAGGAGTCGTAACAACGGCCGGTGGGCTTGTTTTTGCCGGAGATGACAGCGGTCATCTAGTTGCCTTTGATGCTAAAACCGGAGAGAGGGTTTGGCGTTTTTCTATGGGCAGAACGATCTCTGCTTCACCAATGACCTATGCAATTGACGGCAGGCAATATATTGCCATAGCTGCCGGTTCGGATATTTTTAATTTCGGATTGTTTAAGGATTAATCATCCTTTCAATATTTTAAGTGAAACCATCATTACCGCCCCCTTCACTTGGCGGTTTTTAATTGAGTACACTTTATGTTAGTGTCTTTTTTATGATTTTGCGACAAAATATATTGGCAACGCTAGGTTATTATGATGTTTTAGATGTTCCTTTAAAAAAGGACGAAATTTTAGCGCGCATGATAAGTTTTAAGCATCTTAATTCAGAAGATTCACGCGTGATGCCATTTTTAATGTGGCCATCATTAAAGATTGACGTTGAAAGGGAGCTGGACCAGTTAATTATTGATGGGGTGGTGGATAGGGTCGGGGATTGTTATTTTTTATTTGGTAGAGAATATTTAGTGCCATTGCGATTTAAAAATGAAAAAATCGCTATTCATAAATGGCGCAAAACCTTATTCGCGGTAAAATGGTTAAGAATAGTGCCATACGTTGAAATAGTTTTTGCTTCTGGCTCTTTAGCCATAAATAACACTACCGAGCTAAGCGATCTAGATGTTTTAATAATAGTAAAAAAAGGCAGAATATGGTTAACAAGGTTACTGATTATTGTTTTGTTGTCCGTCTTGCGAGTTCGCCGTCGTGGATCGGATAAGATTGCTCCTGATAAGATTTGTTTGAATCACTATATAAGCGATGAGTCACTGCAGATTCCTTTCAAAAGTATTTACAATGCCCAGACGTATAGTAATTTGGTGACTATTTATGCAAGAGAAAATGAAATGGTAGAGAAATTCAAAGAAGCAAATGGTTGGGTTACCGATTTTGTTTTAAATTGGAATATGTTTTCTAGCCCGATTTTAAAAGGTGGCATAGCGGGCGGCTTAGCTAGAATTACGGAAGCATTTCTTAATAATAAGGTGGGTGATTTTTTTGAAAAAATAGCGCGAAAATTACAGTACGAAAGAATTAGAAATAATCCAGCTACTAATGAGTCTGGCGGTAGGATTGTTTTTAATGACGAACAATTAGAATTTCATCCGCATTCAATCGAGACTTCAATAATTAGAAAATACAACGATAATCTCATAAAACTGGATTTAGCCGATCTTGCTGTTGAGCGAGATTCCGGCCTGACATCATCGGACTAAATAGTAAATTGAAACTGCCTACTTGGCGGCTATAAATAACCTTTGAGCTAGTTGACATCATGAGATGCGTATGATATGCTTATGATTACCGTAAGTTCCCCGTAGGAGAGTAATTGATAAAAAAGAGTAATGCAATCAGGTTCATTCCCGCTCGCAAAGTCATGGGTAATGTTAACCCTAAACTTTTAATACCCCGAGATATCCAACACCTTAGAGTGCAACAAAGAAATGGTTTTTTGAAATTATTCGATCGTTTTGTGGTCAAACTCAAGTCACGACCAGCCGTATTTTTATGATAAGTTAATCAACCCATAGCGGGTTGTTTTGTTTTTCGGGGATCTTTGTGGTATCTGTTGGGTATGTTTAAGGATTCTGCTAACTTTAGAAAAATATCGAATTTTGAGTGGATTGTTTTTGCGATTATTGCCGGTGCGATGATTTTAAGTTTTCTTGCGCAAGGCACTAGCGCGCAAGATGATGGTTTTTTGCATGTGCACTTTTTGGATGTTGGGCAGGGGGATGCGATATTTATAGATTTTAAGGGCAAGCAAGTATTAATTGATGGTGGTCCAAATAATAAGGTATTACAAGAGCTTGGTCGGGTCATGCCATTTAATGACCGATCTATTGATCTTTTGGTTTTAACGCATCCTGACGCCGATCATATTAATGGTCTTATTGAGGTTCTGAACCGTTATGAGGTCGGTAATATTTTGGAAAATCCATTAGAAAAACATAATACGCCGACCTATCGAGTATGGAATGAATTAAAAAACGAGGCTAAAATTACACAAGCGAAGCGAGGGCAAATTGTCGATCTTGGCGGTGGCGCATATCTGGAAGTGCTTTATCCGGTTAATACAGACCTAGATCAATCGAAAACAAATAATAATTCAATTGTGGCTAAGCTGGTTTATGGTGAGAGTGAGCTATTGTTGACTGGCGATATTGAGGCTAAGGTTGAGCGGGAGCTTATTGGGCGTCAAATTAATATTGACGTTGATTTTTTAAAAGTACCACATCATGGTTCCAAAACTTCATCTACGGAAGAATTTTTAAATGCGGTTACGCCGGAAGTTGCTTTTATTCAGTTGAGCAAGGATAATAATTATGGTCATCCACATTCAACGGTATTGGAACGTTTTAAAAGTCGTGGTATAAGATATTATCGAACAGATTTAGACGGTGCCGTTGAATTAATCCTTGATGGTTTTAATTATAAGATTAATGGAGCATCACAAAGAACAAACACTGATATTAATTAAGCCGGATGGTCTCCAAAGGGGATTGGTCGGCGAAGTTGTTAAGAGATTTGAAGCTCGAGGTTTTAAGTTGATTGCATTGAAGATGGTTCAGCCCACCGCTATTCATGTAGAAAAGCATTATCTCGCAACTAAAACTCAAATAGAAGGAATGGGCAAAAAAACATTGGATAATCTCGCTAAGCACAATATGGATCCGGTTAAACAATTTGGTACCAATGATCCGATGAAGATCGGACACATGATAAATAAATGGAATGTTGATTTTCTGACTTCTGGACCGGTTGTGGCTATAGTTTTTCGAGGGTTACATGCTGTAGAGATTGGTCGCAAGATTGTGGGTAATACTCTTCCGGCAATTGCAGATGTCGGTACAATCAGGGGTGATTTTGCGGTTGATTCTCCGATGTTTGCCAATGTTAAAAAACGCTCGGTGCGCAATATCGTTCACGCGTCAGGTTCAGTAGACGAAGCTATCCGTGAAATAAAACATTGGTTTAAAAAATCTGAATTATATGAATATAAAAGAACGGACGAAGATTTATTATTTAACTGATATGTGATACTGAATGAGTTGTGGTTGGTAAATAAAATCCGTATAATTAAGTAATTAGACCTGTTACGCAATAGGTCTAATAATTAACACTGTTTGATTGTGACTTTAAAAAAGTTACGACAGATAAAATTTTATGAATAAAGGAGACCCGAAGCCATTTGTTATAGACCCAGATACTAAAAAGGAAATAGTGGAGGAAGGTTGGGATGAAAATGCACAGATAGTATTTAAAAAAAGAGAAGACGAGGGTAAAATAGACCCAACGCAATACGAACGTCACGAAAAATTTGCCAATGTGGGGTCATATATAAGATTTAATAAGAAGATCGAGATGAGTCAGGAAGAGATCGTGTCTATGAAAAAAAGGATTGGTCCCACAATGATCCCCGGGGATATTAGAGTTTTGGATGGTTTGATAAGCGGCAGATTCAAAGGACATTATTGGATGAAGAATACGGACGCATCAGGCTCAATGCTAATAAATTTTATTGATACTAAAGGCAATGTTGCCGAAGTGGATTTTAAATATGACGCAATAGATACACTAAAAGATTTGCCTCCATTGATATACTCAGAGAAAATAGAAGCTATTAACACTGAACTTAAGGCGTTGGGATTTACCATACTTGATTATAATTCGGCAGCTAGCGGCATTGTTAGGAGATTTATTAACGAGAGGTGTCGGGATTTACAAAGACAGGCCGACGAATCTAAAGCTAACGAGTTTGATTTTTAGCCCTCTTGTTTTCTATAGCTAATTAAAACATCCCGCTCATTGGTGGGATGTTTTAATTAAATTGATTAGGTACTAGCGTAGTAAAATTAAAATTGCAATTACCACGATAGCAATCTGCGGTAATATACCCGGCCAAAAAGTCGTGTGCTTATGAAAACGTTTTTCAATTTTGACAATAATTCTGGTTATTTTGTTTTTGAATTTCCAATTCAAAAAAACAAATAGGTCTGGCAGCCAACCGAAGATTGATCCCAAGATCATGGGCACTCGTATGTCGGTCATATTTGAGAAAATTAAATAAAGAGTGACTAAAATACCTATTGCTGGCTCGATTGATTTTAAGGCGACATCTTTTTTATCCAGTTTTTTTATCCCATTTTCCAAATGTCCTTTTACGTTTTTGGGATTATAGTGGGGGACAGCATCAAGTAGATGGTGGAGGGTGTAACTTATAAAAACGGCACTCCATGGATTGCCTGTTAACTTGCCCATGGCCGCTCCTGTTAGAAGGTGAACGCTGGTAAGCATAGTTTAATGATTTCCTCCGGATAGTTCCTCGTAGGTTCGTAAGCTTACGGCATCAATTTCGCCCAAAAGGTATAATTTTAATTCGGTAACTCTTATTTCCGGTGAACCCCATAAAACTACACTATCAATTTCATTTTTGTTGTTTGAGAATTCTCTAAGCTCTTCTTCTAGTAATTTGCGAGCGTCATCTTCCCGCATGTCACCACCAAGTCTTTTTAGAAAATTTTCCCATGCTAAAGCGACGCGCTTAGGATCCATGGCGTCAATTTCTTCTAGGGTTATGGATTTTATTTTTAATTGTTCGTGCATTTTGTCGGGCACTTCGGTCTTGTGGCCTCAGTATTTCGTCATCTTCATTCCTCAACTGTAATCGTTTCTCCTTCACTTCGTTCAGCTTGCACTGAGCGAGCAAGGCGAGTCGAAGTGTCGGGCTAGTGGGAGTCGGACCCACCGTTTCATGCACCCCATGCACGCGTGTTACCGATACACTATAGCCCGAATCCGATAAGGTGTGTTTGCTGTACTGTTATTATCCTGCTGTTTTTATTTAATCGACCTTTTCTTTAAAGAGTTTAAACATCCAAAGTTTTGGTTTGTTTCGTTTGCCATCGGGCGCTATACTCCATATTTCTTCATCTGAACGCCAGGAGTTGTCCAAGCCCTTCTCTTTCATTTTTCGGGAGAGTATATTTAATTTGTCTAGGAACGCATCGTGCATTATTTTTTCTCTTTGATCTGCATTTTTAACGGCTGCCTGAAATTTTTCTACATCGTCAAAGTATTCTCTTCGTAGTGATGCTCCTTTTAAACCTACATATGTGTCATGATATTCTTTCAATCCTTCTATTAATTCTTCGAGCAGATCTAGAACCTCTTTTTTATCGGTTTTATTTAAATAATTCCAGCCAGTAATTATTGAATTAAATATTTTTTTAAATATCCTATCTCCGCCGATTAAATTAGCATTTTTTTCAAAAATAAAAGCGCCCCTGTGATCTGACGATGGAAAGTCTGGAGATTTAAAACTAGCTTCTTCTAGTTTTTTTAAGCGATCACTTTTTGGGGGTCTAACCTTTTTTGATTCAAGAGTGTTGGACAATTTAAATTTATGTTTTGGCTAGCGTTTTAATGCACGAAGTGCAGATTTGGATGCGCTTGCCGTCAATTTTGGCCCACTGAAGATTGGGATATTTGCGGAGTCGATTGACTGGATTATAATGACCACGCAAAAGTTTGCGCTTGTTTACCATTACTGGTTTTTTATTGCATCGTGGACACCTAGTCATAATGTTTTACAGATTATCAAAAAAATGATAAGTTGGCAATCATGGGATTATTAGAAGGTATCTTTTTGGCAATTGTATTTATATACTCCGTTGTTATACATGAAATTTCTCATGGAGCGATTGCCAATAGCTTGGGTGATCCGACAGCTAAAAATTTAGGAAGGCTAACCCTCAATCCTCTAAAACATTTGGATTTTTTTGGTTCGGTGATGTTGCCGCTATTGTTAATATTGGTTAGATCTCCATTTGTTTTCGGCTACGCTAAGCCGGTACCATATAATCCGGCTAATTTAAGAGATAAGAAGTACGGTCCTTTAAAGGTTGCTTTAGCTGGACCATTAACAAACTTTGCATTGGCAATACTTTTTGGTTTAGTTTTGAGGTTTCTACCTACCGCCTTGCATGCAACTATTTTGCCGCAACTTTTTAGTTTTGTGGTTGAGGTCAATCTTCTTCTGGGCATTTTCAATTTAATGCCTATTCCGCCGCTCGATGGTCATTGGCTTTTACTGACTTTTTTGCCAGAACGGATGGTGGCGTTTAAGATATTTTTAATGCGATACAGCTTACCGTTATTATTCTTCTTTTTAATTTTTATATTTCCTTTGATCTACCCCTTGATTAATTTACTTTTTGGGATTATAGTGGGATAACATAAGGCGGACAGCCTTTTTAGTTAGCTAGTCATTATATAGAGTAAATAATATGCCTACAATTAATCAGCTTTTAAAAAATCCACGTAGTAAGGTTAAAGCTAAGACCAGATCACCTGCGATGTCTTTGGGTTTTAATACTGTTAAGAATAAGCCTATTTTCTATGCGGCGCCATTTAAAAGGGGTGTGGCGATTAAGGTTGGCACAATGACTCCCAAGAAGCCTAATTCTGCCTTGCGTAAGTTCGCCAGAGTCAGGCTAACTAATGGTATGGAGGTAACTGCTTATATCCCCGGAGTAGGGCATAATTTACAGGAACACTCGGTTGTTACTATTCGTGGCGGTAGAGTCAAGGACTTGCCCGGCGTTCAGTACCACATAGTTAGAGGCAGATTAGATACCGCTGGAGTTGATAAAAGACGACAAGGAAGAAGTAAGTATGGGGTAAAGAGACCTAAGTAAGTAATTGTCCGCACGCAGTGAGCGTAGCGAACGAGTACGGTAACAAGTACTTACCCCGCCCTCTAAACTATAAAACGCATAGAGGGCGGGGTGCTAAATTTGTTAGCCAATCGCTTCGTCGCTTAGCTCCTTGCTCTTGGACAAATTTGCATGCGCAAACCAATAAAGAAAAAAATATTAATAGAGCCAGACTACAAATTTTCGTCACTTTTGGTGGCTAAGTTTATCAATAAAATAATGTACGATGGCAAGAGATCGATAGCTGAAAAAATTGTATACGAAGCTTTGGAGATTGCTGAAAAAGAAATTGGCAAGCCCACTCTTGAGATTTTGGATGCAGCCTTGAATAATGCCGGACCTCAACTAGAGCTCAAGTCCAAGCGTATCGGTGGTGCCAACTATCAGGTTCCTCATGAAGTAAGGGGAGAGCGTAAATTTGCTTTGGCGTTTCGTTGGATTATTGGGGCGTCGCGCGGACAAAAGGGTAAGCCGATGAAAGCAAAGTTGGCGCAAGAAATAATTAATGCATATAATAATACCGGATTGGCAATTAAGAAAAAACAGGATGTACACAGAATGGCCGAGGCTAATAAAGCCTTCGCCCACTTCGCGTGGTAATAAAAATTATGCGCAAGCCGAGCCCTAATATGATTACGGGCTCATGGCTTGCCTGTCGGTTGCTCAATTTCTTCGTTGCAAGCTCCAGTCCTCCTTCACCATACGTAAGTATGGCTCAGTTTGGGCTTCGCTTGCGCCTCGAACTTGACCAACGCATAAATTTTATAATGTACTACTAGTGGATTCTATTTAAAAATTTTAGTTCCTAACTAAATGTCCGACTACCTCCCGATTTTTACAAAAATTTATATCTCGGATAGGGATGTAAATTTTTGATAAAAATCGAGGATCCTCGATTTTTCTGTCTTGATCAAAAATCAAGACGAAAAATCGGGACAATCCAAAAATTAACCAAAAATGGCCGATTACCCCATAGGTAAAATAAGGAATATTGGAATAATAGCTCATATAGATGCAGGAAAAACCACGACAAGTGAGCGAGTTTTGTTTTATACTGGTTTGAGTCATAAGATAGGTGAGGTTCATGAGGGAGAGGCGGTAATGGATTGGATGGAACAGGAACGAGAGAGGGGTATTACCATTACTGCCGCCGCAGTTACGGCTTATTGGCATAAGATCGGATTGCCCAAGACCAAAGAAAACGAATACCGTTTTAATATAATCGATACACCGGGACATATTGATTTTACTGTTGAGGTTAAAAGGTCGCTCAGGGTTTTAGATGGCGCCTGCGTTATATTTGATGGTGTTGCTGGAGTGGAGCCGCAATCTGAAACTAACTGGCGTTATGCCGATGATTATGGAGTGCCGAGGATTTGTTTTATTAATAAGCTGGATCGGCTTGGCGCATCTTTTGAGAGATCCTTTCAATCTATTTTAGCTCGCCTCACGCCAAATGCCATAAGAATGCAGATTCCAGATGGCGAAGAAGATAAATTTCAAGGCGTTGTTAATCTTCTTGAAATGAAATACTACAAATTTGAAGGTGCTCATGGAGAGAATGTGTTGGAGGCAGATATACCATCAGATGAACTGCGCAAGCGATCCGAGGAATTAAGAGCAGAGCTTATTGAAAAAATTATTGAACACGACGATGTTGCCATGCAGGAATATTTGGATGGTAAGGAGCCATCTATTGATCGCCTAAAACAAATCTTGAGAAAGGCAACGCTGGAAAATAAGCTCGTACCCGTTTTTACCGGTTCGGCTTTAAAAAACAAGGGCGTGCAATTTATGCTTGATGGAGTAGTTGATTACTTGCCGTCTCCCGCCGATCGCACGGCTTTTAAGGGTATAGATCCAAAAACAAACGAAGGAATCGAGAGGCATTCTGATGAAGGCGAGCCATTTTCGGCGCTAGCTTTTAAAGTTGCCACCGATCCATTTGTCGGCCAATTGATTTTTTTCCGCGTTTATTCGGGTAAGGTAGAAGCCGGATCATATGTTTTTAACAGTACTAGCGGTCAACAAGAAAGGGTGGGACGTATTTTACGCATGCGAGCTAATGATCGCGAAGAAATAAAAGAAGTTTATGCCGGTGGCATTGCCGCCGCTGTTGGTTTAAAGGGTACTAGGACAGGAGATACTCTTTGCGATCAGGCTAAGCAGATAATTCTTGAAAAAATAGTTTTTCCCGAGCCTGTTATTTCGCTTCGTATTGAACCTAAGACAAAGGCCGACCAGGAAAAAATGGGCATTGCCCTCAAGAAGCTCTCAGACGAAGACCCGACTTTTAGAATTAGTACTGATGAAGAAACGGCAGAAACGATTATTTCCGGTATGGGAGAATTGCATTTGGATATTATTGTTGATCGTATGAAACGAGAGTTTGGAGTTGGCGCCAATGTCGGTAGGCCACAGGTTGCATACAAGGAAACCGTCAGAGAGACGGCTCAAGCGGAGGGTAAATATATTAAACAATCCGGCGGACGGGGTCAGTATGGTCATGTTTGGTTGAGAGTTGAGCCTCAAGAAAGAGCCAAGGGCTTCGAATTCGTTAATGCTATTAAGAGCGGCGTTATTCCGCAGGAGTTTATACCTGCCGCTGAAAAGGGTGTGCGCGAAGCTTTAAATAGGGGCGTTATAGCCGGTTATCCGCTTGTTGATTTAAAGGTAACTCTTTATGACGGCACTTATCATGATGTTGATTCTTCCGAAATGGCATTTAAAATTGCAGCCGGTATGGCATTGCAAGAATCGGTTAGGCGAGCTAAGCCGGTTCTTCTTGAACCGATAATGAAAGTAGAAGTTATTGTTCCCGATAATTTTTTGGGTGAAGCAACGGGTGATTTAAGTTCACGCCGAGGGCGCATCGAACAGATGTCCGACCGTTCGCCACTCAATTTGAAGGTGATTGATGCCAAGGTTCCGCTTTCTGAAATGTTTGGTTATGCCACAACTATTCGTTCGCTTACTCAAGGCAGAGGAACATATAATATGGAATTCTCTCACTATGAAGACGTGCCGGCAAATGTGGCGCAGGGGATAATAGATGGCAAAAAATAACTCGCCCACCTCCCTGATTTTCTTACAACATATCCCTCATACAAATTATCCTCGCCAA
>JBBUDS010000033.1:0-11103 GCA_038057175.1 Patescibacteria group bacterium
AATGCGTTCGGACTAATTCAAGAATACTGCACCAATACAGTGCATTGTAACTTAAGATTCGATTTGGCATAATAGGCTTAGTTATGAAAAGAATAATTCAATTTCATATATCAAAAGGTGATGAATATTATACTGCCGAAGGGGTAGATTTGCCTATAGTTACTCAAGGCAAAACCCTTGATGAATTAGCCAAAAATATTCAGGAAGCAGTCGAACTACATTTAAAAGGAGAAGATCCTGCTGATTTTGGTTTCGAGCACAATCCATCTGTTTTAATGAACTTTGAACTCCCCTCTCAAATTCATGCCTAGACTCAAGGTCTTATCAGGTGAAGATGTGATAAAGATTCTTGAGTCTTTTAATTTTGCCGTAATCTCTCAAAAAGGCAGTCATGTTAAACTTCGCAGAACTATAAATAAAATTAATCAAACTCTTACCATCCCAAATCATAAAGAATTGGATAAAGGAACTCTTCGGGCAATTTTTAATCAAGCCTCAAAATATATTTCTGAATCAGAACTTGCCCCTCATTTTTATAACGAATAACCAAAAGCGATTTTTATACGAGGGTAACTTGTGTTTTAGGTACACGCATTTGGCATCCCTCGGGCGCATAAACGAAGTTTGCGGACACAAGTTACTAGAAATTTGAACCGTTTTCGTTCATAATAAAGATTATGACTTATTTAGTTATTTTGATTATTGTGGTGGGCTTAGCAATGACGATAGAGGTTGTTTTTAAAGAACATCTTTTTAAGTCTATAAGGGGCAGGATAATTTGTGCACTAATAGCCTTAGCTAGCATAACAATTTGGGACTTGTATGCTATACCCGGTGGACACTGGATTTTTTCTAGCAAAGGTATACTCGGTATTTACATAGGACCAATACCCATAGAAGAATTTTTATGGGCTCTTTTTGTGCCATATTTATGGGTAACTATTTATAGGGCTGCTCATATTATTTTAGATAAGAAAAATAAATACAAGTAAATGCAAGAACTGATAATATTAATTTGCCTAACAATAGCTACGCTTGTTCTCAAAATTAAATTTAAGGAGAAACTTTATCATTCAAACAGTGAAAGAATTGCGGTTACCTTAATTATACTAGTTATTATGATAGGTTGGGAATATTTTAGTACCCAAAATAATATCTGGTTCTATCCAGGAACCGGGATGCTCGGTATTTATGTGCTGGGGCTTCCGATAGAACTCTACTATTTCTATTTAATATTGCCTTATTTTGTTTTTCTGGTTTTCGACCTTATTCATAGAAGGCAAAGTTAAGCGAATCAACCTCTGTGCAAACTGATTTTTGTTACGAAAGATCCATCGCCTCTCGGGTGTTAAAGTTTTGTGATATGATTAAATCATGAAAAAAACTATCAGTTTTGATTTCTGGATGATGCTTAGCAGTTTCGCTGTGCTGGCTATTTACTAAGGATTTGTTGATGATGAGAAATAAAAAAAAACCGAGCAGTAATTGCTCGGTAAATGTCTGCGTATACTTGAGAGCCAACCTTTGTCTAATTCCGATTTCTCGAAATCTTCCTCTGGTTAGATCAAGCAACACAAGCATTCCTTATAATACGTTTCGTATTAACTTTTACTAGCCATGGCTACGGCCCAGCCACTCACGGGAACATCCTTTAGATAGGGTCTCTTATCAACAAACTCTTTGACCTTCTTTACAGTAACTGGATTCTTAGCTTCATCGAAAACTATCGGCATATCAACAACCGACAGTAAAACGTTTCCATCCGCCTTCTGCAAAGATTCGATAAAATCTTGGGGCAACATAGGTTTTTTCATATGTTTTTTTAACGCTTCGTGACTTATAATTAGACCCATTAAGCTAAGTAGCATTACTGCGAGTGTACCTGAAATAAATTGCGTCATTTTTAGCGATTCTCTCGTTTGTTTCAATTCTAAATCCTTTTGCGCGGCGACCGCCCGCGTTTCATCAAACATTACCTTTAGTTCTACAATGCTCATCGGAATGAAGAACTCGTTATTTTCTGACCTCTCTTTAACAAAACTCATTGGAATGAGCTCATTATCTTTTAACTCAGCTAACTCACGAGCAAGATCGCGACGCATTTCAATCCTATAAACTGGCACGTTAATTGACTCTCCACGCAACAGTGGATTTTTATTTTTTCGATTAGCCAACTTTGGATTCAACCTACGAATATCTTCCTCGGTCACATTATATCGCCTGCCGATACTAAGGAAACCTTCTCCGTTTTTGACCCTATGTTTAATCGGTATCATAATCTTGTTAAATTTATATTCGTCTCCCGCTTTACCCGTCAACTTGGTTTTATTTGTAACACGACCACTAAGCGTTCCTTTGCTAAAAGTGGGTACGACTAAAAAACAAGCTACTGCTAGGATTCGTAGGGTTTTCATGGTTTTTCTCCGTTTTTAAAAAACTTATAAATACAATAGCTACTATACAGACAAATGAAAAGTTGTCAAATTGAAAAAAATCGGCGTATAATGAGCTCAACAAAAGAACATGCTCACCCTATTAACTCCAATTGATAATCTTGCCCGCGTCGGACCTAAATTTTTAGCACGCCTTAAAAAACTCGGCATTAAAACAGTCCGAGATTTGCTTTGGCATTTCCCGGCGCGCTATGAAGATTACTCTCAAACAATGCCAATATCCGATATCAATAGCGCGGGACAAACCGTTAGCATAACTGGTCAAATAACAAAAATCGACATGGTACGCTCCTGGCGCAAAAACATGGCGATAGTTAATGCCACCATCGAAGATGATACAGGTCTTATACGTGCCGTTTGGTTTAATCAAGCCTATATCGTTGATTCACTCCGAGAGGGCACGTTGGTTAGTCTGTCTGGCAAAACTTCTATTGATAAAAAGGGGGTATACTTATCATCGCCATCTTATGAAAAAGTTTCGTCACTGGAAACGTCAAGTCACGAATCAGAAACTAACCTAGTTCACACCGGAAGGCTAGTGCCTATCTATCCGGAAACCGAAGGTTTAACTTCCAAATATCTGCGCTTCCTAATTAAACCACTACTTGAACGCGTGTCAGTCGAAGACAAAAAATCACCGTTCGATCCCCTACCAAAAGAATTAATACTCAAATATAATCTTCCAAATCTCTGCGATGCACTTAATGCGATTCATTTTCCAAATAATATCGAGGATAGTGAACCGGCAAGAAAAAGATTCGCCTTTGAAGAATTGCTGCTCTTTCAACTCCGTGCTCTGCGTGACCACAGACAACTACAAACACAAAAAGCTCCACAAATTACTTTTGAAAAAGATCTGATCGCCGATTTTGTTAAAAATCTACCCTTTAAGTTCACGAATGACCAACGTATAGCGACTTATGAAATTTTACAAGATTTAGATCGGCCATTTCCAATGAACCGTCTCCTCAATGGCGATGTCGGATCTGGCAAAACCGTAGTTGCTTTGACCGCTGCCTATCAAACGGTAGCAACAGGACTGCAAGTTGTGTTTATGGTACCAACAGAAATATTAGCCAGACAGCACTACCAGACAATGAGCACACTACTGTCTGTAATTTCCAAAAAAACAACAAATGCCAAATCTCAAATTAGGATTGGTTTGCTGACCGGAAGTGAAGCTAGGCAATGGCCTACGGATGAAATTACAGAGGAAAAAGTAAGTAAAAAGATTATGCTAAAAAAAATCGCCAACGGTGAGATTGATATAGTTATTGGCACTCACGCAGTGATACAAAAAAATGTAAAATTTGGCAAACTAGGACTGGTTGTAATTGATGAACAGCATAGATTCGGCGTTGCGCAGAGAATGAAATTAGTTAAGGGTCATGATGTTGTGCCCCACCTACTTAGTATGACGGCGACGCCAATACCGCGCACATTGGCATTGACAATTTATGGCGACCTGGATGTTTCATTGATAAAAGAAAAACCAAAGGGTAGGCAGCCTATAATTACCAATCTCATACCACACAATAAAAGAGATGCGGCTCATAGGTTTATAGATGACCAGATAAAGTTAGGGCGTCAGGTTTTTGTGATATGCCCAAGAATAGAAGTCGCCGAGACAATTCCCGATTTTGTAAAACAAAATCGAGGATCCTCGATTTTTCAGTCGAAACTAAAAGTTTCGAGAAAAATCGGGACAAAACTTGTTTGGGCGGAAGTAAAAGCAGTTACGGAAGAATATGAAAAGCTTTCCCAAAAAGTATTTCCGCATCGGCGTGTAGCCATGATCCATGGCAAACTAAAACCGCAGGAGAAAGACGAGCTTATGCGCAATTTTAAAGATGGCCGTTGTGATATATTGGTTTCTACTTCTGTGGTTGAGGTTGGCGTAGACGTGCCAAATGCCTCGTTAATGATGATCGAGTCAGCCGAGAGATTTGGCTTAGCCCAATTACATCAATTTCGTGGTCGTGTTGGTCGTGGCCAACATCAATCATATTGTTTTTTATTCACAAGTTCTAGCGACATGTTGGGTGGTCAGCGTTTACGCGCTATGGAAAAAACGGATGATGGCTTTCAGTTAGCGGAGGCTGATCTCAAACTACGTGGTCCAGGAGAATTTACTGGCATCAAACAGTCTGGTCTTCCCGATATTGCCATGACATCACTTACCGATCTTGATCTAATAAAAAAAGCTAGGCTAGAAGCTCGACTTATACTTAAAGAAGATCCCATGTTAAAAAAATATCCGGCACTATTAACTCGTCTTAATGAGATTCAACGATTGGTACATTTCGAGTAATCTGCGGCGATCATTGCGAACTACCTCGATCAATTCTAGTTTTTGGAGTAACCCAAAAACCCATATATTTGCCGAGCATCAAACGGGTTTGAGCTTCGAGGCCCGGTAATGAACCGAGCAGGATTGTAGTCGCTGGAAATAAAATCCATTGCAACACCATCCAGACATGCTTTTTTCTGCCATATTGCGGAGGACGAGGCGGTAAAATAAAAATTGTGAGAATTGCTGACGTTACAAGACCGAACATAGCAAACATCATAATCGATCTCGTTAAAAACGGCAGGTTAAAAGAAAGCACCGTTTTATTAAATTCCACCCCCCCGACTATAACAGGCAACCAACCAAGCAAAAAAATCATAATGGCGTTAGTCGCCCACGACCAGAAACGTTCAAGCATCGTAGATACAAGATATATTTTCTTTCTAAAATTTATGGCTTTGTTTTTATAAAAACCAAACATAAAATAAGGCACATTTTCCACGCCATAACCCCAACGTCGCTGTTGTTTATAAATATTAAAAATCGTCTGCCAAAATGTAGGCGCCACGTTAGCATCCATTGAAACAGGATAATATAGCGGCACAACCTGATAATTGCCGTCGTAACGCAAGAAACACTGCCAAAAAATACGAGAATCTTCGGAAACCATATTGTTCTGCCAAAAATCCACATCAATTAAAACTTGCAACGGCATAGAATGACTGGAAAATGTTGTATCGCTTTCCATTCTTTCTTGTTTAATGGTATGCCAAAAAGTTGACGAAAATGCGACCACCCTAGCAAATGCGGGCGCCTCCCAAATATTATTAGTAAAAAATGGCACCGGCTGATAAGAGGCGCGGAGCGGATTATTAGTTGTTAAAAAAGCATACGTCAGCCGAGCAAAATATTCAGGAAAAACAACCGTATCAACATCCAACGCCGAAACCAAAACATGATCATATCTTAAATTCATCACATCGATTATCTCTCGCTTAACATGTCTACCCGCCCACGCAATATTAGATCCTTTACCAGCCAGCTCCCCCAATATATTAGCTGGATGTTCAACAGTGATTATCTTGAGAAAAGAACTTTGATATTTAGAAAGCACCTCTTTGGCAACTTCTTGATTAAAATCGTGACCAGCTCTTTCTTCTTGAGCGATAGCAACAATCATTTTATCGGCGGGATAGTTTGATTTGATAAGACCATCGAGAGAATCTGATATTACGTCCGCGCCCTCCTTATAGGTTGGTAAAATTATTAAATGACGCACGTCTTCCCATGACTTGATTGTTGACAATTGATAATCAAAAACCGGCAATTGACGTAACATCTCCAGCCAATTAGCTTTCATTGTTTTACGTACCTTGCCAAAAGCAATTCTTAGATGCAAGGATAGATATACGGTTTTAATAAAAAAATAAACGTCAAATAATATTATAAAAATTGCTATACCGACTGGCTGTATAAATGAAAGTAAGATCATCAAAACTAAGGTAAGCCACGCCAATAGGCCGGGTAAAATCTCAAAAAACCGGTATATCAACCGGTCTTTTTCGTCTTCTATGTCTGTTGCCTTACCAATCTTTAAATAGTCACCTTGCACTAAAAAATAATAACAAATGCAACCTCGAACGGCAAGACACGATAATTAATAAACTAAAAACAACTTTATTGTTGGCGTATGACTAAAAATAAAAACGCAGATTATAACGCAAAAACGAAATTATATAAACCATTCTCAATATCTACGTCTCCGTTCTTAATTCTTAAGTCAAGACTGGCAAGAGAACTAAATAAACGATTAATTTCTTCTAGGGTATACTTACCGCACTGTTCGTATGTTTTTTTTACAACATACGGATTAAGGCCGGTTTTTTTTATTATGTCCGAATAAATAACCGCGCTGGTAGCCAGATGCTTAACTCTTACCATATTACGAAATTGATAAACTAACATCGAAAAAATATAATAGGGGTCTTCGCCTTCCTCGAAATAATGATGCAAACATTTTAAAGACAATATTTTATTTCTAAAAGCAACGGCATCTATAATACTAAAAATATTCAGATCAATCTTTGGTGTCACCAACAATTCGATATCAGTAATTGTTATTAATTTACCGTCCTGCGTAGATTTATAATTAATAAGTTTATCCGCCTCTTGTTTAAACCGCCACGTCACAGACGAATCCTGTTCTTTTTGATTTGTACCCAAAACATAATTTAATAATTTTGCTAGGGCGTTTTTTTCAATTTCATAACCGGTCACTCTTATTTCCTTAACTAGCCAATTTTCAAGCTTAGCGCCAGACAATAATTCAACTTTTTTTATAACGTTAGTATCGGAATTTAAAACTGCAAAAAGTTTTTTATCTTTTTTAACAAGTTGAGCTTCGTCAGCCTCTTCAACGAAAACCAGAATTCTTTGTTTATCTTCAACTACTTCCCATTTTTTTATAAATTCCGCTATTGAGCCGGCGTTGCCAAAACTATTTTTTACCACGATTAATCTTTTTTCATCAAAAAACGAAATGGTTTTAATCGTATCTTCCAATTTTCCCAATCCATCCTCGTTGATATCAAGCACCGAAAAAGACAAGCCGGAGTATTTCTTTTTATACTCATCAACGATTTTATCCAGATTTTGCTTTAATCGGTAACTATCTTTTCCGTATAAAAATATAATCATAACTAATGAGCATCAATTTCTACCCAGATTGATCCGCTCACAAATGGAATTTCCTTGTGGTTTTGATCGTAAAAATATAATTTAGATTCATCGTCTTTCTTTTCCCAATTACCAGAAATAACTTGTCCATTTTTATAAACCAGCAAGCCTCCACTTCCGACAGTTTTGACTCGGATGTAATCTTTGTTTATCGGCGACCAAGTTGTTTTCATAATTACCACGTTCTTAGTTTCAACTTGTTTGCCTGTGTTTTTATCTATTTCTTGCTTGCCCATTCTGGATCGAAAATAAGAATTATTTTCTAGATTATACTTCCATATTACTTCAAAATCTTTACTAAACAGCGGAGTTGGTTCAGCTGCGCCCTTACTTTTACCTTCCTTTTCATGCGGATAACTTATGCTAAGACCAGCCGTGTTATAATTCAAATCTTTTACCGCCTCAGAAAGTAGAGCAAAACTTGTAAATGCATTGTGTGGTCGCGGTATGGAGTTCTTACGATAATAAATTGTGCCGTCATACTTGAGTCCGTCTATATTATCAATGACGCCATTATTTAGTTCCTGCAACACCTCTCGCTCCCCTCCAAAGTGAGCATAAATTGCATAGAGACCAAGAGCAAGCGGCACAAAATCCATCCTCGACGATCTAATCGATCCAAGCTCAATCGGCTTGCCGCATTGATATATCGCCATCATTCGCGTAAAACCATTTTCAACAACGGGCATCTCAAAAACCATATCCGCCTCTCCTATTCCTGATAGCGGTCTTGCTTCCTTATCCGAAGATAGCATTACCGCGTATGGTCTCGAATTATAATTTTCGCATTCTATGCCTGCAAGCGAGCTTATACCCAATTCTTTGTCATCACTAGAATCATTAGAAATTTTTATTTCGCCGTAAGATTGTAAAAATAAAAAACCAATTATAATTATACCAGCAACCAATGCTATGTGTATATAAAATCTATGTTTTTTATAAATTTGAATGATTATCATTACTCAATTTTATCAAAAAATTTTATTTATCCCAAGCTACCTCCATCCGCTACTCACAAAAACGGACAATGATTAAAACATCTTGTGTCACCTTTGATATACCGGACAATAACGCGCCCTCACACTCATGCATAAGTGTGAGGGGTAAACCTCACTTCTGGTGAATGGGACAGTAGTGTGCTGAGCGTGTATTGACCACAATACGTTTAATAATTCCCCCGTCCCGCTTCTGGCATTTTTCTCCGGTAAGCTGATATGCCTTCTGCATATTCTGATAATTACCAAACTTACCTTCAAGCGTACGATAATCTTGCTGACTATCACCCCTGGCATTAATCGCTTTTTTTAAAACAAACTTTATATTTTTATAAATCACGCCCAATTCTTTATCGGTTAATTTTTCCACTCGATGCAATGGCGCAATTCCGGAGTACCAAAGTATCTCATCCGAATAAATATTACCAATGCCAACAATGACGAACGGATCCATTAAAACTTTTTTAATCACTCCTCTCCTGCGGCTCATTAGATCAACAAATTTTTTAACCGTGAACTTGGGATCTAGTGGTTCCGGCCCAAGCTTGCCAATTTCATTTATATTTTCAATCTTATCGGTATCACCCAGAAAAACCTTGCCAAAACGTCGGACATCAGACAACCCCAACATATAACCGTTGCTCAAATATAAAATAAATCTGATGAAGCGGTTATATGGATCGGATTTAATCGGACCCTCGATTATTGGTTCAACTTTTTTGTCGATTATTTTCCATTTTCCGTAAAGCAAGTGACCGGAAATCTTCTGATGGATAATTAAGGTCTTACTTCCGGATAAATCTAACATAACATATTTCGCTCGCCGATGCGCACGCAAAATTTTATGTCCTTTTATTTCCTTAACAAAACTTGGCAAACTATGTGTTTTTATCGTGCGCGGCCAATCAGTCCAAGCGCCCACGATCTTAAATCCGACCACTTTTTGGTTTAGACCACTGACTATGGTTTCTACCTCTGGTAATTCAGGCATAGTGACAATAGTTTTCCCGATTTTTAATCACAATCTTGCTGTGATATAAAAATCGAGGATCCTCGACCGCCTAAGGCGGTCGGGACTACTTCGGGTAATTCTGGCATATTATTTGGATAATACTAAAATACTAATCAAATGAATGCGGATTGTCTATTACAATAAAAAAATCAGCAAATACTGATTTAGTCTCCGATTAATTCGCTTCATCTGCATTTTAAAGTCGCAAAAACCGAATTAAGAGACATCGGCTGTCATCTCCTGCCAATTATCTCCATATTTTACATCAACGATTAGCGGTACATCAAGTTTATGCACGCTTTCCATGATTTTTTTAAATTCCGGAACGAACTTTTTAACTAGCTCTGTTTTAACTTCAAAAACAAGCTCATCATGAACTTGAAGCAATAGTTTCACTTTTTCTGTGATAGAATTTTCATGAATGTATTTAAAAACCCCGATCATAGCTAATTTAACTAAATCGGCTGCAGTTCCCTGTATTGGGTGGTTGATCGCCATCCTTTCAGCTTGGGCTTGAACTTGTGGAATAGTCGAATATATATCCATCAGTGATCTACGACGACCAAATATGGTTTCAACATAACCGTCACGATGAGCCTTTTCTTTTATGCTCTCCATGTATTCGGCTACTCCGGAAAAATCAACAAAATATTTCGTAATAAACTCTCTGGCCCTCAAAGTCGTAACGCCCGCAGCTCTTGAAAATCCAAGCGAACCCATACCATAAAGCACGCCGAAATTAAGCGTCTTCGCTTGTCGACGCATTTCTTTTGTTACATCTTCCGGCTTAACCTCAAAAATTTCGGCAGCGGTTGCGGTATGTATATCCTCTCCCCGCCTGAAAACATCAATCATCTTTTTATCTTGCGCCATATGAGCCGCGACACGAAGATCTATTTGAGAATAATCGAATGATACTAGTTGATAACCAACTTCTGAGATAAATGCCTTACGAAACTCCTGGCCGAGTTCAGTTTTGATTGGCACATTTTGTAAATTTGGATTCTCAGACGACAGGCGTCCCGTGCCAGCACCAGTTTGATTATATGTAGTATGAATTCTTCCATCAGCAGGATTAACCAGCTGTGGGAATGGCTCAATATAAGTTGTTTTAAGTTTTTGCAATTCTCGATACTGTAAAATTTGATCGATAATTGGATGCTCTTCGCGTATTTTTTCCAATTCAGGCGCGGCCGTAGATAATGCTCCGCCACCGGTCTTTCGTATCTTGCCCCTTATTTGAAGTCTCTCGTATAAAATTTCGCTCAATTGTTGCGGGGAATTAATATTAAAATCAGCGCCGGCGAGCTTGTAAATTTTATCTTCCAGCTTAGATAGTTCCTTTGTTGTTGACTTCAATAATACTTCTAAAGATTTGGTGTCAATTTTAATACCGTTAAATTCCATCTCTGCCAACACTGGAATGAGTGGCATCTCTATGTTTTCAAAAACATCATTCAACTTAGCCGAGCCAAGCTTAATCTCAAGTTGTTTTTTTAATTTCCAGAGATTAGCTGGTTGATGCGCAGGATTAACACTTGGCATTTCCTGAAATTCTGCATAATAAACCTTATCAAAATCGTAATCCTTTATATCAGGATTCAATAAATAGGCCGC
>JBBUDS010000033.1:11203-21625 GCA_038057175.1 Patescibacteria group bacterium
GCGGTTTTTTCCCCCACTCCGGGCACGCCGGGTATATTATCTGAGGGATCGCCCTTGAGGCCGCGATAATCATTAAGGCTTTCCGGTTTTAAACCATATCTTTCAAAAACGGCATC
The DNA here is from genome assembly GCA_038057175.1 of Patescibacteria group bacterium. Lineage (GTDB taxonomy): Bacteria > Patescibacteriota > Minisyncoccia > 2-02-FULL-40-12 > IGHO2-01-FULL-4-A > 2-01-FULL-44-17. The sequence continues at coordinate 11,320 of JBBUDS010000033.1, forward strand.
TTCATCATATATAACGGTATCATTTACACCCTTGCGCAAAGTAAAAACGGAAACTTTTTTACCATCTACAAGCTGTAATGCGTCTAAATCACCGGTAGTAATAATTACCTGCGTATCTTGTACGGCCTTGGCCTTAATAGTAAGAGTTCCGATCAAATCATCAGCCTCGTAACCCTCTTTTGTGTAAATGGGTATGCCAAAAGCCTTTAATACATCTTTCACCAGAGGAATCTGATCGTATAATTCCTGTGGGGCTTTTTCACGATGAATTTTATATTCTGCAAATTTTTCATGACGAAAAGTTGGACCTTTTAAATCAAATGCCGCCGCAATATAATCAGGCTTTAATTCTTTGATCGTTTTAATGAGTATCGAGCTGAAACCAAAAACGGCATTTATAACTACGCCTTTAGGTGAGGCCAATGGCGGCAAAGCATGAAAAGCTCTGTGTACCAATGCATTACCATCGATTAGGATTAATTTTTTCATCCCGTTAGAGGTAGCCCGCCCAAGGTCTTACAGACCGCGCGTAGCGCGCGGGCGAGACCTCTAACGGGATTCATAAAATATTTATTTTTCTCGTGGTTTCGTTAATATGATCAATATGTATTTTAATATAGTTCTTTGGTAATATCGATTTAACTCTATCCGCCCATTCTATCAGGACTATATTGCGAGGATTAGTTATTATTTCTTTTATTCCAAGTGGCAATAAATCTTTAAAGTTTTTTAGTCTGTAAGCATCAATGTGAATCAAAGACTCGTAATCCTCAAAATGAACTTTGTAATTTTTAATTAAAACAAAGGTTGGACTGGTTATGTGAGCTTTAATTCCAAGTGCCCTGGCGAAGGCCTTGGCAAAAGTTGTTTTACCCGCACCCAGCTCTCCCTCAAGAGCTATAACCATTGCATGCTCTTTAAATATTTTTTTTATATTTTTCTTAATTAAATCACGAGCAATTAAGCCGGTTTCTTTTGGAGTATTAGATATTAGTATCATTTAAATAAAGGGTAACCTTTTTTAAGTTGTCTTTCAAATCAAAAAATAATATAATTTAACTCTATGAATAGAATTTTTTCAGGCGTACGCCCATCGGGCAAGTTACACCTAGGTAATTATCTAGGCGCAATAAAAAATTGGATAGAACTACAAGACAAGCCCGATACCGATCAGGCTATTTTTGCCGTGGTGGATTATCACGGCATTACTACGCCATTTGATCCAAAAACCTATCACGAGCAAGTTATGGATGTCATACTAGACTATCTCGCGGCAGGGTTGGATCCCAATAAGTCTCCACTTGTAAGACAATCGCGCATCTCTGCTCATACAGAACTCGCCTGGATTTTTAATACTATTACGCCAATCAGTTGGCTCGATCGATTGCCTACATACAAGGAAAAGCTCGAGCAAACACATGGCAAATATTCTCATCTTGGTCTGCTCGCCTACCCGGTATTAATGGCGGCAGATATTTTGGTTTATAAATCAAACATAGTGCCAGTTGGCGACGATCAAAAAGCGCACATTGATTTAACTAACGAGATAGGCAAAAAATTTAATCATATGTTTGGTGAGACGTTTGAATCCGTTAAAATCGCTAAAACTGGAGGCCAAAGAATAAGGTCATTACAAGATCCTAGTAAGAAAATGTCTAAAACCGGTGATGACGGTATTGCCTTAGCTGACCCCCCGAATGTTATTCGTGAAAAGATAAAAAAAGCGACCACTGATTCCGGCAAGGAAGTTTTATTTGATGAAGAAAAAAAGCCTGGTGTTTCTAATCTGATGAATATTTATGCCCTACTTAGTCCATCTATAAAAAATCTAAAACAGATAGAAAATCAATATTCCGGAAAATCGTATGTTGAGTTCAAGAACGATCTTGCCGAAATTATTGTTGATTTTCTAAAACCCATTCAAGAGAGACGTCAAAAACTTGAAAACGACTTATCTTATGTAACCAGTATCTTGATCGAATCAGAAAATAAAGCACAAGAAATAGCCCACAAGACCCTCGAAGAAGTTAAAACAAAAATGGGCCTAATCTGATTATATTAGATCTCTTATTATTTTTTTGGTGTCTTCCGGTCCCTCAATCTTTATACAGGTTACTCCGGTACGCAAAACCGGTTCATCGTTACCGCCAGGATAAAGAGAATCACCAATAAAAATCATCTCATCAAAATCAACCCCGAGATGATTTTTTATTTGCTTCATGCCGTATTCTTTATCTATTCCCTTATGAGTAACATCTATGGAGGTAAGGCCAGCAGCTCGAACCTCCATCTCTGGGATATATTTATGTAATATTTCTATTATTTTAAATCTAAATTCCGAATTTTCTTTATTCCACTCTATTTTAAGATCCGCCGGGGCATTCTGACCCAACGCAGAAAAAGTTATCTCCGATCCCCTGTCTTCCACTACCTTCCAGTATGTATCTTCCGGATGATAATTAAGTTCGACAAATGCTTTATCAAATGCGTCGAGTATTTTTTTCTTTTCTTCAGAAGAAAATTCGATATTATAAACCCGCTGCCAAGCACCATTATTATACCTATAAAAAACAGTTGAGGTCATTGGAAATAAAAAAAGTTTACTTAATAACTGTTCTGATAAGTCTAGCTTTGATACTAACTGTTGCTCAAATAGTTCATACTTCCCGCCACCAATAACAGCAACGAGTTTTTTTTCAAGCAATTGCTGAATAAGTAAAGCCATCTCCGCATCAACACTCTCTTTACTTGGAGCTAGCGTCCCGTCCAGATCAAAAACAACCAATTTTATATTTTTATACTCTTCTTTCATAAAATTTGTTTATGCGATTACTGGACTATTTTACCCACCAAAACACCGACCACAATAGCTACGCCCCCCACCATCAACATTCTTCCACCGCTAACAATGGATCTCGAATTTGAAAGTTTTGCTTGCAAAAAACCAAGAACAAAAAGAGCGACCGAAGAAAATCCTATAGACACCCAAAACGCCAAGCTAGCTTCAAAAATAATATATGGAAACAACGGGATAAATCCGGAAATAAAATACGAAAAAAACATAATAATTCCTCCGCCAATTGATTTGCGGGCTGACACCCTGCCCTGTCGTGCATATTCTTCTACTGAATATTCTGATAAAAAACTCCCCGCTCCCATAGAAAGAGCCTCCACAAAAATTAAAATAATACCTGTAAGCAAAATAGTTTGACGCGAAATACCGGCAATTGTTATTCCAGCCAACAAACCCACGGTAGAAACCAAACTGTCCTCTACTCCAAAGATCATATTTCTTAAAGATAGTACCGATGGTCGATTTAACATAAAAATGTTTAGTTTTGAAAATTAATCTCAAACGGATACATACCCATACTACACATACCCTTAAGAATATGGACCCGGGAATGGTTACCTAATTGTACCTCTCCCGTTAATCTTTGATTTGTAATTTGTAACCTCGTTCCATTTTGTAGGAAAATTATTAACAATGTGGTTCACTTTCTGCACGTAAGCATCACTTAGTTTCTCCCCTTTATGTGTCAATGTAATATATGCCACAGAAAAATCTTTTTGACTGCTGGAGTAACCTGGATTCCGTTGTCCAGCTAGACTTATTACATTTTGTACTGAAAAACTTTTTTCAGTACAAGGCGTGCCTTTATCCGACCAATCGTCTGATGTTTCATAATATTTAATCGGTATGGTTTTTTCTGGCGGGACCAAGCCCATTAGATACAAACTTAAACTTGTAAAACGATATTTATTAGGAGAGCCGGAACTCAAGCAATAACCGGGCACGGAGGAATTAGGCGCTAAACTGCCACCGCCATTGGGATCACCGTAGGCAATACCAGCTTCGTTCGTTATCGTATTAGCGTTGTTTTTGTAGTGAGCCAGATTGGCGTCTATTATTCCTGAATTTTTGAAGTAAAATAGCCATCGGTGACTAAGTTCATGAACGAGAATATAAAAATTATCATCAACAGTACCGTACGCGTCCGGAATTAAGGCATACCCCTTGAACTTGCCTTGACCACCATACCCAGTTAGTTGGTAAATATGCTGCAAATCGTAAGCTGGTTGGTAATCGCTAATTCCCAAGTCTAAATCCTTTGCGTGAGTGAAGTGCCCGGTATTGGGGGATTTGAAGTTTGTAAGAATAACCACAAAATCATAAAAATCTGAAGCAGTTGGATATTCTTTGAAAAATTTATTTACAACTGCTGCTTCGTTTATAAAATTATCAACTATGCCTCGGTCACTGGGAACACCGGATGATATTATTGTTCCGTCGTCTTCAATTGTATAAACGTTAGACTCGGTTAATTTTTTTGCAGTTCCTCCGGTTATATTTCGAGAATAGCTAGGAATTTGATTTACCGAATTATAATTTGAACCTTTTGAGTACCAATTAAATTCATTATTATTAATACAAAATATTTTTTGGAAAAAATTAGGATCATCAATCACTGCTTGTGTGCCAGTGGTATTAACCCAACGAAGAACACCCGTATCTTCGCCGGTAGATTCTACTCCATAGACTCTTTCATCGTTGGTTTCACAGTTGCGAAACAGCCCGGAGGTGGGAAAGGCATCGCGTATATTTGATGAAACAGTTTTAACTTTAGCAAATCCGCCAAGATGGCCGTAAAAGTTAAAGATGGCTGGATTCAAAAATAACCTTTTATATCCAGAATCGTTAATAATATAAATATCTGGATCTTCGGAGCCAGTCGCACTGATAGTATCGCCATCGCTCAAACCAAAATCTCTTGGCCTAGCCGCAGAAACAAAATTAAAATCAAAAAAGAGCATGCTAACCAACAACGAGAGCATTAGATATTTAATATTGAAATTTTTACTCATATTTTTATTATAACACGGTAGAAACCAAACTGTCCTCTACTCCAAAAATCATATTTCTCAAAGATAGTATTGACGGTCGATTTAACATAAAAAAGTTTAATTTTTAAAATTAATCTCAAACGGATACATACCCATACTACACATACCCTTAAGAATACCGACCCGAGGATTACCCAGGTCAATCTCAGTAGTTCCGGAAGACGGTAAATTTCTGGAAATATTCAAACTGGGAATACGAATCGCAGACGAACAATCAAAAGTTCCACTTGTATCTACTATAAGAATAGTTGGCATCCCTGCCTTAGCAATACTCCTTCTGGGACTGTACCCTCCCTTGGCCTGAAGATCAATAATTTGTTTCCCGTCAATAATTGTAACATTATTAGCCCTACCTGCCTTGCTATCGTTTTTATTTTTAAAAACAATAGATCCTCCTATAAAAATAATCGCAATAATTATAGAAATAAAAGTTAACTTCATATTTTTAAAAATTAAATATTGCAGGAATCCATCCCGCTATCACTAAACTATTAATGATATTAAATATAGCAAAAAATATGACTATCAATCCAGCGGTTTTGAAGAATAAACCAGATTTTAATTTATTATGCACCCCAAGAGAACTAAAACTGATAAGCGCTAAGACAGGCAGTGTTCCAACGGCAAAAGAAAACATCAGAAACGCACCCGTCACAAAACTTCCCGCAGTAAGCGTATAAATCTGCATTGATTGAGTAAATCCACACGGAAGAAAAAATGTGGCTACGCCAATCATTAATGGTGTTAGGGTATGATTTATTTTTCTAAATCCTTGGACTCGTTTACCAATAAAAGCCGGGGTAGTGAGTTGAAGTTTTTTAGCCCATGGAAACACGTCAAGTAAATTAATTCCAAGAATAAACATCACAACTCCAACAAATAAACCTAAAATAATTACCCCGCCAGTACTAAGCTGAAAGGCGGATCCAATCATACCAATGACTCCGCCTAAAATTAAAAAAGAAACAAGCCGACCAATATGAAAAAATATTTGCGGCTTGATTCTATTTCCATCTTTAGCAAAATTGGCAGACACCGAAAGAACTAACCCCCCTACTACAGCCATGCACGTCGAAACTGAAGCAATCAGACCAATAACAAACGCCGTCCCATAATTAACATCGGATGCAGTTATCAAATTAACAACCCCGAGTTTTTGAAGGATAATAAATAACAAAATAAACCCGATCGAAATAGGTACTGCCAATTTAAAATCAGACCATTTGACCGAATGATTTTGTTTTTCAAAAGAAAGCGTATAGCCATGCGGTTTAAGCACTTCACTTAAGTCTCTGGCAATATGTTCTGGCTCCTTGTCTCCAAATTCACCAGTTACTTCAACACTTAGATGTTCGAGTGATGCTTTTACTTTTGATACTTCAGCAACATCACTTAGCTCGCTTTCGGTCAGTACGACACAGGCCTTACAATGCATACCACCAACATGAAATGTGTATGTTTTCATCATAATATTTATACTGTTTTTATTAATTTATAATTTTTTAGCTTTCAATCTTAATGAATTGCCGACGACCGATACGCTCGAAAATGCCATCGCAAGTCCAGCAAATATCGGATTAAGGAGCCAGCCAAAAATTGGAAAAAATAATCCTCCGGCAAGCGGAATACCAATAATATTATAAATAAACGCCCAAAAAAGATTTTGTTTTATACCACGCATGGTGAACTTAGAAAGTTTAATTGCTTTTACTAATTTAGAAATATCACCATGCAAAAGCGTGATGCCTGCGGTTTCTATCGCGACATCCGTTCCAGTCCCCATCGCAATACCAACATCGGCTTGCGCGAGAGCCGGAGCATCATTGATACCATCGCCAGCCATAGCCACAACATGACCTTGACTCTGTAATTCTTTAATTTTATTGAGTTTATCATCTGGAAGCACCTCGGCTACTACATCGTCAATTCCCACCTCTTTTGCAATGGCGAATGCGGTATTCCTATGATCACCCGTAAGCATAACGGTCTTAATTCCAAGCTTATGGAGATTTTTTACTGCCTCAACAGCTTCAGGCTTAATTGCGTCGGCAACCATTACCACTCCCAACACTTCGCTTGACGTTGCAAGGATAACTGGCGTTTTTCCTTCCAAAGTTTGGGTCTCTATATTTTTTAAGTCATAAGATAAATTGAGATCAGAAATGAGTTTCGTATTACCCGCAAAGTATTCTTTATCTTCTATTATTGCCTTAAGTCCCTTACCTTTTATGATCTCGAAGTGAGATATAGATCGTAATGAGATATTTTTTGCTTTGGCATATTCTAAAACAGCATGAGCGATTGGATGTTCTGATTTGCTTTCAAGGGAAGCAAGAATTGAAATTAATTTTTCGTCAGGAAGATCGGATGCTTTCTGTACGCTTACAAGTTCCGGCTTACCCTTAGTAATGGTTCCCGTTTTATCAACAACAACAACGTCCACTTTGTGAAGCTTCTCCAACGTCGCGGCGTCTTTAATAAGAATACCTTCTTTCGCACCCTTGCCCACTCCGACAATAATTGCCGTTGGAGTCGCAAGGCCGAGCGCACACGGACAAGCAATAACAAGAACGCCGACAAACGAAACTAACCCGTAAGAAAGAGCTTGTGAAAAACCAAACACTTGAGTACCGACCAATAACCAAACGCCGAATGCCGCAAAGGCTAACACCAAAACAATCGGAACAAATATTGATGAAATTTTATCAGCTAAAGCTTGGATGGGAGCGCGACTGCCCTGTGCTTCCTCAACCATCTTTATAATATGGGCCAGAAGAGTTTCCGATCCAATCTTAGTAACCTTAAACACAAAGGAACCGGTTGTATTAATCGTGCCGGCCACAACCGTATCACCGATCTTCTTTTCGATTGGCATCGATTCGCCAGTGATCATTGCTTCATCTATAAATGACGCTCCATCGATCACCACTCCGTCCACCGGAATTCTCGCTCCCGGCTTTATAACGATCAGATCGCCGCGCACCACCTGATTTATAGAGACTTCGAATTCTTTTCCATCACGAACCACGGTTGCAGTTTTAACTTGTAGATTAAGTAATTTTTCTATGGCATCACCTGTTTTTATCTTTGCTTTTGCTTCAAGATATTTACCAAGTGTAATAAATGCTATTACCACTATAGTTACATCGTAATAAGTATGTTCAACATTTATAAATTGCTTCAGCGGTTCCTCAAAAGCAGTAATAATAAAACTATACAAAAAAGCTGTAAATGTGCCTATGCCGATAAGAGTATCCATGTTTGCCTTGCCATATCTTAAAAACCGATAAAAACCAAGCAAGTATGACTTGCCGACAACAAAAAGCGTGTAAGTAGCAAATACTGGGAGTAAATGATGGAAAAATTCTTGCCACAAAGAAGAAGCGGACGAAACAATTTTAAATTGAGCTAACATATCCCACACCATTAGAAAAATACTAAAAACAACAAGTGGAATAACCGATATGACCTTCGTACGCATGTCAGCGACTTCAGCAAGCTTCTCTTTTTTTGACTGACCTATTCCCGCATGAAGTGCGTGCTCTTCATTTGACATATTCATTCCATTAGAAATAGGGGCATTAACGACTAGAGAATAGCCCAGAGGTTCAATCTTTTTTGAAAGCTCGACGGGGTTAATCTTTAACTCATCAAAGGAAACCTTAACCTTCTCCGTAGCAAAATTAGCCTCTACCGACTGAACCCCCTCAACCTTCTTAAAGGTTTTCTCTATAATCGAGGAGCATGAAGCACAATGCATTCCTATCACTTCATAAGTTTGTGTGTGCATATTATTATCATTGGGACTTATGCGCTTTCGCCACGAAGCCCAAGAATCTTAGGGCTTATCGTGGCTCAAGCCACAAGGGTTTAACCAATTTCTTCGTTAAAAGTCTCGGATTGTTACTCACCATACTATAGTATGGCTCGTAAAATCCTCGCCTTTTGCCTCGAACTTGGCTAAACGCATAAGTCCTATCTATTTTTAAATTATTTTCTCTTAAGTTTATAAACTTTTAAAATTTCCATTTTAGCTTTATCGGTTTGTCCGGATTTTATTTGTTTCAAAATACACGTACCCAGATGATTTTCAAGCAGTAAATCTTCAACATTGGAAAGTCCCTGCTTAACTGCCGACGTTTGAGTAATTATATCAATACAGTAGGTATCTTTTATAACCATATCCTGCAATCCGCGAAGCTGGCCCTCGATAATCTTAAGCCTTTTAATAAGGCGGTTTTTATTTTTATCAATCATGTAAACAGTATATACCCCCTAGGGGGTATATTGCAAGTGGCTTATGTTGATAATTATTGATATCATCTAATTTATGCTCAAAATTGGTATCGTCGGGTTGCCGAATGTGGGGAAAAGCACCCTATTTAAGGCTCTGACTAAAAAACAGGTTGATATTCAAAATTATCCATTCACAACCATAGATCCAAATGTGGGCGTTGTTGGCGTGCCCGATGAACGACTAGAGCTGTTGGCTAAAATGTCGCATTCGGCGAAAATCGTACCAACGGCGATAGAGTTTATTGATATTGCTGGCCTAGTGAGAGGTGCGGCAAAAGGCGAAGGTTTAGGAAATAAATTTCTTGCCAACATTCGGGAAGTAGACGCTATCGCTGAAGTGGTCAGAGTCTTTGAAGACGAAAAGATAACTCACGTTCATAAAAAAATAGACCCAGCCGATGACATCGAAGTAATAAATATGGAGTTAATGCTGGCCGATCTAGAAACAGTGACCAAGCGTACTGAAAAGACAAAAATAAACGATCCAAAAGCGGCAATTGAAGCGTCAACTTTGCGAAAATTAAAATCTGGCTTAGAATCCGGAACGCTGGCTATCAATGTTAATCTTGATGATAAGGAAAAAGAAATGGCTCGCGAGCTGAATCTCCTAACCAACAAAAAATTTATCTATGTTCTCAACGCTTCGGAGGCGCAGTTAAAAAATGGCCACCGCCAAGACGGGGCAAGCTGGCAACCAGACGAACAGCTCATGAAAGCAATTGGCGGTAATGATTTCGTGGTCATGACAAGCACTTTTGAATTATTACTTTCAGAATCATCCGCCGAAGAACAGGCAATATTCTTGGACGATATTGGTTTAAAAGAAAGCCGCTTGGACAACTTAATCAAAAAAGCATATCACACGCTGGGCTTAATAACCTTCTTAACTACCGGTGAAGATGAAACAAGGGCGTGGACTTGCAAGAGTGGAGTAACTGCGCCACAGGCGTCTAGAGCTATACATACGGATTTCGAACAAAAATTCATCCGAGCAGAAGTAATTAATTGGCAGGAATTATTAAATACTGGCTCATGGAGCCAAGCCCGCCAATTAGGCAAACTCAAAGTCGTCGGTCGTGATTATGTCGTCCAAGATGGAGACGTA
>JBBUDS010000033.1:21725-26673 GCA_038057175.1 Patescibacteria group bacterium
CAAGAGGATATCATGAACTTTGAAAAATTAAACAGCGAAGAGCTCATAAGAACTCTTAGTGGGAATAGATCTTCTGGCAAAAGATTCGCTCTAGAATTTTGGCTGGAAAATCTTAAAAAATAGCCGAGCCACACCCTAGAGTCGACATGCTGCAAATTCATTATGTTGCCAGAACGATGACTAGATTCTCATTGGAATCCACATCTGAATCTAGATTATTTTTCCCAACATTTAATAGTCTAGCAAAAATACACGATGAGTTCATTATTAATCAAGAGAATAGAAAAATACCGGAATTCATGGAAATTGCCGGATGCCAAATGCTTTTACTAGCCGGCTTTTATCTAAGAATAGCCAAAAATAAATATGCTTTAATTGACTTGGAAAGGATGGGGCAAGATTTTTTCGCATTGGGCGCTATCGGCAAAAGAAAACAAGCAATAAAAGAAATGTCTAGGAATTTTGGTATCTGGCAGGATTTGCTGTGTTATCTTGAGTGGTATCTAAAAACAGAACGACTTGTTCTAGAAATTGAAAAACCAAAGGATCCGCTAATTAAAATAGTTCCCGATTAGGGAACTTTTTAATTTGGAATCTAGACTTAAATTATGGCGGATGGTACTATCCTAAAAGCACATTGAATTTTTGGGAGAATAATATGTCTATGGTGGTTCCTAATATTGGTTGCCATGACGCTTCCCATTGGAGTTATAGTGCCTCTGTGGTTCAAAAGTTACTAGCAGTTGCTTTGCAAAATGAAGGCATAGCTGGGCAGGTTCCCAAGGGTGTTTTAAGTGACGTACGAAAGTTGTTTAAAATTACACTTAAACAGAACACCGGAGATTCGTCCGTTGATCATGAGGTGGCGCAGCTGCACACTCTTATGGTGGCCTGGCATTGGTTCGAGGCGGTCAAGCGCAATGCGACTAAAAATGAGATTCAGACAGGTATGCAAGGTTTTTTATCTTTGCTTGAACGGTTGAGTTGTTCCGAAAATACATCCCTGAATCAAGCCGAACAAAAAACTGCCCGGCAATTGATTGTCTTTTTAAACCAGCTGATACATGAGGCAGAAGAGAAACATTATGAGTCAGTGTTCCAAGAAGTTTACTAAAACGCCCCTACCCAGGGGTTTTATATTTTTTGAAAATACAAAACCAATTTTATAGCGAGCTCCTACCAATTTTTCTTTTCTGGGCGAGCCGGAACAAATATTATCAAATTTTTGAAGTTTTTTGCTGATGAAATCACATTTGAGTTCATCCAGAAAAACGAGAAAATTTGATAAATATTTGTAAGCGAGAACAAACAAAGAAAAATTGGCAGGAGCAAGCTAAATTTTCCCGGCTGAGCCGAATAACTCCAATTTTTCCTTGACCATCTTCTTAACTTCTTTGAAGGCTAAATCAAGGTATTTATAGGGCGTGGTTTCATCGGGCTTACTTTCAAGCTCCTTACGTAGTTCGTCGTGATAGGCCACGCGAAGCTCGGTATTGATGTGGACGTTGACGATTCCGTTTTGGATCGCCATTTTTATTTCTTCGGCCGGCAGACCGGAAGCTCCGTGTAGCACGAGCGGCATATCAGGCACAGCTTGGATTATCTTTTTGAGATGCTCGATGTCTAGATGCTCCTCCTGCTCCGTAACAATGCCGTGAATATTGCCGAACACAACCGCCAGACGATCCACGCCAGTTCGAGTTATAAAATCAGCCGCTTGCTCTGGCTTGGTATAGTCGTTAGGACTAATTTCAACTGACTCCTGCACCTCTGAACTACCGCGCAAATAACCCAACTCCCCTTCCACTAATATATGAGGGTTAGCAGGATTAAAATTGCGTTTAGAATTAAATGCCGCCTTGGCAACAATCATTTTTGTTAAAGCGACATTCTCTTCGTATGGTAATTTTGAAGCATCTACCAAAACGGTGTCATAATGGGCACGAAGAGCAGCCTGACAAGTCTCAACGCTTTTGTGGTGATCTGCATTCAAAAAAACCGCGTGGCCTTCAGTCTGATACGAACGCACCAAGGCCACAGCCTGATCGTAACCAATAAACTCTGCCTCGCCCTCCGAGGTACCAACCATAACCGGCGACTTCGACTCCGCCGCCGCATCAACTATCGCCCGCAACTGATCGCCAGTTGAAAAATTAAAATGCCCGATCGCCCACCGACCCGCCGCCGCCTCCTGAAAATATTGTTTTAGTGTTTTCATATTCTTGATTGATATTTTTGCACAACCCCTGTCACAAAATCAACATTCGACTTTGACAAATATAACTCGCTCGCTGACGCGGAACCCTTCCGAGCTTTCCTCCCCCTCCCAAATTTTGTATTAACAAAACTTGGGAGGGGTACGGTCTCGGCTTTCCGCTGCTCGCTCGTCTTATTTGTTACCAAAGTCTGCCATGAATGATTTCTTAGACAGGGGTTGTGCAAAGAGCATGATTCTAACACGAAGCAGAAGCTTTGTTTTTTCTTCATTCAGATGGCACGGTACAAATAAATATCGATTTTCGAAGGATTTCGGTGATGAGATCACATTTGAGGTCATCTAGAAAGACTAGAAAATCGATATATTATTTGCCGGGGACAGATGTTGTAAGAAAAAACAAAGCTCCTGCTGGCTGTATAACTATAATTATAATTTAATAAATCCCGTTAGAGACAGACCATGCTTTCATGGCCGTTGAATATAGGTTTTTATTTATCACGCAAGAAATAATTTGCCCGGCACCTCGCTAATTAATACAGTTCAAGTTGTCTCTAACGGGATAAATCCCTCAATTATATTTTCTTCTACTAACTCCTCAATCTTTTCACGTCCGAGATATTCTATGAAAATCTTATTCCACAACGCCTCCTGCTGATGATATAGATATTTTATCTCGCCCTTTTGAACGAGGGACATTATCAAATCAATCAAGTCAAAACTTACGAGCTCATCTTCGCCTTTAGCCGTGTTCATGAAAAAGTCTCCAATAAAATCCAGACCTTGCCAGTAACTAAAGGCGTGGCTTGTCGTACCCATCAACATTGGCATCCTTTCCATATCTCCCTCTGCTTTATACCAGTGCTCCGCCTCCGGATTAATATGGGGTTCCTGCAAACGAAAATCGTCAGGATTATCTTTTGCTAGATATCGCTGAACAATGCGAATACTATTATCACTAGGCTTAGGTAATTCAGAAACATCACCGCGCAACAAAGATTTAAACTTAGTTATAAAATCAGATTCTCCCGCGAACTTCTTAAATAATTTGGAATAAAACGGCACTTCGTTAAGATAGTGCAAAATTAAAGTAAATAAACGCGTTGTCTCACCGGGGGTATCAATTTTTAAAGGAATGACAAAAATAATACCTAGCTCTTTCAAGTGACTGACATTGTGATATTTTTTTTCAAGAAATTTTTCAGCAACATCCAGCCATTCCGGTTCTAACACCTTAAGTTGAACGTCCCTTTCTTCAAAATCATCTGGTGTTAGATTGTCATAAGCCTTATCAAAAAACTCGTGCATCCACTTCTGATCCTGCGCAAAACGCAAAGCGCTAAAAACAGATTCGAACCCCTGTTTATCAACCAGCTCCGATACACTCGTACAACCAAAATGATTCAAAAGATTCTGCGGTGGAAATTTGCTCAATAATTCCACAGCCTTCTCTTTTTTTACAAAAAAACCGGGCTTAGGCTTATTAACCAACATCGCTGTTTCACAAAGCTTACCACAGAGCATAGACATCTTAGTCAAATCCGGCTTATCTAAAAAATTATAAAGATGTTCGTCGGTATGCTCAAGACGGCTAACAAGAGCGCCATAGACTGTTTTAGCATCCACGAATTCCTGACCAGACAAACCCAGTTCCTCTATCGTTCTACCAACCAACGTATCTATCTCTATTACCACCTTATCCATTATTCCGCTTTTGCCAGTTATGGCGTTCATTCTTTGTTCCAATTCCAAAAGCATATCCTCAGATGTCCGTAAAATTCTAGCTAATTTTTTATGAGAATCTGACATTAAAGTATTGAAAAGCGCTTATTTTTAACGTTTTTTAATGATTTTTACCACGGTAGGTTGACAATGCATACGATATTATGCTATAATTAATACAAGCTGAGAGTATGTAGGGTTCTAGGGAATCCTACCTGCGAGTTCAGGACTCCGCTATTAGCCCCCTTCGAGTATGTTGTGAGCAAAAGGCGGTAAGAGCGCAACACGCACCTTTCAGCTCCGCTTTCCAGTTCAAGATCACGAACCCCGCCCTTATCTCTCCGCCTTTGGCGAGATTGAGATCAAGTAAGTTATCGGGGCAACCCTTCGCTTGTCGAAGGAAGCAAGGTTCGTATCAAGTTCGTTGCCGGCTGGCCGGCTATATTCGCGGCTAAGGTGCCGTCGCGGATGAAAATCAGCACCCTCCCGGGATAGAGCGACTGCAACTGCAGCTTTCGCTCTCCCGGGTGTTTTATTTTTTTTAAACTATCTAGCTTGTTACCTAATTTTTCTTTCAACGTCATGCTCTCCAATAAATCACGCGGAGTCAACTAAATTGTCGGACACGGGTTGGTTCCCCGTTTGCCGCTTGAAAGCTTCTCCGCCAGATGGCGGATCGCTTTCTACGCGTTTTCCGACCAACCCTTGCGTTACCCGACAATTCTTAACGTTTATTCCGCTAATTTATAAGTCGGCAGACGAATGACGAAAAATTAGGTAACAAGCTAATATTTTAGTGACTTTTTAAATCAAAACTTGTATAAGCCACCGCATCTTTGAAATCACTCCTGCCAGACAAACTTTGTGTGTTGAGCGAGGCCGTATTACCTTTTGGGACTTCTGAAGTAACCGCCAGCATGGTTTTGTCAACGATTGACCCTGAGCTTGTCGAAGGGGAACATCTTGACAAATGGCGGTTACGTAAAAAGATGAGCCGAGCCCGCTGGGGCG
>JBBUDS010000034.1:0-16763 GCA_038057175.1 Patescibacteria group bacterium
GCTTCGCGCCGACCATATTTTTGGCGGAAATTTGAATTCCGAATTTTGGCGGAGACGGGAGGATTCGAACCTCCGGAGCCCGATTAAAGGCTCACCTCTTTAGCAAAGAGGCACATTAGACCGCTCTGACACGTCTCCGTATTTTAGATTAATTTTTTGAAAGCGTTACCCCCTTTATAGCTCTTGATTTCCATTTCTCGACGATATGCATCTTGTTTCGTTGTAAAAAACTCTTTATATACCAATCGCCATGGTCTCTGTGATTTTGTAGATTTATTTCTACCTGCATTATGACGATTAATTCTTTTCTCGAGATCACCCGTTGATCCTATGTAATATTTAGCACTTTCTTCACTTTGTAATATATAAGTATGGAACATAGGCACATTAGACCGCCCACCGCCTACTGGCGGGGCCCCGCCTCTGGCGGTGGTCTGACACGTCTCCAATATCACTAATTTACTCTGTTTTTATGCTTTTTTCAACTGCTTTCTTTTTACCATAAGTCTTCTTGGATTTCGGCGGATTGGCCTTCCACTCCTCAAATGCTTTTTTTAAATCATCTTCATTTTCAGGCTTTTTGCCGGTCAAAAAATTACATTCAGGAAAACGACTGCAGGCGTAAAATACACGACCACGGCCTCGCGATTTACGCTCAACCAAATCTCCAACTTGTGCTGAGCCAGTCGAAGTACAACTCGGACACTTAAATCCTATCTTATTTAGTATTTTGGCTATGCCCTTACATTTAGGATAATCGGAGCAACCAAGAAAATATCCAAATCGCCCACGCTTAACATTCATTGCTTTGCCGCAAAGAGGGCAGTGCTCCTCCTTGGTTTTTTCCTCCAGAGTTTTTATCATTGCCGCTTCCTCGGGCAGGGGTTGAGTCACCTTACTTCCGGGTTCCGGACATGCCAAAAACTTACCGCTTCGTCCAAACTTAATTATCATCATCTTACTACAATGCGGACATGGCGTGGTTGATTCTTCTACTAACTTATCTACGCTAGCTGATTTTTCGTCAAGATTTTTTTTAAACGGCAAATAAAATTCTTCAATAACCGGTACCCATTTTATTTTACCCTCTGCTATATCATCAAACTCTTCCTCTATATGCGAGGTAAAATTTATATCAACAATCTGCGGAAAATTCTCAACCAACATATCATTGACCAAAAAACCGATCTCTGTTGGCTTGAAATAGCGGCGATCAAATTTTTCAACATAATCACGATCCTGAATGGTCGCCAATGTCGGCGCGTAAGTAGATGGCCTTCCAACTCCATGAGCTTCCAAAGCTTTAATCAGCGTTGCGTCGCTATATCTAGGCGGCGGCTCAGTAAAGTGTTGCAACTTAAGAAGCTCTAATAACTTTAATACCTCACCCGATTCTAATTCCGGCAGTACACCTTCAATCTCATCTTCATCATTTTCATCTCTGCCTTCGGTATAAGCACGTATGAATCCATCGAATTTAACTACTTGCCCATTGGCACGAAAAGTAAATTTGGAATTTGTGTTGGGTGATCTGTGGTTTTGAGCTTCTATATCCACCGCTGTCTGATCAAAAATTGCCTGTTGCATCTGACTGGCGATGGTTCGTTTCCATATCAAATCATAGAGCTTAAACTGACGCGGATCAAAAGCACCCTTAATCAACTCCGGTCTCTGACTTAGATCTGTTGGTCGTATAGCTTCGTGAGCTTCTTGGGCTCCCTTGGATTTAGTTGCATACCGCCGTGGCTCACTCAGGATATACTCCTTGCCAAAATGTTCGACTATAACAGACTTCGCTTGATCTAGGGCGAACTGGGCTAGGTTGTGGCTATCGGTTCTCATGTAAGTTATGTAGCCAGTCTCATACAACTGCTGAGCGATCATCATGGTTTGCTTAGCTGACATACCAAATTTGCGCGAGGCTTCTTGTTGAAGGGTCGAGGTAGTAAAGGGGGGAGAGGGGTTGCGAGAAACCTCCTTGTGAGTAACCTCCGCCACTTTATAATCTGCACCGCTCAAATCGCCAACTACCTGTTCAGCTTCCGCTTGGTTTTGAATGTCGAGCTTACCGACTAGCTTGTCACTTATCTTCGTTAAACGAGCCCGAAATTTATGTCCGCCAACTGGCGGATTATTTTTCGAAAGGTCAGCCTCGATTGACCAATACTCTTGTTTATTAAAACTTTGTATCTCACGCTCACGCTCAACAACCAATCGCAATGCCACACTCTGTACGCGACCAGCCGACAGACCATATCGGATTTTTTTCCACAAAAAAGGCGAGAGCTCGTAACCAACAAGTCGATCTAACATGCGTCGCGCCTGCTGAGCATCAACGAGATTATAATCAATACTACGCGGATGCTTGAGCGCTTCCTCAATCGCCGACTTGGTAATCTCATGAAAAACAATTCTTTCAACATGCTTATCATCTTTTATTCCAAGCGCCTCTAAAAGATGCCACGAAATAGCCTCTCCTTCGCGGTCCTCGTCAGTTGCAAGTATTATCTTGTCTGATTTGCCGACAGCCTCTTTCAGTTCGGCAATCACCGGCTTTGCCTTAGCCGGAATCATGTACTTAGGCTTGAAGCCATGCTCTATATCTATGCCCATGGTTGATTTGGGCAAATCCCGCACATGGCCCATTGATGACCGCACCAAAAACCCGCTCCCAAGGAACTTGCTGATTGTGCGAGCTTTAGTCGGTGATTCTACAATTACTAGGTTTGACATAGTTAGGTTATATTGTTATCATACTAATAGTTGTTTCACAAATTAAGGAGTTCCCATGGGTGGCAAATTTGGCTTTTTAAAAATATGGTTTTCTATATTATGCGTAACCTTAATTGGTTTTCTCTTCGGAATGGTCGCTTATGAAGTTGACTTTAGAAAGATTTATTCCACCCCCTTGATTGCCATGCTACGAGCAATGGTATTGCCTATGATTTTTTCTATAATACCGGCGGTGTTTATTTTCTTCTCCAAATCTCATATTGCGGAATTAACATTGCTTCCCCCCTATGAAATAGCGCCGTTTGCTAGATACCAAGATAACGACGTAGATTTTATCCTTAGCTTTAACGGCCCGGATAATGCGCAAATCGTTCGATACGTAGTTTCAGACTTAAGAACCAAAGAATTTGACATTTTTTTAGACGGGCTTCCCAACGTTAAGGATATCCCAACTATTGATGTTCGTTCCCGAAACGACCTTTTTAAAAGCGACTTAAGTCATGCGACTTTATCAAGGTCGCTACTTGATCTTAAAAATAAGCCGCGAGCAGTCGTGGGCAAACCTTAATTTAAGCTCCCCGACAAAATCGCACTCATTCTGACATTTCAATACTACTTACTTCACCTGCCACCTACCTCTTAGGCAGGTTTTTGTTTTACCCAATCTTCTCAAAAATTACACTTCGGGAGCGTAGCGGTCTTTATCGTTCGCAGATTGCCAAGATAAGCACTAGCTTGCCCCGCCTTGGCGGGGTGAAGTGGGTTGCCCGGCGGAGGCAAACACTTTTTGTGAGCTCCGTCGAACAAAAAGGGTTTGCGGAGCCGGTCGGTAAAGCGCGGTTTTACCATGTAATTTTTGAGTTAGTTATTGGTACAACACAAACTTCCCGCCTAAATTTTTAACTTTCTTTTTTAACTCCATCAACGTCAGCGCCGCATTCGCTTCATGTGCCGCCAATTCGGTCTGCCTTATTATATCATCTATTCCAATTGCCTCACTGGATAACACCGCCAAAATCTTTTCTTCAGCCGGATTATCTGCTTTAATTTTTACTTTTATTTTTTTGTTTTTCACTTCCAGTTCATATTCTTCTAGTATGTCCTCTGCGCAAGTTACAATCTTAGCACCCTTCTTTAGTATATTATTCGTGCCCTGTGAAGTTTTAGCAAATATATTTCCGGGGATAGCGAAAACATCGCGCCCCTGTTCAGCCGCGCATCTGGCCGTAATCAACGCTCCACTTATTGCATCGGCTTCTACTACCAGCACGCCACGCGATAACCCGCTGATAATCCGATTGCGCTGTGGAAATGAAAACTTAGTTCCATGCGTACCAATGGCATATTCGCTAATAACCGCCCCTCCTTTTTCTATAATTTTGTGCGCTAATCCAAGATTCTGCGGTGGGAAAATAGTGGCATCATCAATGCCTGTACCCAAAACAGCAATGGTCGAAATATCTGCCTCGAGCGCGGTTTTGTGCGCCAGAGTATCAATGCCGGCCGCTAAGCCGCTTACGATATTAAACCCTGCTCGCGCCACATCGAGAGTAATGTGCGGTACGACTCGCTTACCATATTCGGATAAGGCACGCGTGCCAACGACACCGAAGCATTGATTAGTCCAAGCCTCGGTATTACCGCGTACATATAATAGGAATGGGGGATCGGGAATGTGGCGCAAAAGTTCTGGGTATTCTTGATCAAGAATAGTAACGACGACTATTTTATTTGAAGCAAGCCTGCTCCACTCTTTATCTGGATCAATTCGTTTTTGCATCTTGGCATAATCTGGAGCTACAAGCTTACCCTCAATATCACGATCGCGCGGAATGTATTTAGTTAAATCTGCACGCCACGCCCTCTCCCAATCACCATCAAACTTGTCATGTATGACTTGCAGTGCGCCGACCTTTGCGTTGGCAATAATATTTGTGGCATTAAGAAATTTTAAATTATAATCAGACATTCAATGAATACTAAGTGCAAAATAAAGTTTTTGCAAACAAAGTAATTTTATTAATTATTTTGCTTGACTCGCTAATCAGTACTTGCTATACCGAGATTTGGTTGGTTTTTGTCATCCCATCACAATCAGAAAAATATTGGTTTGGCCCTCCTAGGAACTAATAAAATATCTTCTTTGTGGTGGGGTAACAACAACCAAGACTAATAAAAAATCCTGCGATCGCAGGATTTTTTATTTTTACAACGATTCTGCTAATCTTTCTAATGCCTTTTTTATTACTTTTTTAAATTCGGCCTGCTCGACTGAAGTAAGTTTAGCCAAAACAAAATCTCCGACAGATTCTTTTTTAGCTTTTAGTGTTTTTTGATGACGAGCGGATTTTAGTTTACGATTGGCCGTGCCGATTCTTAATCGCCAAAACTTATTTGTCTTGAGATTATCAATTATAGACTGCACTCCGCGATGACCACCAGAATCCTTGGCAAATGATAATTTAAAATTCTCAAATTCAATATCTAGGTCATCCTGTATAACAACTATACTATCCGGTTTAGCTTTATAAAAAAGCTTCAACTTCTTCACTGCTTCTCCTGACTTATTTACAAAAGTTTGCGGCTTAGCCAAAATAACCGACTTACCGGCAAAATGAACTTTAGCAATATCGGAGTTCAGCTTTTTATTCAATTCGAAATCAGTATCGCTGTCTTTAGCAATTAAATCCACTAACGCAAATCCGATATTGTGCCTAGTATTGTCATACTCTTTGCCAGGATTTCCCAAGCCAACGATTATCTTCATTTCTAAAATTTACATAGCCTATATGTTAAAAACATACGTTAAATAACACATCGCGCTACTGTAAACGGTTGATTTATGGTTCATTCGAATATCACGCAAGAGCAAGTCATTACGGAATTCATAATCTAAATATATCTTAAAAAACAAGGCTTGCAAAGACCAATTTTTCTGTTATAATTAAGAAAAATGCAAGAAGGACTTCCGCAACCAGAACAAAACTTAAAACAGCAATCGCGCCAAGAGGCGCTTGCTTTTATCTGGGAAACGATCAAGATTGTAGTCATATCTTTTGCAATCATAGTTCCTATAAGATACTTCGTAGTACAACCATTTTTTGTAAAAGGTGCCTCAATGGAACCTACGTTTGAAGATAGCAATTATGTGTTAATAGACGAAATAGGCTATCGATTTAATGATCCAAAAAGAGGAGATGTTATAGTATTTCGTTTTCCAGAAGATAAATCACAATTTTTTATAAAAAGAATAGTCGGCTTACCAGAAGAAACGCTCGAAATTAAAGATAATAAGATTATAATATACAACAAACAAAATTCCCGTGGTTTTATTTTAAATGAAACTTATTTAGATAAAAGTCAGGTTACGACAGGAAATATGAGAATAAAATTAGATCCCTCTGAATACTTTGTTCTGGGTGATAACAGGATGCGCAGTTCAGATTCAAGACGCTGGGGGACGTTAAATAAATCACTGATAACAGGAAAGGTTTTTTTTAGAGCCTGGCCTATTGATAAGTTCGGTGTAATATCTACAATAAATTACTAAATCAACAATTAAACTACCAAAAAATTGTCTTTGATGCGCAATGTATCCTGGATCATCAATAGTTTAATTCATAATTTTGGCAAAACTATTAATACAATCAACGAAAGGCATGCACGATATTCTACCGGCCGATCAGCCTTTTTGGCAATTTATATTAAAAAAGGCTTCCGGCTTATTAGGTGACTATAGTTTTGAAAAAATAGATACACCGATAGTTGAACATACATCACTTTTTATGCGTTCCGTCGGTGAATCAACAGATATAGTAGAAAAGGAATTATATAATTTCAAAACTAAGGGTGGCGATGATCTGTCTTTAAGACCCGAAAATACCGCCTCCATCGTTAGGGCATACATTGAACATGGCATGTCTGTAATGCCTCACCCAGTTCAACTGTGGTATTTCGGACCGATGTTCAGACACGACAACCCTCAGGCTGGTCGTTTTAGACAATTTTATCAGCTAGGCGCCGAGTCTTTCGGAGATGATAATGCGGCAACCGATGCCATGCTTATTTTTATAGCTTACAAATTTTTTGAAAGCCTGGGCTTAAAAAATTTAACCGTCAAAATCAATTCTATAGGGGATGGCAATTGCCGACCTCACTACCTTAAGGCTCTAAAAGATTACTATCGCAATAAAAATAAAAGGTTGTGTAATAAATGCAAAAAAAGATTTAAAACTAACTTGCTAAGACTTCTTGATTGCGAAGAAGAATCCTGTAAAGAACTGGGCAATGGAGCGCCGCAAATAGTTGATCACCTTGATGCCGAATGCAAAGCACACTTTAAGCATCTGCTTGAATTTTTAGATGAAGTCAAAATTCCATATTTGATCGATTCAAAACTAGTTCGAGGATTGGATTACTACACAAGGACTGTTTTTGAAATTTGGCCAGAAGAAAAAGAAGGAGTGGAATCACCCAGATGGGCTATTTGTGGGGGTGGCAGGTACGACAAGCTGGTTAATTTACTTGGCGGACCAAAAACTCCAGCCGTGGGTTGGTCTGTAGGCATAGAAAGGTTGATACTCACCTTAAAAAACGAAGGGATATCAATTCCGGAGCATCACTCACATCCCAAAGTATTTATTATTCAGCTTGGAGAAATGGCAAAAAGAAAAAGCTTAGTTCTGTTTGAAGATCTCCGAAAGCACAACATAACTGCAAGAGCTTCATTCGGTCGGGATAGTATTAAATCACAGTTACGAATAGCTAATCGCCTAGGCATAAAATACACCCTAATAATTGGCCAAAAAGAAGCACTAGAAGAAACTGTAATTTTGCGTGAGATGGATTCAGGAGTCCAAGAAACAATTCCTCATGAAAAAATAATAGACGCACTAAAACAACGTTTAAAAAACTAAAATTTAAATTATGAAAGGAGGTTCTCATGGAAGTTAAAAAAAAACCAAACGAAAGCGTCGGCTCTTTAATGAGACGCTTCAGCAGGCTGGCACAACAAAGCCGGCTGGTTAAACGCGCCAAGGCCGCTAAGTATTTTAGTAAAAAACCAACTGAAAGAGCTGAAAAAAATCGCGCAATTATGCGTGAACATTTGCGCAACCTTCGTAAAAATCTTGAAAGAATGGGCAAATATGACGATGAATCATTTGATGAAGAAAAGAAAAAACTAAAACAAAAACTGGGGCTTTAGTTTTTAAATTTACTCATATACCTATGCTAAAACAACAACTGCAAAAAGATCTAAATGAATCTTTAAAAATAGCCAACCGGCTAAAGCGAGCTGTCTTAGGCATGGTAATGACGGCTATAAAAAATAAAGAAATTCTCAAGCGCCAACAACTTAGTAAAAACACTTCGGATGTAGTCGAACTAGAAAAACAAAGTCAGTTGACCGACGAGGAAATTATGGACTTGCTGGCAGGAGAAATAAAAAAACGTAAAGAATCAGCGGAACAATTCAAATTAGGCGGTAGAGAAGAACTGTCACAAAAAGAGCTGTCTGAAATAGAAATACTACTTGCCTATTTACCCGAACAGCTTGATGAAAAAACAATTAGAACGGAAGTACAAAAAATTATAACGGAGCTTGGCGCTTCCAGCTCCAAAGACATAGGAAGGGTTATTGGTGCCACTATGACCAAATTAAAAGGCCGAATTGATGGCGGAATGGCCAGTAAAATAATCAAGGAACTTCTACAATAACAACTCCGCATAACAAAAAGACCCCGCCTAGGCGGGGTCTTTTTGTTATGCTATGTTAAATTCATGCTTGACTTAATTTTTAACACCCTTACCACTAACCGCACCTACAAAAAAGTATTTTTTGAAAAAATACTTAAAGTAGCCGCAACAAAAACTGGGCTAACTAAAAACAAAATAGAACTATCCGTTAATCTAGTCGGGGAGGGTAAAATAAAAAATTTAAATAAAAAATATAGAGCCAAACATACCACAACAGACGTCCTCTCGTTCCCGTTACAAGACAATGTTAGTACAAAATCGAAACAAGGTGGTATAATAAGCTTAGGCGATATATTCATCTGTCTTTCTGTTGCTAAAAGATACGCCTCAAAAAACAAAAACAGCTTAGACCGCGAACTTACTTTTTTGACCGTTCACGGGTTTTTACATCTTCTGGGATATGATCACGAAAAATCTGTAAAAGAAGAAATAAAAATGGCATCACTGCAAAATATTATTTTAAATAAACTAGGATTTTAATTTTTAATTTTCTAAATTTATTTATAGTGCAAACTATAAATTCTAACTATGCGCCAACACTTAATTACTGGAATTGATATTGGCAATCATGCCATCAAAACAGTAATAGCCGAATTAAATCAAGAAACCTTACGTCCTCAGATAGTTGGCGTCGGGACATCTCCGTCCAATGGTTTAAGACGCGGAATGGTTTTTGATATGGAAGAATGCGTCAATAATATTCGTGACTCCGTAAAAAAAGCTGAATCAATATCCGGCACAAAGGTTACCAATGCTTATATATCACTTAACGGTTTACACATACATAATCAGCTGTCGCGTGGCGTTATTGTAGTCTCTAGAGCAGATAATGAAATAACTCAGAATGACATAAACAGAGTTATAGATGCCGCCTCAACCATCAATTTACCTCCAAACAGGGAAATAATTCATACTATTCCAAAAAAATTCATAATAGACGGACAAGAACACGTTAAGAATCCGCTGGGCATGCGCGGCGTAAGGCTTGAAGCGGAAGTTATATTAATTGACGGGCTATCTCCTCACATACGTAACCTTGCCAAGTGTGTTAATGCCAATAATATAGAAGTATCAGAATTTGTGTTTGCACCACTGGCAACATCCAAATCTGTTCTTGATAAACATCAACGAGAACACGGCGTTCTGTGTATTGATTTCGGCGGTGGAGTATCCTCATTAGCACTCTTTCATGAGGGAGATTTAATCCATACGGCAATACTACCAATTGGCTCACGTCACATAACTAATGACCTAGCCATAGCATTCAGAACGTCAATGGATAAAGCCGAAGAAATTAAATGCCATCACGGTATCATTGGTCCCGAACAAATAACCAAAAAAGATAAGCTGGATCTATCTGAAATCTTAGGTGAAGACGACTTCGTAATACCTCGAGCACAAATAGCTAAAATAATTGATTCTCGAGTTTCTGAATTATTTGATTTTATATCCGACGAGATAAAAAGAACTTCCCGCGACTACATATTACCAGCTGGCGTAATTTTAGCTGGCGGCGGAGCAAATCTTAATGGTTTATCTAGTTTCACTAAAGACAGATTACGTCTTGCGGTTAAGACCGCACAAAAATACACAATCGACGGTCTGGCAGATCAACTATCTGATCCCGCATTAGCCGTAGCAGTTGGTTTAGTGCTTTGGGGATTTGAAAAAGAGTTTTCCGGCAATAAAATGGCTCTAGGTGCTCGCATGTCTTCTTTTGAGGGCATTCAAAAACTATCAAAATGGTTTAAAAACTTCTTACCTTAAAGCTGGGTTCATTAACTTATCCACAGTCTAATAACAGGTGTTGATATTGCACCTGTTTTTATTTCGTGCTAAACCAATGCTAACTAGTTACTTGGTTTTATGTGCTGGTTTCTAAATATTTAATATAAAAATTGGAAACTAAAACCTAAAATCTACTGTTGTGGCTCAACTAAAACCACCATTTGAAACCTTTGCCCGCATTAAAGTAGTCGGCGTAGGCGGCGGCGGAAATAAGGCAATACAAAGAATGATGACCTCCAAAATTCATGGAGTTGAGTTTGTTGCTGTTAATTTGGATGCGCAAGATCTCAATGTGGCAAATACGCCAACTAAAATTTTAATAGGTAAAAACTTAACGCGCGGACTGGGAGCCGGAATGAATCCTGAAGTTGGACGTCAAGCTGCAAGCGAAAGCAAAGATGAGATTCAAGACACGCTTAAGGGATCGGATATGGTTTTCATTTGTGCCGGCTTGGGTGGCGGTACTGGTTCTGGGGCTTCACCGGTAATAGCCGAAATAGCTCGTGACATCGGCGCTCTTACTGTAGGCGTGGTAACAAAACCATTTTCTTTTGAAGGTGCGGCTCGTTCACGCATAGCCGAAGAAGCTTGGCATACATTAAAAGACAACGTCGACGCTTTAATAACAATTCCTAACGACAGATTGCTTTCTATTATAGATCGCAAAACTCCGCTACTTGAAGCTTTTGCTAAAGTAGATGACGTACTTCATCAAGGCGTCAGAGGTATTTCTGATTTAATTACTATTCCCGGATTGATCAATGTAGACTTTGCCGATGTTAAAGCTGTTATGGCCAATTCCGGATCAGCACTTATGGGCATAGGTTACGCCAGTGGAGAAGACCGAGCTATTGATGCCGCCAAAACTGCAATTAGCTCACCGCTACTCGAGGTTTCTATTGATGGTGCGCGCGGAGTTTTATTTAACGTCTCCGGAGGAGCAGACTTAGCAATGGCCGAGATTAGCGAAGCCGCCAAAATCATTACGGACAAAATAGATCCTGAGGCCAAGGTAATATTTGGTGCCGTACAAGATGACAAACTGAAAAAAGGAGAAATTAAAATAACAGTGATTGCTACCGGATTTAATAACGGCATGCCTAAGACGATTAAGCCTCAACCGGGACCGACACTATTTGAAGAAATTGCCAAAAATGGCGAGATTAAATCAGCTCCAAACCATCAGGTAATCGAACCGATCAAAGAAATAATTGACGGTTCACTTGATGACACCGAATTTGATATACCCGCCTTCATCCGAAGGAAAATGAAGTGACGCTCGCTATCTGTATTTGAAATCAACATTCGACTTTGACAAATAAAGACCGAACAGTTAACTTAAATTGGTGGTTTAAAGTATGATCGTTAAAAAGGAGACCAGATGCAAAAGATTGCTTTAGCTTTATTTTTGATTGTTTTTGCTAAGATTAGTCTAGCGGAAATACCAGTGATCATTGATCCGCCAAGACCGACAAAAGAATACCAAAAACTTTTAGTAATCCAACAGAAAGAATGCTTAAACGTGGGTTGCGTACCAGCCTATTTGAACCCATCAGAATTATCTTTCGTCACATACTTTATTTACGTCAACGATTACGAATTGGTACCTCTCGACTACTTTCACCCAAAAGGAGGCTTCTATATTATGGAAAAGAATCGTACAAAAGAAGTATATGTAGAGGTATATTCAGTAAAGAATAGAAATCCTAAGATTACTGGGCCGATCTTTACTCAACGACAGTACGTCGGAAATACTTTAGCAATTGAATTATTTTTATCAACATCCGCGCCAAAACCAGCGGATGATGACTCCAAAAAAACCAAACGATTTATAATTAAACCCGCCCCTCAAGAAGCAAGAGTAATTTTTACCCACTAATTAATCACCTTACCGAGCCTAGCTCGGTTTTTTTGTAATTAAATACTTGAAGCGAGTCTGGGGTATATTTTTCGTCATTCAGATGTCACTGTACCTGCCATCAGGCAGGCAAATAAATATCGATTTTCGAAGAATTTCGGTGATTAAATCACTTTTGAGTTAATCTGGTCCCGATTTTCATTCATGAAAATCGAGGATCCTCGATTTTGTAAACAAAATCGGGAAAAAACTAGAAAATCGATATATTATTTGCTGGTGACAGATGTTGTAAGAAAAATATACTCTAGACGAGAGACTTATCCACAGTTGCACGTTATTAGCAAAGACTTAGAATGAAGATATGTTACAGCTTCGCATAATTAGATGTGTAGCTCACTCGGTTTTTTAGCCGAGTTTATTGTTTAAATTACTACCAAAACCAACAAATGCAAAATCTATCAACTATACAAGACCGGGAGTTAAGCGAAATTCTTGAACCAGAAAAAAGCAAAACCACCAACGATTATAACCCATCCGGCTTAAGCTGGAACAGACTTTTTGGCGACAACGACCCGTATGATTCTATCACCTGGGATTTCAGAACGGCTAAAATCAGTAGGGGTAATGGTGAGGTAGTTTTTGAGCAGAATGAGGTCGAAGTTCCTAATTTTTGGAGCCAAACGGCAACAGACATTGTGGCTTCAAAATATTTTCGCGGTCAGCTAGGCTCTCCGGAAAGAGAATATAGCGCCCGTCAAATGATTGATAGAGTTGCATTAACCATCGCTGCCTGGGGATTAAAAGATGGCTACTTCAAAACTACGCTTGATTATGAAAATTTTAAACAAGATTTAAAATTTTTGCTCATAAATCAATATGCCGCTTTCAACAGCCCAGTTTGGTTTAATGTTGGTGTATATGAAAAACCGCAATGCTCCGCTTGTTTTATTCTAGCCGTTGAGGACACCATGCAATCTATACTTGAATGGTACAGAGACGAAGGTTGGATTTTTAAATTTGGATCCGGCTCAGGAATTAATCTCTCAACACTAAGATCGTCCAGAGAGCCACTTTCTCGCGGCGGCAAATCTTCTGGTCCAATTTCTTTTATGAAAGGAGCTGACGGCGTAGCCAATAGTATCCGCTCTGGCGGCACCACTAGACGCGCCGCTAAAATGGTAGTTTTAAACGCTGATCATCCAGATATCAAAGATTTTATTTACTGCAAGAAAAACATAGAAGATATGACGAGGATCCTTGAAGCTAGTGGTATAAAAAACAGTATCGAAGGCGAATTATTTAGCCCATATACGCTCCTACCATATCAAAACGCCAATAATTCCATCAGGGCAACTGATGAGTTCATGAAAAGTGTTGAAGCTAATGAAAACTGGGAATTAAAATCTGTTACCACTGGCAAGCCACTCGAAATACTTAAATCTCGAGATGTTATGGATTGGATAGCTGATGCCGCTTGGCATTCAGCCGATCCAGGGATGCAATTTGACACTACTATTAACGATTGGCACACATGCCCCAATAGTGGCAGAATAAACGCCTCCAATCCATGCTCGGAATATATGCACTTGGACAATAGCGCATGTAATCTAGCCTCTCTTAATTTATTAAAATTCCTTCAAGCTGACGGGGCATTTGATGTTGATATGTTTAAAAAGAGCGTTGATACCTTAATTACCGCGCAAGAGATAATCGTCGGAAACTCTTCTTATCCAACCGAAAAAATAACAAAAAACGCAATGGCTTTCAGAGAACTAGGATTAGGATATGCCAACCTAGGTAGTTTGCTTATGAATATCGGCTTAGCCTATGACTCAGAATCAGGCAGAGCTATGGCGGGAACAATAACATCAATTATGTGCGGACAAGCGTACCTCACCTCTGCTAAAATTGCTTCTGTTATGGGACCCTTCGCTGGATATGAAGTCAACCGAGAACCCATGCTAAAAGTAATGAAAAAACATTCTTTAGCGGCAGAAGCGCTGGCAAATTCATTTGATTCGTTAAGTTCTGCTAATATTTTTAGCACTAGCGAAATCATAAATCGCAGTAATCTATTGATGGAAACCACAAATGTTTGGCGTGAAGCTATTGAATTGGGTCAAATGTATGGATACCGTAATTCACAAGCAACGGTTTTGGCGCCAACGGGCACAATTGCCTTCCTAATGGATTGCGACACTACCGGCATTGAACCGGAATTAGCTCTAGTTAAATATAAAAAATTGGTTGGTGGTGGCACCTTAAAGTTAGTTAATGGTCAGGTTACTCCAGCTTTAAAAAAACTTGGTTATGATGAACTACAAATATCAGACATATCCGCTTACATCTTGGAAAAAGAAACTATCGAAGGCGCGCCACACTTAAGAGATGAACATCTTTCAATATTTGATTGCTCCTTCAAGGCGTTAAATGGCGCACGCAGTATAAACTACTTGGGACATATAAAAATGATGGGGGCCGTACAACCATTCATTTCTGGAGCCATTTCCAAAACTGTTAACTTACCGAGTGATGCAACAAAAGAAGATATCCGTGATGCCTTTATGCAATCATGGAAGTATGGATTAAAGGCAGTTGCAGTTTATCGAGACGGATGTAAAAGTGTTCAGCCACTCAATACTTCAGGTGAAAAGAATCAGACCGAACTCGATGCTGCGACAAAAACTAAAAACTTAATTGAAAAAATAAATGGTTACACAAGAATTAAATTACCAGACGAAAGACCCTCGATTACTCATAAGTTTTCAATAGGCAATCATGAGGGCTACTTAACAGTTGGTCTATATCCAGACAGTAAAAAACCGGGAGAGACATTTATAACAATAGCTAAAGAGGGGAGCACAATATCCGGGCTATTTGATGTTATAGCTACTCTTACCTCTATGTGTCTACAGTCAGGCGTACCACTTAAGACTCTAGTCAAAAAATTTAAGGACTTACGCTTTGAACCCTCCGGCATAACAAGCAATTCCAACATTCCATTCGCAAAATCTTTCATCGACTACATCTTCAAATACATGGGCACCAAGTTTCTTTCTGAAAACGATCAGGAGGATATCTTCGGCACACCACACCCAGAACTAACTATTAATACAAATGAGCTGGAACTATCACCCGTAGCAAATGCGGAGATTAATTCATCAATAGAGTCAGCGCCACAATTAACGTCTTGGGAGGGAACCAAGGATGCCCACACCGACGCTCCGGTATGCGAATGTGGCACAATGATGTTTAAGGCCGGCTCCTGTTACACCTGCCCCAATTGTTTCAATACCACTGGGGTTTGCAATTAAGGAGCCTTTCGACTTTAATCTCAGGATAAACTCTGACTCCGAAATACTGACGACCGAATGAGAATGAGGAAGTACTGAGAGTAGAAATTCGAATGTATTAAAACAAACCAACCCCGATGTAACGTCGGGGTTGGTTTGTTTTGGTTTGATTATTTCTCAAAACTCAACTACTATAACAAAGCGGGGTGGAGAAGTGGTCTATCTCGGCGGGCTCATAACCCGCAGATCGCACGTTCAAATCGTGCCCCCGCAACAGGACAGGAAAAGCAGACGTAAAATCGTCTGCTTTTCCATATTTAGAGCCATTACTTGGAGGTTCTAACCTAGAACTTTCAAAGACTATATTTATTTGCTCTTCAGAAATGTAAGAATACGTTTCCTTCAAGGAAATACTGATTTTTTGAATTTTTCGGGTCAGGTTCTAACCTTATCAACAGAATTTGCTTTTAAAGCCTAGGTTGTGCTATAATGGAGTTAACAAGTAAGACCTCACCGTTGGGATACCGTAAGGCGTCTCATTCAAGCGGTGGGGCCTTGTTTTTAGGGGAATAGTGGCGCTTCCTCTATAATCCTCACTTTGACCAAGTTATAGTAACTATCATCTCCGAACTCATATTTACGAAATATAGCCCAAGATGCAAAATCAACTACCTGTAATGATTTTTCTTCGGCTGGAGTAGCAATTTCTACCTTTAGTGAAATTTTATGGTTATTGTTAATCTGTTTAGACAGATAATTTTTAAAATTTTCATTTAAAAACCTATTTGTTTCTCGCTGGGCAGCAATCAGTATAATTGGCTTATCAATTGGAATCGGTTTTTTATTCATTAAACGCTCTAACAAAATATTTGTAACATAGTTGTATAAAACTGACTTCTCATCCTGCAATTTTGTAAAAACTTTTTTCTTATTTAAAACCACCAACAAAATACCGCAATCCGTATTAGCCAATTCTTTTAAAAGTCTTTGCCTTGTTACTGGTGTTTCTATATAGGCGTGCAAAACACCGACCTTTTTATATTTCTTTCTTAAAGTCTTGTGGACTCTTTTGGCAATTTTCTCTAAATTCCTTTTTGATTCGATAAAAATTATTGTAACAATAAAAAACTTGGAAGAGCCTTTCTTAAAAGAAAATCCTAAGTCGCCAGATTCATCTAATAAAATATATGGCATTTTTAGATGTTATCATCTTCCTTCAAAATTTTAAAGTTGGTGAACTTAGTGAATGTCATGAATGACATCGGAGACATTGATTAACAACCTCTCTTCTGGTAATATCTCCGCAGTCCTTAGACAACGGAGGAATTATGGCT
>JBBUDS010000035.1:0-4912 GCA_038057175.1 Patescibacteria group bacterium
TGGTTTAATTTCAGCATCTGTCCCCTGTAAATAATATATCGATTTTCTCATTTCCCTGGATAAAAAATCGTACCCCTTACGTTCAACAAAAACCTCTTTCTTACAAGAGGTTTTTGTTTAGGACTTATCTTAATCACAACCCGCTTTGCTGTCAGGCTACGCGGACGCCTTTTTGTTCGACGGAGCTCACAAAAAGTGTCCGCCTCCGCCGGGTAATCCGTCGGGCTGTTACTCTTCTTAGCAGTTCACGAACGATAAAAACCGCTCCGCTTACGGTTTTTTATTTTGTATAAAAGTGAAAACCCGCCCCGACGTTACGTCGGGGCGGGTTAGGTGTCGCCGTTTTTGAGAACGGTAGGCGACGGGAATACCGTGAAATACTAAAGGGGCGGGAGTTGGGTGGAATCCCAATCAAGGTCAGTCTCTATACCCTGAGCCTTGAGGCCGTTGTGAAACTCAACGACCACCTTACCAGAAACCGGCTCCCAGCCCTCCTCCCAAAGATCCACGATCAGACTGCCAGTCGCCGTGTTCAACTGGCTGACGCCGAATGCTAGCTTGAGCTTTATCCGACGCTCCAAGCTGTTCCTACCAGATGACTTCGAACCAAGTACGTCTATGCGGCGGATATCGAGCTCCGCTGCAACTTTACGGATTGCGTCGTGGTCCTCTGGACCAAGATCACTGTCAGGGTGGATGCGGCTTTCCCGCATCCAGACCTCCGTCGCGACCAGCCATTTCATCATACGAATCGCAACAACCACCGAATCTGTTATCGAAAGCATTTGTTTCTCCTGTCTCAGAAGTTACCAAACCGAAGGCCTGGCTGCCACCGTCACGGTGGGCTTTTTACTACCTCTTAATTATACCATTAAACTATAAAAAAGGCAAGGTTAAGAGGGTCTGCTGGTTAATACCTTATAGCACCGTCAAAAGAGTGGATTGCATGGTTTGCGAGCAGTATAATCTCATCACTGCGAGCAAAATCCACACTTTTGACGGAATGATGAATTCTCGCTGGGAATTCGAATGGTGATAGAAGGTGTTAGCCAGCAGACCCGTGTGTTTTACCTCATTTTGCTGTATTATGTGGCCATGTCCCCCATTTCTCATCTCAAAAAACTAGACTGGTGGCTAATACTTATCGTGGCTATAATAGTTGGCTTAGGCATAGCCAGCTTTCACAATATAGGACCGCGCTCGCCCGATTTCATTCAACGACAATTGATATTTCTTGGCATAGGCATTATGACGATGCTTGTAGTTTCGTTTTTTGATTATCGGATTTTAAAAAATTTCTCATCTGCATCAATTTTTATTTATCTATTCTCCTTAGTACTGCTATTACTAGCTTTAGCATCTAGCGAAATTAGAGGCGTAAGTTCTTGGATTGTTTTTGGAAATTTTACATTTGAACCGGCAGAATTTGCTAAGTTGGCAATTCTTATACTTTTAGCAAAATATTTTTCTCAAAAACACGTCGAGATATATCACGGACATCATGTACTAGCTTCTTGTTTATATGTTTTATTACCAGCCGCCATAACATTACTTCAACCCGACCTTGGTTCAGTAATTATTTTTTTCTGTATTTGGATCGGCATATTGATATTCGCAGGAATAAAAAGAAGGCACCTGCTGATTATATTTATGACTGGGGTGATTATAGCTACCGCCGGTTGGTTCGCCGTATTAAAACCCTACCAAAAAGTTCGCATCACATCTTTTATCAATCCTTATCTGGATCCTCGAGGTACCGGCTATAATACCCTCCAATCTAAAATAACATTTGGGTCTGGTCAGTGGTTCGGTATAGCCTTCAATAAAAACACCCCTCAGCGGGCAATCGTACCAGAACCATATAATGACTTTGCGCTTGCCAACTTTGCTCGTAAATTTGGTTTCGTAGGAATAGTCACGCTTATGATTTTGTTTCTCTTGCTATTTTGGCGAATTATCTCAATAGCCGCAAAAGCTAATAATAACTTCGCTAAGCTTTTTTCCCTGGGCTTTCTTACAATAATTTTCGCTCATATCTTCATTAACGGCGGCGTTAATCTGGGTTTTCTACCCATAACTGGCATTCCATTTTCTTTTTTAAGCTACGGCGGCAGTCACCTAATTACCCTGATGATCGGACTGGGAATTATACAAAACATACGAATCAGCACCCGAAACTAAAAAAGCCGGCATAACCGGTTTTTTATTAGGTCATAACAATGTTTGAATTATTGAGGTTTTGTTTTATACTTACCGCTAGTATTAGAGAAGACGTCAGGAGGCGCATCATGCTCCTTGCCATTGCAGTATTGGGTATCGTTGTATGCCCCACATTAGCAGAAGTGCTTAGCCATTTCGCTAAAAAAAAGCATGACCCTAATCACATCTATTGGGGTCTAGCCACAGCACTCTATGGCCCAGCCATTATCTCCGTTTTCCTTATCTTTTTTAATTTTGGAGAGCTAATTAAAGAGATCCATGAGCTGCAAAAAATTCTTTAATCTTTCGTAACCGGAGCCTTGCGGCTCCTTTTAATTTTCGACGAATTGAGCAATTCTAATATAACTGTTTAAACTTCTCCTGCCCGCCGTATTGACGCAAGAAATTAGAGTTCTCAAAGATATTCGTTGTGGCTTCAACATCTACGCGGTTAACCTGTCCGACAAAAGGCACAAACCAAGTTGTCTCGATTCCCCTAGTCGTTCCGGCTAAAAACGTACGCAACTCTGTCCTATTTAGAGCGATAGGGTTGCTTGATTGATCGAGTAAAATCACAACGACGTCAGCAAGATTTAAATCAAAATTTGAATTATTAAAAATCTCCCCGCCTACCTTAGCAAAAATTCCTGCTCTATTTATTTCGATGAAAGATGAATTTTTAACTACTAACGAAATGCTGTCCATTGAAAGCAGGTCCAGATTCTGCCAATCAACACTCTTTATTTCAAAATCTACCCAACTGACCTGTCTATCCATTCTTAAGGATACACCAGCTACGTATTTAGTCTGTCCGGGTAATATATAAAAATTGCCGGGCTTAATTAAAAATTCTTCTCCGGCAATATCATAAAATTTCAAAACATACTCAACATTACCAGAACCGTAAGAAGTGTTGGGATTATACACTTTAGCCAAAAAATCATAATCATTATTCTGAATATCAAAAAGCTTGGAGTAAATAACCTGAATTGGAAGGAGGTTTATGGTCGGATTAGGAGTTGGCTTCGGTGGCGGGGGTACAACGGAACGAAAAATCAAAAACCCAATTCCGCCGATTATCAAAAAGAAAATTACAGCAACAATTAATTTTTTATTCCTGCGTTGAGATTCTTCCATGAGTTTAATTATAGCCCAATCAAGACAAAAATTACAATTTGAAAACAATAAAAATCGCCCCGCCTACTCGGCGGGGCTTACAGTTTGTAATTTTTGCCAAAAAACAAAAGGCCCGTTTAGGACCCGTGGTATTTCAAAATAATTTCTACTTCTCTATAAATATTCCACCGGCTGTTTTCTGACACTTATCCCACTCATAAACCCTACCATTCATTGCAATATACACACCCTCATTCAGGGCATTAAGAGCGCCGAACGCAACACCAACGTTAAACTCTGCGTCTGATTCTCTAAACCTGTATGGCTGAGAAGCTCCCGTTAGAACAATAGCCTTGTCTTTTATCACGCTCAAAACTCTGGCTGTTTCAATCATTGTGTCAGTTCCGTGAGTAATCAGAATCTTGTTTGCAAGCGCTCCCTCACAAGCTCTCTTAATTAATATCCGGTCTTCCTCTGTCATCTCTAAACTATCTTTAGCCAAAAGTCTCTCTATATTATACTCTAGATTGAGTTTTACTTTGTTCTCACCTATTTCCCTAATAGCAGGCACACCAAATGAGAAATTAAGAGTACCCTTTTCTTCTCCATAAATTTTGTCGATTGTACCACCGGCAGTAAAAATCTTAAACTTCATGCTGGTTAACCTATAATAATATTTTCAAAATGCATTCACAAACCTTACCAAAAACGCAAATAAAAACAAGCTCTTACGATCGGCGTAGAGGAGCTACCTACTTTCGCACCAGGCTAAGCCCGATTATCCCGACGCTTCGGTCGGGACCCCGACTTTACGTCTGGGCTATCATGCCTGCCCACCGAAGTTTTAACGTAGGCGGGGGCCTTGGGAAATTTCACTCCTGCCTGCCGGCAGGCAGGTCTGTGTTCGGCGTTGAAGACAACCGCTTGTCTTCAACTGGAAATTTAGTCCCGATTTATACATCGGGACGTTAAGAATTTCGCATGCCAAACGAGACAGCAAAGTCGCCGCCGAAGAGCAACTTAAAACCACCAGTCTGGCGACTACCTACTTTCGCAACCGGCTAAGCCGATTACTATCATGGGCCTTGCGAGATTTCACTTCTGAGTTCGGAATGGGATCAGGTGGGACACTCGCAGTATAGTCACCAAGCTGGTGGTTTTAAGTTTGTTTACTAACAGGTAAATTTTAAACGTCAAAATCTCGTGTTAACCCAAGTTCGAGGCAGCATCGAGCATTAAGACGAGGCGTACTAATGGTACGACGAGTCTTAAGCGGAGATGTTACCGCAAAAATTGGGGCAACCCGCAGGGCTTGAATTTTGGACAGCCACATATTATTTTGTGACTCCAAAATTCAAATGCGGAAGTTTTGAAAATAGGCTATAAGCTGTGCTAAATTTTTGATTTATTAGTAGCGCTCGGCTGAACACCTTGCGGTGCTTACACCTGCGCCCTATCAACGTGATAGTCTCTCACGAATCTACGAAGTCTAATCTTGGGGCCCGTTTCGCGCTTATATGCTTTCAGCGCTTATCGGAACCAAACATAGCTACCCAACACTGCTCTTGGCAGAACAATTGGTAGACCAGAGGTTCGT
>JBBUDS010000036.1:0-5173 GCA_038057175.1 Patescibacteria group bacterium
TTTGAGGGCCGGATGCTGGTCAATGCTGTCTGCAGTCGTCGCTAGGAGGCCGGAACTGCTATCGTCGAAAGACGGATAGCCGGGTTTGCCACCTGGGAACAGAAACGGCTTCGGCCCAGATGTTTTGGGCCCCTTTCTTGGGCTCCTTTACTCTTTTAGAGTAGGGGCCAAAGAAAGGGTAAATCAAAAAAACCGCCTAGGCGGTTTTTTTGATTGGAATCTTTTTGAGATTACATAGCTGGAGCTTCATCTTCGACAGCTGCTTCGTCCATTGCCTCTTCTTTGATATGAGGCATCATCATCTCATCTGTAACCATATCCACTTTGTCTGCGTGGTCGGTCGCGACGTGAGCCTTCATATTGCTCATAACTTCCATATCATCGGCACCGGTGGCTACATGACCACAAGTTGATGTCGGATCCATGTCCATACATTTTAAAGTTTTCATCCCGTTAGAAGTAACTGCTGCGCAGTCATAAGTATAAATTATGCGCGCGTGAGTTACTTTATTAATTTTATCAAGACCTCCCGCAGTTTCACCCGATAGGGTTACTTCTAACGGGATTCATATCCCTGTTGTTAATTGAAAGATGGCTCTTTAGCCATCCAGATTCGACCTTGAGTATATTGTAACACAATTAACTTATCCACACAATAGAGTTAAGACTTTCGCGCTTGAATCTCGGAGCCCCAAGAATCTATGGGGCTAACCTCGATTCAAGCCGCAAGGGTTTACCCAATTTCTTCGTTAAAAACTCCGCTTCTCACTCGCCATAGCTATACTATGGCTCGCTTCTATGCTCGGTTTTGCCTTGAACTTGGCCAAACGCGTAAGTCTCGAGAGTATTAAATTTGGTGCTAAAAAGTATTAATCACCAACCTTACGTAAAGACTGTAGTTAAGTTTTTAAAATTTTACTTGTTTGGCGGCGGCTTCCCATCTTGTAAGCTGCGATTGGGTCAAAGATCCAGATGCTTTTATGGCAGACTCAATATCTACGAAGGATATATCTATACTTAAGCCAACGCGCATTGAAT
Source organism: Patescibacteria group bacterium (assembly GCA_038057175.1). Classification (GTDB taxonomy): domain Bacteria; phylum Patescibacteriota; class Minisyncoccia; order 2-02-FULL-40-12; family IGHO2-01-FULL-4-A; genus 2-01-FULL-44-17. The sequence goes on from JBBUDS010000036.1 coordinate 1,039, forward strand.
TGTCATCAATTTTTTGTCCGAGAACAGTTTCAATAAAAACCTTTTGGCCATTAGTTAATTTTATATTTGGGAAGCGGATTAGGTATTCAGAAAGAGCTTTTCTGGTTATTTTTATTTTACTGTCGCCACTCTGTATGATTTCGGTAATTTTTATTTGACCGGTAAGCGTATTAACAGGTTGTTTGGCAACGAAGTTTTTTAATTGTGGTCCGCCAAATATTAAAATGATAACACCGATAAGCAAAATATATCTGGTATTGCGGCACAATGAGCAATTACCACCAAGGATGTATTTTTTAAGCCACTTTTTAGTTTTAGCTCCCCAGCCGGGACCAAATTCAAAAATCGGACCGTTCGACGATTGATGGCTTGCCTTGGTGTCTAATAATTTTGGTTGATGTTCGCTCACGTTATTTTAACTGTTGGGATAGTTCTTCAACAATATTTTCCATGTGGCCGTTAAATATTTTTTCTATATTACCCCAGCTTTTTTTAATGCGATGATCGGTAATACGGTCTTGAGGAAAATTGTAGGTTCGAATTTTTTCGGAACGATCAGCCGAGCCGATTTGTTTGCGGCGTTCCTCAGTGACACTGCCGATCTCTTGTTGTCTTTGTATGTCTAAAACTTTGGTGCGCAGAATCTCGAGAGCCAATTCTTTGTTGCGTGCTTGAGAACGCTCGCGTTGCGAGCTGACTACAATTCCCGATGGTTTGTGCAGTAGTCTGACCGCAGTTGAAACCTTGTTGACGTTTTGACCTCCAGGACCGCCCGCTCGGTACATTGTCATTTCAATGTCTTCCGGTTTGATTTCAATGTCGGTTTCTTTGGCTTTGGCGAGTACGGCTATGGTAACGGTTGATGTGTGAACCCTGCCACTTTTTTCCGTTGCCGGAATTCTCTGTACTCTATGGACGCCAGACTCATAATGCATTTCATTAAAAACGTTTTTTCCTGATAACTCAAAGATAATGCTTTTATAACCGCCTAAAGTCGTTTGATTTGAGTCGGCAATTTCCATATGCCACCCTTTAATGATGGCATATTTTTTATACATATCGAAAAGTTGAGTTACAAAAAGTGCCGCTTCGTCACCGCCGGTGCCGGCGCGTATTTCAACTATAGCTTCTTGTCGGCCCTGCCCTGAGCTTGTCGAAGGGTCACCCGCTAGCTGTCGTTCGATTTCGGCATATCTTTTGGAAGCCTCAGCCACCCGCTTATAATCTAAAACAAACTCAGGATCGCTGAGTTGTTTTTGTATTTGTTCAAGTTCGTTTTTGAGTTTTTCGGTAGACATGGGACATGGCGGGTCTTGGCTAATAAAAATTACGAAAGCGAGGCCATATTACCTTTTGGGACTTCTGAAGTAACCGCCAGCACGGTTTTGTCATAGGGTGAGTCCGCCAGCTGGTGGACGAATCCCTTGACAAATGGCGGTTACGTAAAAAGATGAGCCGAGCCCGCTGGGGCGAGGCGAAGTTCCCAAAAGATAATATGGCGAGTAGTAATTTTTGTGGCAGAGGCTAGTTATTTTTTGATGCGTGTTTTTTTTGGGGCTTTAGTCTTAATAGCATCGTCTGATTTGCCCATCCTCTTCTTTAATCTATCTACTCGACCGCGAGTATCAAGCATTTTTTCTTTGCCAGTATAAAAGGGGTGGCAGTTGTTACAAATTTCAAGATTAAGTTCCGGCATTGTTGAGCCGGTTTTCCAGTGATTGCCACAGGCACATTTGACTGCGGTTTCGTAATATTGTGGATGTATGTCTAGTTTCATCTGATTAAGTGTAATATAGCATAATTTATAATCGAAAGCAATGATTTGACAAATAATTACCAATAGATTATAGTAAGTATGCTTTTAGTTTTTTTATAATTATAGGAGAAATTAGAATATGTCCAGATTAAGGAAGGATGTTGCTGCTCGAATTGTTAATTTTTTTAGGGTTGGCTCTCAGCCGAAGGAAGCTGACTTGAAGACTCTTGTCGGTGTGTCTGATGCTGCCAAGAGTTCGGTGGTAGAAGCATTACGCCGATTAACCACCTTGGGCATAGTAATGAAAAATGACTCGGGTGTATATAGTTTGAATGATGAGTATGGTCCTGATAAAGCCGATGGCATTTCTTGGAGGTTTGCATTTAAAACTAGGATACCAAGAAAACAAAAGAATTTTTTGAAAACACAGATGTCAATGGAAGACTTGCGTAGAAGCGCTGAGGCCAGCAGGGTTTTAGCTGAAAAGACCATTGAGGCTTGTAACGAGTTAGAAGGATTAGAGAAAGATAAGGCCCAATTGATTGTGAGGATGAATGAAGAGATTGCCGATCTGGACTATAGTATCGCGCAGGTAAAACGGCGTCTTAATAAAATAAAATTGGGTCAAATTGATAATCTTGACGAGACTCCCGAATATCTTGAGGCATTAAATGATTTTAAAAATAAGGGGCCAGTCGTTGAGCGACCGGTTAAAGTTCTTGTGGATAATAGGGCGGGAGCCACTATAATGACGTCTAGAGAGGTTGCTGCGTTGGCAAAGGGGATGGATCCACGTCAATTAAGGTAATATTGTAATAGTCAGATAGAGCCGGGTAATCTCGGCTTTTTTGTTGCATGATTTTTTATTTTCTGATAATATAACCAGACTATGTCAGAAATAGATTCCTTCACCCCGTTAGACACCCCAGTTATTTATGGGTTCTAACGATGTGCAAGCCATAGTGTTATTTATGGAAACTACATCAATAAAACAATCTGTGTCTAACGGGGCAAGCCAATTTATGCCAGCCTACGAAGATATGATTAAGGCGGGGATGCATTTTGGTCGCAAGAAGACTATTTTTCATCCAAATATGAAGCCCTATGTTTATACGCTTAAGGAGAACATCTATATTTTAGATTTGATTAAAACCACTGATACTCTCATTAAGGCGGTTAATTTTATTAAACAAGCAGTTACCGATGGCAAAATGATTTTATTTGTTGGTTTGACCAAGCAGTCCAGTGAAGTTGTTAAGAATGTGGCCGAGTCTTTTAATATGCCTTATGTTATTAATCGTTGGCTGGGCGGTACTCTTACCAATTTTAAAACTATAGCCGGACGGGTGAAGTATTTGGAAGAGCTTGAAAAAAAACAAGCCGAGGGTGATTTCGAAAAGTTTACAAAAAAAGAGAAGATATTAAAAGAAAGAGAAATCGCTAATTTAAAGATGAAATTTGGCGGTATTCGTAAATTGAACAGAGTTCCCGATGTAATTTTTGTTACGTCGCTTAAGGAGGGTCAGTTGCCCGTTAGAGAGGCAAAGATAGCGGGGGTAAAAATAGTTTGCATAGTAAATACAGATAGCGACCCCAAACAAGTAGATATTCCTATCGTAGCCAATGATAATTCTAAAAAATCAGTGGAATTAATATTAGAGGCTATAAAAAACGGAGTGCAGGCTACTAATTAATCAGGTTGCTAATCAGTTTAGAATGATTAGCAATTAGAATGTATCTATGGCTGACCTAGAGATTATTAAAGAATTACGAGATTCAACGGGGCTGTCTTTTAATGAAATTAAAAAGGCGCTGGAAGAGTCTGGTGGTGACAAAATTAAGACAATAGAATTACTTAGGGCGCGCGGCAGTGTTGTCTCTGAAAAAAGAGCTTCGCGTAGTACCGATCAGGGTATAATCGAGGCCTACGTTCATTCAAACAAAAAGATCGCCGTATTAGTAGAGGTTTTATGTGAAACTGACTTCGTTGCGCGAAATCCTTTATTTGAAGAGCTTGCCAGAGAAATCGCCATGCATGTTGCGGCAATGGATCCACAAGATAATCAGGAACTTTTGCGTCAATCGTATATTCGAGATCAAAATTTGACTATAGAACAGCTGATCTCTCAGAGTATAGCTAAGCTGGGTGAGAATATCAGGGTGGGCAAGTTTTGCCGACTCCAACTCTAATGTTTTTTGTTATTCCCTTTGGAATTTTTATTATTGCAACTTCATTAATCGTCTTAGTAGTAGGCCGTAAGTTTGTTTATCTCAAAAAACTTAATCCAGAAGTTGTTGAGAGCGTGATGCCTGAAAAGGATAGCTTTTTAATGGAAATTTTTCCCGGATTGGCATTTTATTTTCAAGCTTCCAAGCTTA
>JBBUDS010000037.1:0-2086 GCA_038057175.1 Patescibacteria group bacterium
ATTCATATCCCGATTAACAAATTAACGAGCTAAGCGTTAAGAATTGTCGGGTAACACTAAGACTAGTCGGAAAACGCGCAGAAAACAAAACCCCACCGTTAAGTGGGGTTGCAGTTTTCAAGCGGCAAACGGAGAACTGGTCTGTGTCCGACAATTTAGCTTGGCGAGGATAATTTGTATGAGGGATATGTTGTAAGAAAATCAGGGAGCTTGTGAAAGATTCCAAAATGGATTACTTATAATAAATCCTATCCTGAATTCTTAGGTCGATATATTGTAACTGCGACCTTTGAGCGACGCTTATTTTTTCTTTTAAAAACACTTCGAGAGCACTAATTTGTGACTTGATATCGGTTTGATTATTAAACATAATCCTCCAGCCATCAGCGGTTACAGCATAAAATTCATCTAAAGAATCCTCCGGAATTACAAATTCCGCAATACCTATTTCGCTTTTTGTAAGAAGTTCTCTGGCGGTAATAATATTAACTAACCAATCGCTGGCAATAACGATCTTGCCTAACCCTAACTCCACATTTCTACGATCAGTAATATTGAGAATTAAAAAACCGGACGAAGATTGCGTTACGCTAAACGCCACGCCATCTTTATCGAAATTGAAGCATGCTCCGGACATAGTTGAACATACTATGCCTACAGACTTACGTTCGGTAATTGAAATTATGAGGGAGTGCGGAAATTTTTTATCTACACGAATAGATTCTAATTTTAAAAACTTGCTCTTAAGTTCAGCTGCCAGATCATTACCGAAAACAAATAAAATATTATTTCTACGGATAAATCGCCAAAACCCTCTATTAAGCCAATCGTTCACAACGTCATTTACGCTCGAACGTAACTCACTAGAAACATTTATCTCAATCGTTCTTATATTCAGTGCCCCGCTAAAAAACATCCAATAAACAATACCTAAAATAACGAAAACGCCGGCAACAAAACTAAAAATTAGCCGTATTAAAAATTTACTTTTCTTTTTTTTCTTTAGCTCGTCTTTATATTTTTGCATCTAAATATATATACGCGGCAATAACGGATTAATACGCGAGACTACTTCATAGCTTATCGTATCGGCTTTTTGTGCCAATTCTTCAGCGGTTATACGCTCTTTATTTTGGCTTCCTATTAACACAACCTCATCCCAGATCTGTACATTCTCAACATTTGAGATGTCGACAACCGATAAATTCATTGAGATGCGTCCTAAAACTTTACATCGCCGCCCACCGATAAGCACCTCGCTAGTAGACGAAAGTTTACGAAAATAACCGTCATAATAACCTACCGGCAGAACGGCAATTCTTGTATCCTTTTTTACTTTTTCACTAATACCATACCCCACCGGCGTATTTTTTTTGATCTTTTTAATTTGCACAACGCGCGTCTTCCAACTCAAGGCTGGTTTTAAACCCAATCCACCAACCGGCGAATTGAATTTTTTAGCAAACTCTAAAGACGGCCACAATCCATACAACGCTATACCCGCGCGCACCATATCAAACTGCGCATTTGGCACAGCCAACAATCCAGTGGTAGCACTGGCATGGACTATCACTGGTTTTATATCAAATTTTTCTAAAACTCGCAGTACTTTTTTAAATTTAAAAACTTGCAAATCCGAATAACTGCGATCTTCTAAATTATCAGCATTCGCAAAATGCGTAAAAACACCTTCGATATTTATACCCGAAGGTATTTTTTTTAAAAAGGCAGGCAGGTCATCCAAGGTAACTCCTTGCCGCGACATACCGGTGTCAATTTTGAGGTGTATCGCGGGGTAAGTATTAGGTATTGTGGATTTGGGTAAATCATTATATACCGTCAAACGAATTTTATTTTTAGCCGCCTCGCTAAAACACTCATCAGAAGTAAATCCCAAAACTAAAACGGGTTTTATTATATTATTTTTACGAAGTAGCATTGCCTCGTCCAAATTATCCACGCCAATCCAATCTGCACCATACTCACAAAACAGCTTAGCCGTCTCAGCTAAGCCATGCCCGTAAGCATTCGATTTAACCACTGCCATTAGCTTCACGTCGGACTTAAGTAAACCGCGCACAATTTT
>JBBUDS010000038.1:0-2942 GCA_038057175.1 Patescibacteria group bacterium
CCGAAGCCGCCGTCGCTAAAGCTATGGCGGCCAAGGAAGCCATCAGACCCTCCGTCTTAGTCAAACACGACGACGAAGAGCGCGAGTTTGTGATAAAGGCGTCAAAGTCTGGTAAGTGGGAACTGCCGCCGATGGAGATACTTAATTCTGATAAGGATCAGCCGCGTTCAGGTGATATTAATGCAAACGTATCTATTATTAAGCGAACTCTCTCTAACTTTGGAATTGATGTTGAGATGGGCGAAGTATCAATTGGTCCGGCGGTAACTCAATTTACCTTAAGGCCCGCGATTGGAGTTAAGATTGCTAAGATTACGACCTTGCGCAGTGATTTGGAGTTGGCATTGGCAGCTCATCCAATCAGAATTGAGGCTCCGATTCCGGGGAAAGCGCTGGTTGGCGTAGAGGTGCCAAATAAGAAGTCCGCGATAGTTGGCCTGAGAGATATGTTTGAATCTGAAGAGTTCAAGAAGAGTAAATATTTTTTGCCGATCGCAGTTGGCAGAGACGTCGCTGGATTCCCTATTTTTACAGGATTAGAAAAGATGCCGCATATGTTGATCGCTGGTGCCACCGGTACTGGTAAGTCGGTCGCTATTAATACCCTACTTTTATCTCTTTTGTATAAACATTCTCCGGATACTCTTAAGCTCATTCTTATTGATCCAAAAAGAGTCGAGTTATCTCTTTATAACGGCATGCCGCATTTAATTACGCCAGTTATTGTTGATTCCAAAAAAGTTGTTAATGCTTTACGTTGGGCAGTGCGTGAAATGGAGAAGAGATATGAAAGGCTCTCATTGTCAGGTTCGCGCGATCTTTATTCTTTTAATACCAAGCAGGCGGCGGCTAAAGAAGACCTTATGCCATTCATTGTAATTGTTATAGATGAGTTGGCTGATCTCATGGCATCTCATGGGCGGGATGTTGAAGCGGCGATTGTTCGCTTGGCGCAAATGGCTCGTGCCGTCGGCATTCACTTAGTCGTATCAACTCAGCGTCCATCAGTCGAAGTAATAACCGGTTTAATTAAGGCAAACATCACATCGCGTATTGCATTGCAGGTCGCTTCGCAAGTGGATTCGCGTACGATTCTTGATATGTCCGGCGCTGAGAAGTTACTTGGCAGTGGCGATATGCTTTATCTTGCCGGAGATGTTTCAAAGCCACGACGCATTCAGGGTGCCTTTGTTACAGAAAAAGAAGTTAAAGATGTTGTTAAGTTTATTAAACAACAAGCAGAACAATTGGATGAGGAAGCCGGAGAAGAAAAGGAAGGCGGATTAATGCTTGATCCGGATGAAGTAGTGGCAAGTACCGCTGGTGTTGGTGGGGCTGACGATACTGGGGATGATTTATTCGGTGAAGCTAAAGAGGTGGTTGCTCAAGCGGGTAAGGCATCGGCATCATTGCTTCAGCGTAGATTGCGAGTGGGTTATGCTAGAGCGGCAAGGCTACTCGATATATTAGAAGAAAAAGGAATTATTGGTCCGGGTGACGGAGCTAAGGCAAGAGAAGTTTATATCGGTAAAGGCGGTGGCGTACCCATGTCTGTCGCAGAAGATAATTATGTTGATGACGGCACAGCGGCCGAAGTGGTATCAGCGGACTCAAAATTGGATGATAAGATTGCAGTTGAGGAATGAAGTTGAGGAGCGAGATTAATATTTGCCATCTAAAAATTTATTTGCTAAGTTTATTTTTCATAATCAATCAATGACTGGGAGGGCGTTGATTTGTTTTTATGGTTAAAGATAAGAATAAAAAAGAAGAGAAAAAGGTGAGGGCTGAAGTTGGCCGAGTCGTGGGCTCTGAACAGCGCAGTCGTGGAGTTGATTTGGCTATTAAAGAGATACAAGAGAAATATGGCGAAGGATCAATAATGAAATTGGGCGATGCTCCTAAGGTTGATGTTGACTCGATACCAACCGGTTCGATTTCGCTTGATTTAGCTTTGGGTGTCGGAGGGATTCCTCGAGGGCGTATCATTGAGGTATATGGTCAGGAAAGTTCAGGTAAGACAACTCTGGCTCTGCATTTGGTTTCAGAAGTTCAAAAGGCAGGTGGTGTGGCGGCTTATGTTGATGCCGAACACGCACTTGATCCGGAATATGCTAAAAAGATCGGTGTTAAAATTAATGATCTTTTAATTTCTCAACCAGACACAGGCGAGCAAGGATTGGAGATAGTAGAAACATTAGTAAGGTCCGGTGGAGTAGATCTGGTTGTTGTCGATTCCGTTGCCGCATTAACTCCGCGGGCCGAAATTGAAGGTGAGATGGACCAACAGCATATGGGTTTGCAAGCTAGAATGATGTCGCATGCCTGCAGGAAATTAACAGGCGTGATCGCAAAGACTAACACAACCGTTTTATTTATAAATCAAATTAGAAATAAAATAGGCGTTATGTATGGAAATCCGGAAACGAAACCGGGCGGTCTGGCATTGAACTTCTATGCTTCGGTTATAGTTAAGATTAAACGTTCGGCGCAAATTCAGGCGGGTGATAAAATAATCGGCAATCGCCACAGCGCCAAGGTTGAGAAGAATAAGGTGGCCCCCCCATTTCGTGTTGCCGAATTCGACATACTTTATAATGAAGGCATTTCGCGTCACGCGGATCTGGTTAATACTGGCGTAACGCTTGGCGTGGTTGCTAAGGCTGGTGCTTGGTATAACTTCGGTGAACAAAAACTTGGGCAAGGCATTGATGGTGCTAGAGTGTTTCTTAAAGAAAATCCCAAGATAGCGACTGAAATACTTGGAGCCGTAAAAAAAGCGGCAGCAGTCAAAGAGACATAAAATCTTGTTAGGTGTCTAGAATTTTATTTTAAAACCATAGAGCTGGTTTACGCCGGTTCTATGGTTTTCGTTTTAATAATTAGTTGTCAGCAATAGTGGTTTTTGATATAAGTATTTTAGTATTTTAAAAATATGGAGT
>JBBUDS010000039.1:0-5880 GCA_038057175.1 Patescibacteria group bacterium
CCTAGAACCTGTTCGTAAAAGACCGGGAATGTACATCGGTTCGACTGGAGTTGAGGGACTGCACCATTTAATATGGGAGGTTTTTGATAATTCTCTAGATGAGGCGATGGCCGGACACGCCAAAAACATCGAGGTCTCGTTACTAGCAGAAAATAAGGTCAGCATAAGCGATGACGGTCGCGGCATTCCAACGGATATACATCCTAAAAGTAAAAAATCTGCCCTAGAAGTTGCCGCCACTACTTTACATGCTGGTGGTAAGTTCGGCGGAGATTCATACAAGGTATCGGGCGGCTTGCATGGTGTCGGCTTATCCGTAGTGAACGCTCTTTCTTTGTGGATGAAGGCTGAGGTCAGACGTAAACCAGATATTTTTATTCAGGAATATAAAATCGGCAAGCCCCTATACCCAGTAAAAAAGGTTGGTAAAACAAAAGAAACCGGCACTACTATTACTTTTCAACCGGATCCGGAAATATTTAAAGAAATTGTTTATGACTGGCATACGATCATCACTCACCTCCGCCAGCAGGCCTATTTAACTAAGGGTATAAAAATAACCATCAAAGATGCTCGCTCACCAATAATCAGCACTCGCCCGGAAAACAATAAAAAGACAGAAAACATTATCAGCCACACCTTCTATTTTGAAGGTGGCATAGTTTCATATGTGAGCTTCCTCAACCGACACGAAGAGCCCGCCAATCAAAATATTTTCTATGTCGGCAAAAATCAGGATGATATTTTTGTAGAAGTTGCCCTACAATACACGGACGCATTTACTGGACGCGAATTAAGCTTTGCCAACAATGTGCACACCACGGAAGGCGGCATGCATCTGACAGGCTTCCGCTCAGCCATAACCAGAACTCTCAATGATTACGCTCGTAAAAATAATTTCCTAAAAGAAAAAGATGAAAACCTTAGCGGAGAAGATGTTCGAGAAGGATTAACCACCATAATTTCTGTTAAACTTCGAGAGCCACAATTTGAAGGTCAGACCAAAGCAAAGCTCGGTACACCCACCGCCAGAACTGCGGTTGAGACAGTTGTAAACGTAGAGTTAGCTGATTGGTTGGAACGCAATCCCAATGACGCCAGAGCGATAATGGGCAAGGTGATACTTGCCGCTAAAGCTCGCATTGCCGCAAAAGCTGCCCGCGAAAGCGTAATCCGCAAGGGTGCGCTTGAAGGTTTTACTTTGCCCGGCAAACTTGCCGATTGCTCCTCAAAGAATCCAGCAGAGTCAGAACTGTTTCTAGTTGAGGGAGATAGCGCCGGAGGCTCATCAAAACAGGGTCGCAACAGACGCACTCAGGCTATCCTGCCTCTTCGCGGTAAAATTTTAAATGTAGAAAAGTCTAGAATAGACAAAATGTTGGCCTCAGAAGAAATACGCGCATTAGTTATTGCTATGGGCACAGCAATAGCCGAAGAGTTTGATTTATCTAAGCTTCGATACCACAAGATAGTTATTATGACCGATGCTGATGTTGATGGCGCACATATTAGAACCTTATTACTCACACTGCTATATCGTTATTTCAAACAACTTATAGAATCTGGCCATATATACATAGCGCAACCGCCACTATACAGAATACAAAAGGGTTCATCGGTTAACTACGTTTATAACGACGCCGAAAAAGATAAAATACTCGCCGAGCTTGCAGCTATTGCAAAAGATAAACCACAAGCTAAAAACAAGAAAAATGCTCAACTGATAGAGGGTTTTACAGTTTCAAAATTAGGAAGCGACACGGAAAAATCTGCTTCTACAGAATCTGCCATTGATGAAAATGAGATTAAACTAGCCGGCGTTTCAATTCAACGCTACAAAGGTCTTGGAGAAATGAATCCTTCTCAACTATGGGAGACGACCATGAATCCGGAAAATAGAGTCTTGCTACAAGTCACCATAAAAGATGCCGAAGCTGCTGATAATATTTTTGATATTCTTATGGGTTCAGATGTATTACCACGAAGAAAATTCATCCAGACGCATGCAAAAAACGTTAAAAATTTGGATGTATAAGGAGGAGTGAACTTGCACACAAGACAATGCTTTTTTTGTAGTTCTTTGATTATTAATTGTAATGGATTCGTTATTGCTGGGGATGTGCTAGATTTTCTTAATAGTAAAATATCTGTCTTTGAAATCAGGGAATTATGTGGTAAATGCGTCTTTATATTCTGGGAAGTAATGGACCCCATTGACTATTACTCTGAATTTGACCATCCTCCAAAAAGAGATTGGATTTTGACTGTTAATATCTAATCTGCTATACTAGGGTTTAGAAGTAAATAAGCCCCTGCGGGGGTTTTAAAATCCAAAAAAATGAATAAAGTAATCGATTTTTTTCACGACATAAAAATAGAGTTGGCTAGAGTAAGCTGGCCAAGTAGAAAACAAACAACGCAATACACAATAGTAGTGGTGGTTGTGAGTTTATTGGTAGCAATATTTTTAGGTGCGCTAGATGCGCTATTTTCATTTATTTTAAATAAATTTATTTTGTAAAAGTTTTTAGAAGCCTGTCCCGTTAGAGGTAAGTCGCTACAGGCGACTGCCCGGAACGGGACCTCTAACGGGATGCCAAAACAAGTAACAACTGATGAGCGCAAATGGTATGCTATTCATACCTATTCCGGATACGAGGATAATGTTTCTCGTAACCTCAAACAGCGCATAGAATCTCTTGGTTATGAAGATAAAATCTTCAATGTTTTAGTACCCAAAGAAAAAAAGATTAAAATTAAGGGTGGTAAGCGTGACGTAATAGAGGAGAAGATTTATCCGGGTTATGTTTTAGTTGAAATGATCGTATCTGATGATTCTTGGTATGTAGTCAGAAATACGCCAAATGTTACCGGATTCATAGGCTCTGGAGTTATACCGGTGCCACTGTCTAGCGATGAAGTTGAACATCTAATGAAACGTATGGGCGTGGATGAGCCGAAATACAAATTTGACATTGTGGTGGGTGATAATGTTAAGATAACCGACGGTCCATTCAAAGAGTTCGATGGCAGAGTATCAGAGGTTGATGAAGAAAGAGGAAGAATCAAGGTGCTGGTTACGATGTTTGGAAGAGAAACACCAGTTGAGCTGGACTTTTTACAGGTTAAAAAAATATAAATCATCGAATAGCGAATCGGTTTCGAATAAACGAATCTGCTAATCTAAATTCGTAAATTCGTATAAATTCGTTATTCGTTGATAAGCATGGCAAAAAAAATAAAAACAATTATAAAATTACAGATCGTAGGTGGCAAAGCAACTCCGGCTCCGCCGGTTGGTACGGCTCTTGGTCCTCACGGATTAAACATCGCTGATTTTGTCAGGCAGTTTAATGATGTCACAAAAGACAAGATGGGCGAGGTTACGCCCGTAGAATTGACCGTTTACGAGGACAGAACATTTAGTTTTATCTTAAAAACACCGCCTGCCGCATTCTTGCTTCAAAAAGCGGCTGGAATAGAAAAAGGTTCTGGCACACCAAACAAAAGCAAGGTCGGCAAAGTAACCCGAGATCAGGTTCGCCAGATCGCCGAAACCAAAATGGCGGATTTAAATGCAAACGATATTTCTGCGGCAATAAAAATCATCGAAGGCACCGCCAGAAGTATGGGGATTGAAGTGAAGTGACCGAGTGTGAACGAGGGAATACTGAGGCCAGAAGGCCGAATGTGTAACTTACTACATAGGCTAGAAAAAAGATAAAATAAAATCCGCCAATTGGCGGAGACCACTCTCGGTCAGCGAGCCAATGAAGGTCTTGGCTGGGCAATTTTACCGAAAAGAGCTGAGATAATTTCTTCTGAAATCTTATAGCACACTCTTTTTTCAGAACCACCCCAACATTGCTCGAAAAATATTACGGATATTTCCCGAAAAAATGTTGTTTGTAAGTGGTTCCACGCAGGTCTTGGCCCACACGGGACAAAGGTTGGTATTTCTCCATAGTCACCTACTAAACATCCGTACTGAAATTCTCCCGGCCTTCCATTAGGCGAATCAGCCAGGTCGATAGAGAAACGAATTTTTCTTCGATCTATTTCGCCAATTATAGAAAGGCCGTTATTGTATGGCAATAGGTCCACGCTCCACCGATTCCTCAGTTTTTCCCTGGCATTCATAATTTCTTGGCCAGTCATTTCTCTCGGTAAAACAATCGTTTCTCGTTCGACAAAATTTGGATTGTCAAATAGACGTTGCCACAGGCTTTTTCTGAAATAATCCGTGTACATTACCGCCTCCTTCCAAGTCTATACTCGAATCCATCATATAATTTATTGCCTAGATTGTCAAGCATCCTAGGTATTTCTAATCTAGCCTATTTAATCTAGGTCACCGCAAGATCTAAAAAAACTAGGATTAAATTTGTAAAAACTATAGAAATACCCTACGCTAACCCCGACATTATGTCGGGGTTAGTTGTTTAAAAAAAGGAGCCTGCGTGGAATTTCCTGGAATCCCAAATCCCTTTAATGGTAAACTAATAGTTTTTGAGGGCATAGACGGCTCTAGCAAGACATCTCAGTTAGAAACTGCTGAACAAAATATGTGCAAATCAATTGCAGAAAATCATCAAAAAAACATTCAAGTAATCAAAAAGTTCAAAGAACCTCAAGGAAAATCTTTTTGGGGAAATAGAATTTATCAGGAGCTGGCAAAACCGCACGGCTTACATGAATCTAATCCAAAACTTTTTCAATCTTGGTATGCCGTAGACAGCGTCTATCAAATGCCTGAAATTGAACGCTTTATGGAATGCGGCTGTCATATTTTTATGGACAGATACCGATCTTCAATGGTTTATGGAGCAAAAACAAAAAAAGATTTGTCCGAATTAATGAAAATGAATCAAATAATACTCGGAAAGAATTTTATTTGGCCTGATCTTATTTTAATTTTTGATATTTCTCCAGAAACTGCCATCCAAAGACTTACAGCCAGAGGTAGAGCCTTTGATGAACACGAAAAACTAGTCACGCTAAGCAGAGTACGAAACAATTACCTTATGTTTGCCAATACGTATGCCAACTGCCAAATAATAAACTCCGAGCAGGAGCCAGAAGAAGTTTCCAAAGATGTTATTTCAGCTATCAATACTGTACTCTAATTTAAAATCAAGCCTTCCTGGGGCTTTTTTTATTATCAAAATAATGATAAATTTCAACTATGACTTACGAACCTACCATTGGTTTAGAAATTCACGTCGAGCTTAAAACAAGGACTAAGATGTTTTGCGATTCACTTAATGATCCGGATGAAAAACATCCCAATTTAAACGTCTGTCCCGTATGTATGGGTCACCCCGGAACACTGCCAGTCGCTAACCAAGAAGCGATAAAAAAGTTAATTGCGGTCGGTCTAGCTCTTAACTGCCAAATTCCTGAATTCTCAAAATTCGACCGTAAAAACTATTTTTATCCCGACATTCCTAAGGGTTACCAAATTTCACAATATGATCTGCCTTTGTGTAAAAACGGTTGGCTTGAATTAGTGGATGGTAACAAAGTAGATCTTGAACGAATCCACATAGAAGAAGACACCGGCAGACTCCAACACTCAGCCGATGGGAAACATTCGTTGGTTGATTTTAATCGAGCCGGAGTTCCATTGATGGAGCTTGTTACGTGCCCCGACATTAAGTCAGGCGAGGAAATAGAACAATTTGCAAAAGAACTACGTTTAATCTTACGTTATCTTGATGCTTCTGATGCTGACATGGAAAAAGGGCAGATGAGGGTAGAGGTAAATGTTTCCGTAAAACCGGCTGGGTCGGAAAAGCTCGGCACCAAGGTAGAAATCAAAAACATTAACTCAATCAAGGCAGCTTCAGCAGCAACGGATTACGAGATTAAAAGACAAAC
>JBBUDS010000040.1:0-6738 GCA_038057175.1 Patescibacteria group bacterium
TAGCTCCACAAAGAGCGAAGAAGTGGTGCCGCCGGTCGGACTCGAACCGACACGGGATTGCTCCCAGCGGATTTTAAGTCCGCTGCGGCTGCCGATTACGCCACGGCGGCACATTTGAAAAAACAAATAGTGGCTTGCTACGTTAGAGCTTTACGGAACCGTAAGCGGTTCCTAGCTCTAACGTGGTGGGCCCTCTCGGATTCGAACCAAGGACCTACGGATTATGAGTCCGCTGCTATAGCCACTAAGCTAAGGGCCCACACTTTTTAGTAGTATAGCACAAGTTTTAGCTTAACGCAAGATGGGTTATTTTAATTTGCCGGTTTTTTTATACTTCTTCCATATCGGCGACCATTCTTCTTTAAAAAGACCGAGTTCAATCAGATCCCAATATCTGCCCTTCTTAAATATGTGCCTTCGCCTTCTTCCTTCGATCTTATAACCGCAATGCAAACTATAATGCAGACTCCTTTTGTTATATGAGTAAGTCGCCGAACACATCTTTCTCATATTCAAGGTATTAAATGCATAATCGAGCAAAATCATTTTAGCATCTGTCCCATAGCCTCCACCCCAATACTCTCTTTCACCTATCATGGCTCCGGTTGTAGCGATTCTGTCCTTCCATTCTATTCGATGCAAGCCCATAGTTCCTATTGGTTGGCCAGTCTTGGTCTCAATCATCAAAATGATATCTTTATCATTTGCATCGTGTTTCTCCAACCACTTTTCTTCTTGAGTCATAGTCTGTGGAAATGTTCCGATGACAAAGTGTCTGACGTCAGGGTCGTTAATCCATCTGTAAAGATGCGGCAAATCAGACTTTTCGAGTGGGCGTAAATTAACCTTTTTGCCCTTCAAGAAAATTACCTTTTGATCTTTTTTTAGCATGTTTTCTCCTTGTTAAATAACAAAATTGCCTCAACCTTATTGGCTGAGGCAATTTCTATAACCCAATTAGAGCTTAGCTAAATAGAGATACACATATTGTCCCAGCAGAAAATAGATCCGTAAAAGACGGCTCTTGTAAGACCAATATTCATTTGGGACTTATGTTTATACATGGTTTATATGATACCACATCTTGCGTTAATATGCAACATCCTTGCTTTATACCTTGTTATCTGATATGCTGATTTAAGTGAAATACAAAACTCAAAACTTTGTTATGTGGCATGCTTATTACCAGACCTCTTCGGAGGCTCGTTTAAGTTTTGCCCAAATTAGCTCTTAGTAATCTACAAATCTCGGCAAAATTTTAACCAGCCCCTGAAGTGGGCTGGTTTTGTTCTTTAAAAAGGAGGCGTGATGAAAATAAAATTTATAGGGTTAAAAAATGATGAGCAGGCCTGTTTTAGTTTAAACATTCTGCGAGAAAACTTTGGACAGAATGTTTCACTTGTTGAAATTGAGAACTACGATATAAAGATTACACCAGAAAACGACGAAACGCTCGTAGGAATATTTACCACACCAAATTCTAAACTACTAAGGCGTGGACATCTATCTAGAGTTGCTTCGCATAGAATAACAGAATCTGCTCCAGCATGGACCGACCAATGCCAATTCTTAATTGCAATTAGGCAAACATTTGGCAAAAAATCCCGCCCGAAAGATATGTGCAAAGAATGGATAAAAATAGTTAAGAATTTAGCTATCACCGATTTAAGTAAGTTAACTCCGTGGGGATCACTACCTACCGCGCCCACCAACTTCGAGCTTTATAGAAAGTGGATACAACACCGCCTCAATCAAGACACGCAAAAACTAGGTATTCAATTCATACAAGCTAGAAATAATCTTAGTCTAGAGGAAATTAAAATTATACGAAGAGACCTGCAAAAGAAAAAAGATAAACGACTAACTGATCGAATAATAAAACGAGCACGCAATACGGTTTATAAAGTTAGTATTCCAACTATCATTCAGACGGGCACTAAACTCATAGACCTAGCTAAAGAAAAAAAACTTCTGATAGGATCTGGGATAGAATTTGAACTTATCCTAGAAAGCCTATGGCGAGCACGACCGCTAATAGGCATCGGAGGCAATCCAGAAATAACGCTATTCGAAAGAGAACCACTGCTTATCATTACGCCGCTCTGTCCCGCCTGGACACGAAATGAAAGCGGTTATAACTTTTCAGGTATTGAAGCCGGATCAAAAAGTATTTTCTACGAAAAAATGCTTCCGGAACTAGAATATTTTATTCTTTTCCTGAAAACACTCGGACTAGATTACAAACTTGTAGCTTGGGTTGCCGATATTGAGTGGTTTAACTTAGAGGAAAATTCTCCAACACGAAAAAGACACACGAAAGATGACTTCATGACTATCATTAAGCAACAATGTCAGCTGATTCAAACCGACTTAGAATCAAAAGGAATCCACGCTGGAACCAAGCCATTCTTAGAAATTATGCCTGAAGGCAACTATCTGTCAGAGGCTAATTCTCATAAATTAAACTATGAACAGCTGCTAGCTACATCAGCAGAAATACAAAAATTCTTCAGAAATACCTTAAAAGCTAAATCGGATTTTTATCAAAAACAATTCGGCATTCAAGTTCTACCAATTAATCCTCACCCAAGAATAAAAAATGCCTTGATCGGCGATATGGTTTCTCACTCGGCGCCCCTAGCTATGCTTAGCAAATACTACCTAAATTCTAATTACATGTTCTTCCTTAAAAATGAACCCTTTAATTGGTTGTACAAAGACGTACCTCATATAGCTTGGCGCTAATACAAAATCCATCTAAAAATAAGCCCGATAATTATCGGGCTTTTAATTTAGATTTCTTATATCGCTGATCAGCTCCGGGAATGTTTCTTGGTTTATGTGACCACGGTCGGTGAATATCCTGACAACGGCACTAGGAAGTTTGTTTTTAAAATTCTCCAGACTCTTGAACGGGACAACCCGATCATCCTCGCTGTGATACAAATAAATATGCTCGGTCTGTAAATCTAAATTATCCGGCAAAGAGAAGCTATGCAGAGAGTTGCCGTCATCGTCATAGTCAAACATTGCGCTGACCAGAAACACGCCTCCAATTTTTTTGGGAAACTTATTCTCTGATAAATACTTTGCCAAAAACGATCCACCCATTGAGTGACCAATGAGAATTACGCCGTCATTCAATGCGGGAACAATTTTGTCCATCCAAAGCTTCCACTCTTCATATATGGCGTTGGTTTTATTAGGCATAACGGGAGTTATTACTTCATAGTCCCCTCCCAATTCATCACGCAACCATTTCTTCCAATCATCCTTACTGGTTTTGTACCTTTCTATATCAATTTCGAAATTACGCAAAAAATTAAGGTACTCCTCGTACGTCCCAAAAGTATCCCCACCGTGAATTATTACAATTTGTTTTTTCATAGTTTATATTTAAGACTTTGCTTTTAAGGAAATTGAGCAAAAACATATTTGATTTTCGTCATTCAGATGGCACCGTGCAAATAAATATCGATTTTCGAAGGATTTCGGTGATTAAATCACCTTTGAGTTAATCTAGAAAGACTAGAAAATCGATATATTATTTGCCGGGGACAGATGTTGAAAGAAAATCAAATGTGTTTTTGCGCTATATTTCCTTAGCCAATTCCTCAACCAATTTCTTAGCCTTCCCACCCAATTTCTTAGGAATTTCGATTTTAATCTTAACAATCTGGTCTCCCTTATGTCTACCCCAAATCCCAAGCCCACTTAACTTTAATTCTTCGCCGCTTTGCACGCCAGCTGGTACCTCTATTTCTTTTTCGCCATCAATCGTAGGCACCTTAATCCGCGCTCCCAAAAGAGCATCTGTTATTTTGACAGATAATTCATAAACTAAATCATTATCAATACGCCTAAAACGCTTATCCGGCTCAATCTTTATTTGTAAATATAAATCTCCGGCTCGCATACCGCGAAATCCAGCCTGTCCCTCGCCTTTTACCACTAATGCCTCTCCATCTCTCAACCCCGCAGGAATATCCAATTCAATAGTTTTCTTCGAATGCTTCTTGCCTTCACCCTTGCAAGTGCGACAATTATTTTTCGGCACCTTACCAATACCCCGACAAACATTACAAGTTGAAACTCGCGTTATGTTACCAAAAAACGATGCAGATACCTCCTTAACTTCACCTCTGCCGTTGCAAACCGAACAATCAATCATCCCGCTACCTTTCTCCGCGCCACTTCCTCCGCATTCCTGACAAACAACATCTTTAGACAGCTCGATTTTTTTAGCAACACCTCTCGCCACTTCATGTAAATTTAAATTCAAATTAATTCTAATGTCTTCGCCACCAACTCTTTCTCGTGATCGCCCGGCACTACCAGAGCGTCCGAATCCACCGAAAGCGCTTCCAAATAAATCAAAAAGGTCTTCGGCGTCAAAACCCTGAGCACCACCAAAGGGCCCACCCTGACCAAACCCGTCAAACCCTCCATGTTTACCCTGAGCTCCGCCGAAGGGCCCGCCAAATCCCTGAGAACCAAAACCACCCGGCGGAACGAAACCGAATTGATCATACTGTGACCTTTTATTAGGATCCGAAAGCACCTGATAAGCCTCGTTTATCTCTTTAAATTTATTCTCATCTCCGTGCTGTTTATCAGGATGATGCTGATGCGCCAGCTTACGATAAGCCTTTTTAATTTCTTCTTGCGAAGCGCTTTTCGGCACCCCTAGAGTTGTATAAAAATCATTTGACATAATTACTTACTAAAAATCCAATTCCTCCGCTTCTTTTTGCACCATCTTAATCCGGAAAAATCCTGATTTTTTTAATATCCAAAATAATAAAACCGCGATCAGTGTCCCCAACCATACAAAAATAAAGCTTAGGCCCTGCAAAATCAAAAACATACCGAATGCAAGAATTGGCGGGAAAAATCTGAAATACGGCTCAGCTAACTTAGTAAGCTGATTAAGAACTTCGGTCACCACTTGCTTCTCTGCTTGCTTTCTTTCTTGAGGCGGTAGTGATTGTACTTCTTGACCGATAAAACCACCTACAGTCTTCTCAATCACCTCTTTGATCGTTGGCGGTAATTGTTTGTCATCTACACTTAATTGCACCGTCGGACTAAAATAAAAAGCGAATGAAATCAAAATTAATATAGGGGTTATAATCATGGGTAAACCATGATTCATAATTTCCCGTATATTTATTTTAATCCT
Source organism: Patescibacteria group bacterium (assembly GCA_038057175.1). Lineage (GTDB taxonomy): Bacteria > Patescibacteriota > Minisyncoccia > 2-02-FULL-40-12 > IGHO2-01-FULL-4-A > 2-01-FULL-44-17. Next base: position 5,183 of record JBBUDS010000040.1, read on the forward strand.
CTGAGTTGCCTGTTCGTGTATGCTATTAACCGCATAAAGATGCAATAAAATCATTAGCGCAAAAGCACCAAAAAAATACTGGTTAGATTCAAATACAAATAAAAACGGCAATCCGGTCAAAACCGAAACTAAAATACGCAACTTGATATTTTTAAAAAACATAAGCGAAAGTCCTATCAAAGAACCTAATGTTCCTAATGCAATCAAGGGCTTTAGCCACAATCCGTAATCAGCAAATCTGGTCGGACTTGCCACCCACGGTTCTACCCATAACCAAAACAGCCACGCCACTACCCCCACCGCGGTTATTAATATTGTTTTTTTATACATATCTTGCTAATATCCTAGCATATTTATTTTTCTTTAAAAACGAGGTTAGAGATGATCAAAAAAGCTGACGGAACCACTCTTACGCCTAAAGATTTTATAGAGATTATAATTAACGATCCTAGAAACAAATTGGTTCTAGAATTTTGCATGCATTTTAACCTAGAAGAATTGGCTAAAACTCTTTTTAACGAGCATGCCTGTGTTAAAAGCGATTCCTACTTAGATGATATTTTCGCTTTATTAGAAGCGGCTGCTAATGATCTGCGTACTCATATTGAGAAACAAAACGAATGGACCATAGTAACCAAATCTGTGGTTAAGCAGTACCTTACTGGCAACGGACAGCTCATGGCAAAAATAGACATTGACGCTACTTTCACCCCTGCTTCTGAATAAATACAACCGGAATCATCCTATATTTTTCTACAGAAAAATCGGAATACCCGGTTTTTTATTTGCTTAAACTAGTACAGGCAATATCTTGTCCGAACGACCTCGCAGGCAAGTGAATCAACTAACCGAGGGTAAGGATTTGTCTAAAATTCGGGGTCGAGCCAGCAGATTATTAAATTGTAATCAATTTAATAATCTGCACTCCAAAAAGGCGAGGGGGCTATACAAAGCTTGCGCCAGAATTTTAGTTACAAATCCTTAGCCGAATTAGTTGATGAGCGAAGCCGAGGACTAAGTGAGGGCAAGGTATTGCCGAAGCTATTTTTCTTCTGGTTTACCCTCCTCCTTTTTTTCATCCTCTGTTTTCGCTTCCTCGGCTGGTTTCTGCCCCTGCTTGTCCGCCGTAGCTTCAGCGGAGGCAGATTGTTGCTTGTAAAGTATCTCCCCTATTTTTTGCGCCGCCGCAGACAACTCTTCGGTGGCTTTTTTAATTACACCAACATCCTCACTCTTTTTAGTATCATTGAGTGCCGCAATCTTATCTTCGATATTCTTGCGTTCTTCTGCGCTAATCTTATCTCCAGCTTCTTTAAGCGCCTTTTCGGTTGAATAAGTCAAAGTTTCCGCCATATTGCGAGCATCCACCAACTCTTTTTTCTTGGCATCCTCGGCTGCAAACTTTTCTGCATCAGCCGACATCCGCTTCTTTTCCTCGTCAGTCAAACCGGACGACCCCTCAATTTTTATCGATTGTTCTTTATTAGTCGCCTTATCCTTAGCTTTAACATTTAAAATTCCATTGGCATCAATATCGAAGGTAACTTCAATCTGCG
>JBBUDS010000041.1:0-2289 GCA_038057175.1 Patescibacteria group bacterium
GTAAAAAGATGAGCCGAGCCCGCTGGGGCGAGGCGAAGTTCCCAAAAGGTAATATGGCGAGCGCTATCTAATTCTATACACAAATATTGAGTTGCCGATGATGGTGGTAGGTTCGTAGGAGTTGAGCCAAAGATAATTAATCTTGTTTGGCATATCTTCCGGTCCCTGAGAACCCTGAAGAAAGGTTGCCGATACTGCCAGCCAACCATCCGATTGATTGCGAGTTTTAAAATCTTGAGCATCACTAAACTTGGTTGAGTTCAGCCATAAATAGCGATCCTTTAAATAATATGATGGATCAGCCCACCCGAAATAATCAAATTCAATTTTTGAAATATCCTCTTCTTTAACCCAATTACTAAACCTGACTAAATCCTGCCCCCAATCTAGATTAGAGTCCACTACATATTTATATCCGCCAGATGTTCCTCCGACAGTTTGATTGAAGTAGGTTATATAATATGGAAATACGCGCAGATTTTCATATATATACCAACTTAATAAAGTAGTAAGTAATAAGTAGTAAGTAATAAGTAGTTTTTTGTAATCCAAAACCTTTAATGTAGAACCTATTTTGCTTATCTGTCCGGAAGTCAGAATTATCGCAAACGGAAATGTGGGTAACAGATGCCGGACTCCTATATTGAGAGTACTGCTGACGCTAAGACCCCAATAAATTAAAAGCCATAGTAGCATTGCAAACTCTGCGGGGTAGTTGCGTACCATATGGTAGCCACGATTTATTGTTTCTCTGATTGGATATCGCCATCGAGAAGCGGCAAAAATTATGGCAATTAACGCCAGTCCCCACCAGGCCAGTGGTTCTTTTATGAAATAAACGATTGGGAAATAACTGCGCCAGCCAAAGCGTGTGACTTCACCAAGGAAATAAGTTGTATTGCCGCCGATGGCGCGTTGGTTAACCATTAATAATCCTAGTCCATATTGTGCGGCGGCGCGGAGGACTGGCTTATCGGACGCCCAAACTACCGGATCGGCAAAATTGCGGTTGCCGTAACTTGAGAGTAGTTGTCTGGTGTCTGCGTGTTGGCGTTCAGGTGGATAGTTATAAGTGTGGAAATAATAAACCGGCCAGACAACAAGTACGAAGCCGATTATAAATACTTTTATTGTGCACCAGATAAGTTGTCCCGCTGTGCGGAACTTATTATGTACATGTATCAAGCCATACATAACAGCCAAAAGAATAAAATAAGGAACAAGTAAAAAGGTTGAGAATTTGAGCAAGAGTGCGATACCGAAGGCAAGACCAGCGATAAATAAACTTTTGCGACTTGAGGTTTTTATGTGTTCAATAAAGTAATATGTTGCCAGAAGTATTCCAAATAATGCTGGAATATCTGTGGTCACAAATCGTGAATGAGCAATAACCGTAGACGAGAATGCAAATAGTAGCAGAGCAATTATTGCGGCAGTGTTGCCATATAATTGACGCGCCCATTTGAAAATAAGAATTGCCGATAATACAAAAAACAAAAGCATCGGCAATTTAACCAGATGTTTAATTAGATCGGCGTCATTACCCGAATTATAGATTAATCGTCTACCAAAGTTCCACTGGCCGTTGATATCGGTTTGCCAGAACTCAGATTGAAAAACGTCTTGTTTGAGATTGGCAAATAGTAGGGGAATCGCGGCAAGATCCTTGGCAAGCGGTGGATGCTCAGGATTTAATCGCATATCCTGCTTAACCAAGTACGAATATCCGGCTCCGATGTGCGGTATTTCATCAACAATTATCGAGTCATCCCAAGCGCTAGCTATAGCCAGCACAACAGCGACCGAAATAATAACCGCGGCAAAAACCTTTATATTTCTACCTAATTTTGACTCATCTTGACTTCGCATAATAATTTATGGTATAATTAAAATGGTTTAAAAGGAGGTTTGCCATGCGATTAGAGAAGGTTAAAGAGGGGCTGAAGGTGAGGACACACGGGAGTCTCGAATCCACAATGGGCCTGCTGGTGGCCCGAAAACATCTTGATGCTCGCCAGCCCAACAAGGAGGGCGAAGTTAAGGGGTGGGTTCCTGGGCACGGTGGAGACGTTTGGTGGGTTGCCCACAATGATGAAACCGTAGGCGCCTACAGTTTCGAAGAGTTCGAACCCGTTTAGAGCGGCCAACCCGGCGTCCCGCACGGAAGAGCGCGCATGTTGCAGCTCGGACGTGCGGGCTTTTTCGTACATTCAATATAGTTAACGTAGCTGGTTATCTTTGAAATCATTCATGGCAGGCTTTGGTAACAAATAAGGCGAGCGAGCAGCG
>JBBUDS010000042.1:0-12180 GCA_038057175.1 Patescibacteria group bacterium
ATAAAAGAGTGTTGATAACCGGTCATACCGGTTTTAAAGGTAGTTGGCTTAGCCATGTTTTGTTGTTGTGGGGGGCCAAGGTTAGTGGAGTTGCGTTGGCGCCAGTAACAAAACCGAATTTGTTCGGTATTTTAAAAATAAAACCGCGTGTCAGCAATTACTTTACCGATGTAAGAGATTTAAAAAAAATTAAGGCGATATTAAAAAAGGAAAAACCGGAAATTGTGTTTCATCTTGCGGCCCAGCCCATAGTAAGAGTTAGTTATGATAATCCTATCGATACCTTTCAAACTAATATCATTGGTACAGCGAATGTTCTTGAAGCCATGAGAAGTATTGGTGGCGTGCGTTCAGGGGTCATTATTACAACAGATAAGGTGTACAAAAACAAAGAAACGGGCGTGGCATACAAAGAAGACGATATGCTCGGTGGGCACGATCCATATGGTAGTAGCAAGGCTGCTGCAGAGTTGGTGGTTGATTCTTACGCTAAATCATTTTTTAATCCCGCCAATTATCGTAAAGCTCGTGGTACACTTATTGCATCGGCGCGCGCAGGTAATGTAATAGGGGGTGGTGATTGGGCTAAAGACAGAATTATGACAGATATTGTGAGATCAGCTTTTGAGTCCAAAAAAGCCTTGGTTGTTCGTAGCCCGGATGCTATAAGACCGTGGCAGTATGTTCTTGAACCGCTTGCTGGTTATCTGACGCTTGCCAGGGGGCTCTATGAGGGACGTGTTGAGTTGTCTGGTGCTTGGAACTTTGGTCCGCAAAAAAAAGGCCACTTGAGGGTCGAGGATCTTTTGCTTAAAACATTTAAGCACCTTGGGAGGGGGTCGTATGTTATTGATCGCGACTTAACTAAACACGAAGCTACGCTTTTGAAACTGGATAGCTCCAAGGCTAATCAAGGTTTGAGCTGGCGTTCATTTATCCAGGCCGATGATGCTCTTAAGCTAACACTGGATTGGTATAAAAATTATTACGATGGCGGCGATATTCTCAAGTTAACCAATCAGCAGATTAAAGAATTTTTTAAAAGATATGCCAATAGCATGTAAAAATTGCCAATTTGCGGTTGAACCTTTTTTTTCATTGGGAGAAATGCCGCTGGTGAATAACTTTATAAGAAAAGAACAGATCAGCGATGAGAAGAAGTTTGATTTGACCATAGGTTTTTGTTCTAAATGTTTTTTGGTGCAACTTACAAATATTGTTCCGCCAGCGGATCTTTTTGAGAGTTATTTATATCTATCATCGACATCCTCTTCGTTTTTAAGGCATTGTGAAGATTTAGCAAATCGTTTTTCAAAGAGATTTAATCTTGGTCCGCAGAATTTAGTTGTTGAAATTGCCAGTAATGATGGGGGACAGCTCGGATTTTTTAAAAACCTTGGCATTAGAACTTTAGGCATTGATCCAGCAAAAAATATTGCTAAAGTTGCTAATGAGAAGGGGATAAAGACATTGCCAGAATTTTTTAATTTTAAACTTGCTCGAAAGCTTAGAGAAGAGCAGGGTATAACTGCAGATTTGGTTTTTGGTGCCAATGTCTTAGCTCATGTTCCGGAAATTCGTGATTTTGTAAGAGGTGTCAAGGAGATTTTATCATCGGCCGGAACAGCTGTTTTTGAGTTTCCGTATTTAAGGGGTTTGTTTGAGAACAAATTCGATACAATTTATCATGAGCATGTTTTTTACTATTCTTTGATTGCTCTGCGCAATCTTTTTAATGCAGAGAACATGGATATTTATGACGTTGAAATGACGCCGATGCAGGGCGGGTCGCTTATGATATTTGTTTCGCATACCGGTAAGTTTGCTATTAATCAAAATGTAATAAGTTTAGCAAGTCGTGAGCTGGAGGATGGCTGGGATAAAATCGATGCATATAAAAAGATAGATGAAAACGTTAATAAACTTAAGACAGAATTAGTTTCTTTACTGACTGAGTTAAATTCTAAAGGTAAAAAAATAGCGGCATATGGTGCCGCTGCAAAGGGGACCGTCCTCATGAATTATTTCGGCATTGGACAGCATTTGGATTTTATTTCTGATAAAGCAGAATCAAAGCAAGGGCTGTATACCCCCGGTACGCATATTTTAGTGCATGCGCCGGATAAGGTATATCAAGAAAAGCCGGACTATTTATTGATTTTGCCATGGAATATTACTGACGAGATAGTTAATCAGTATAGTGATTATCAAAAACAAGGTGGCAAGTTTATTGTACCCGTGCCAAGTGTTAAAATAATATAATGATTTTTCATAAAACTAAAATTAAAGGCTTGTACATTATTGAGCTGGAACTCAAAAAAGACGAGAGGGGTTCCTTTGCGAGGATTTTCGGACAAGATGAGTTGGCGCGGGAAGGTTTAAATTTTAAAATAGTTCAGGCTAACCGTTCGTTGACACTCACAAAAGGCACGATACGCGGGATGCATTTTCAGAAAGAGCCGAACGCAGAAGACAAAATTGTCCAATGTCTGCGCGGGAGGGTTTACGATGTGGTCATTGATCTGAGAAAAAACTCGCCGACTTATGGTCAGTGGTTGGCCGAGGAATTAAGCGAAGACAACAGCAAGATGTTTTATATACCCAAGGGTTTTGCCCATGGCTTTCAGACCTTAACTGACAACTGTGAGATGCAATATTTCATGTCCGAGTTTTATTCGTCTGAACATGCATCGGGTATCCGCTGGGATGATCCGATTTTTAATATAACTTGGCCAGTGGCAGTTACCGATCTTTCGGATAAAGATAAAAAATGGCCCTTGACCTAGAAGTAAATTAATGTAAAAATATGTGTGCTACTCTTTTGTAATTTTATAATTTTTAGGAGGTGTAGATATGTATGCGGTATTGGATGCTAAGGTGGCACTTCAACAGATCGTTTGGGAAGAGGGTAAAATAATACCGATAGCGGAGGGTCCATATCGCTATAGATTAGTTGTGCACTGTTCTGTTCACGGAAGACGAATAGCAATGTTTACTAACGGCGAGCACCCCTATTTTTCTTATATAGAACTTGTTTCTGATGATGGACAATGGAGCAGTGGCGGTACATCTGTGGTGCCGATTCTTCCTGACGGGCGGGTCATTATGGTTGTTGAGCAGAGGCCGGCACAGAGTCGTTTTCCTGATCGACCGATGATTGCGGAAGTTAACGGTCAACCTTTTAATCTTAGTCAATTTGGGCCATTTAGTTCTTTAGAATTTCCTGGCGGAGCAATAGATCCGGGAGAGGGTCTTAGGGCTGGTTTTCTTCGTGAGCTACAAGAGGAAACAGGCGTTGAGGAGCAACTCGGTCTTTATTACAATCGTTTACACCCAATTTATCATTTTGGCGGGGATATTGCCGTACGGGTTTTTACCGGAGTTGTTTATTTATCCGGCTTTTCTTATGATAAGCAGGTGAAAACAGACGGGGGACTTACTGTCGTTGCGCTTACGCACGATGATGTGGAAAATAATATACATAATGGAGTGATTCATTCCGGTCAGGCAGCTCTGTTACAATGGAGCTTTTATAAAGAAGTTAAAATGTTGCGTTATGACAAGGGGTATAAAGATAAACTTATAAAATCCGGTTATCTTGGAGTAGAGCATATTAAAATAGCAAAACCCCCCTCTTAGGGGTTTTATTTTGTTGATTTTTTGACAGAATGATTCTTTGAAGTTACACTTATGACCGTCAAGTAATAGATATGAGCGAAATGATAATTGTTCTCAATGTATCCTATTAATAATAGGAGCAGTCTTTAAACAAAATTCTTTTCTAAATTATGAAAAATAAAAAAATAGACCCAATTAAATTGTTTGAAATAGAAAGGTTGGGAAATATAAAAAAACTTGGAAAGGCTAACGGCCTAAAACGTTTGGGGCGTGAATTTATTGAGGAAGCTGCTAAATTAAGATATACATACAATTTTTCTTGGCTAGGTAGACCGATAATCCAGATACCCCAAGACATGATCGTGATGCAGGAAATAATCTGGGATATCAAGCCAGATCTAATAATCGAAACAGGTATTGCTCATGGTGGTTCACTGATTTTTTATGCTTCTATGCTCGAGTTTTTGGGTAAGGGAGAGGTTTTAGGAATTGATATTGATATTAGAAAACATAATAAAAAAGAAATAGAAAAACACAAAATGTTTAAGAGGATCAAAATGATTGAGGGTTCTTCTGTTGATCAGCAGGTTGTTGCTAAGGTATTAAAAATAGCCAAAAACCACAAAAAGATATTGGTGTGTTTGGATTCTCTACATTCTCACGACCACGTTCTTAAGGAGCTCGAGTTTTATTCCAGGTTTGTTACTAGAGGTAGTTATGTTGTCGTGTTTGATACGCTGGTGGAACACATGAAAAAATTCTTTCTTAATGAAAATCGACCTTGGGGCAAGGGTAATAATCCAGCCACGGCAGTGCGCGCCTTTTTGAAAAAAAATAATAATTTTGTCGTGGATAAAGAGATGGAAGACAAATTAGTGCTTACGTTTGCTCCGGGAGGATTTCTTAAAAGAATAAAATAATCTTTTTATGTTAGCAAATGTTTTAAAAAATGATTGTGAAAATATAGTTTCCAACTTAGGCTGGACTAAGTTGAGATTATTTAAAAATAAAAATATATTAATTACAGGTGCTAATGGGTTTATCGCTCGCTCGCTCGCTTATTTTTTTGCCTATTTAAATGAAAAATATAGTCAAAATATAAAAATGACATTGGTGGTTAGGGGTTCTGTTCCAGGCGATAGCATCGCGAAGTTTATTAAAAAACAAGGTGGCAAATTTTTAAGAATAAATCTAATAAAAGTATTTAAACTAACCCCCCCCATTGACTATGTGTTTCATTTGGCCGCAGTAACCTCTCCGAAGTTGATTTCAGAAAATCCCGTCTATTCTTTGAAGATAAATATTCAGGGAACAGCTAACGTGCTGGCGGCGATTAAAAACAAAAACGTAAAGAAATTCTTATATTTTAGCAGTGCCGCTGTTTACGGCAGTCCCGATGCTGCCAGTATTCCCACCTCAGAAAATTACAATGGCAACGTTTCGCCAGTTTCTTTTAGATCTAGTTATGCTGAAGGCAAGAGGGCTGCTGAGGCCTTGGTGGTGGCCTATCATCGTCAATTTAAAATACCTGTAAATATTATACGGCCTGCTAATATATACGGTCCCTTAATGAATTTTAAGCAAGACAACGCTCTAAACTATTTTTTAAATTGTGTTTTTAGAGGTAAGAACCCTGTGTTAAATACTTCCGGCCGGAGCACTCGCTCTTTTTGTTATATTAGTGATGCAATTTCTGTGATTTTGTTGGCCTGCCTATGTAAAAATTCAGGAGAGGTGTTTAATGTTGGCAATGAGAAGGCTGAAATAAAAATAATTGACTTGGCAAAACTGATCGGTAGCGTTTTTGATAAAAAAATTAACGTGCGCGTCCTTGGGGTTAATAAAATAGAATTTTCTAAAGAATCTATTGATCGTAGCGTGCTCAGCATGAAAAAAGTAAAAAAACTTTTGAATTTTATTCCACGAATTAATCTTGAGGAGGGGTTGGGGCGATTGTTTAGAAGCCGGAGCGAGTAAAATAAAAGCGTATTAATTTAATACGCAACTTAGTTTAATTTATACAGAATTTTAGCTGGAGATCCGCTCAAAACAGAATAATCTGGGAAGGCGCCCCTGACTACAGAATTGGCTCCCACCACGCAATTTTTACCAATTTTGGTGCCTCCCATGATAACCGTTCCCTTGCCAATGAAAGAATTTTGCCCGATCAGTATTTTTTTAGCGGTTATACCCTGAGCATGAATTGGCTTGGTCGTATCATGAAAATTATGATCGATATCAAATATGCCAACATATTGAGCGATGGTGACGCCGTTTTGAATTTCGATTTCATCAGCACAGCTCATGTGTAGACCCTGTTGGATCTTTACGTCGTTGCCGATCTTAATTATGGGGTTGTATTGTTGACCGTGGAAGTCAGTAATACATAATATGCGAGCACCGGGATGTATGATTACATTTGCTCCTATAAATATTTTGGAAGGATTGGTTATTAATTCCGGACTTATAACCATGGTTTTTCTGCCAATACTACCGAAGAAAAATCTGTAAAATAATTGTGCTCTAGCTAGGCCGATGAAAAACTTCGGCCGATTCAAATAGTAAAAGATTTTATCGCTAAAGTTGTCCACGTTACCTCGCAACCTTTATTGCAACGAACTTTCATTATCATTTAGAATACATAAGATGACGTTCTAAGTCAAATATTCCAATATTTGGCAAGCAGTGTTAATCTTTGTCTTATGCGTGAAACGAGCCAATTAGTAAGTATCGGTTTTCCTACATACAATGGTAGTCTTCGTATAAAACGGGCGATTGATTCTTTGCTTGTCCAAAGCTACAAAAATTTTGAGTTTATTATTTCTGATAATGCGTCAGAAGATAATACAAAGGAAATTTGTTTGGAATATGCCAAGAAGGATTCAAGAATAAAATATTTTAGGCAAGAAAAAAATATCGGCCTAACTAAGAATTTTGAATTTGTGTTTGAGCAAGCAGTCGGGCAATATTTTATGTGGGCTGCTGATGACGATTTATGGGATGCAGATTTCATTTCAGCTTTAAAGAGTGCGTTAGATAAAGATAAAAACTGCGGAGTCGTCATGAGCTCGTTGGACATTGTTTATGATGATGGAGAGCCGTTTAAGCAAGTTAAATTTTATGGCGAGAATGATGTATCAAGAATGAAACCAGGAGCACTTTTTGATGCCGTCGTGATCAAAAAACCAGCCGTACATTTTTTTATTCACGGACTTTTTCGTGCAGAATTGCTTAAAAAATTGTTTTGGCAGCCATTGCCCAATATCCTTGGAGCCGATAAGATTTTAATATGTGAAGCAGCGTTATTCATGCGATTTTGTTCCGTGCCTGATATTCTGTGGTTTAGAACTGTTCATCGGGAGTCGGACATCAAACGTTACAGCAGGGATTACAGTACCGTAGTTTTCGACAAAAAAGCACACAGTAAACACGCTTGGACCATGGCGGTTAGGTTGTTTGGTTCCCCAAACATCACTTGGCAACTAAAATTATTTTTACTGCCAGCGAAAATTATTTTTCTTGTTTGGGCCGAAAGGAAGCATCTTTTTAGAGAGATTTTTCCGTGGATGTTTAATTTAGTTAAGAAGATATAGTGCGGATCTTCCATATTTAACTAAACTATTGTAATTTAGATGAAAGTCATGAAAAAACAAAAAAAAGCTTTAATCACAGGCATAACTGGACAAGATGGTTCTTACTTGGCCGAGTTTTTGTTGGAAAAGGGCTATAAGGTTTATGGTATTCAGCGTCGATCCAGCTCTTTCAATACTTCGCGCATTAGCCATCTTCACAATAATCCTAAGCAACCTAATTTTTTTACTGTTCATGGTGATTTGTCAGATAGTTCAAATCTTAGGCGGATTCTTGAAAAAATTAAACCCAATGAAATTTATAATTTAGGCGCGCAGAGCCATGTGGCTGTAAGTTTTCAGATTCCGGAATACACAGCGAGTGTTACGGGCTTGGGGGCGCTGAGAATGCTCGAGGCAATTCACGAGTCAGGTATAAAGGCCAAATACTATCAGGCGTCATCAAGTGAAATGTTTGGCAAGGTATTAGAGACTCCACAGAAAGAAACGACACCTTTTAATCCGCGCTCTCCTTATGGGGCATCCAAGGTGTTTGCGTTTTTTATGACTAAAATTTATCGGGACGCATATGGTTTATTTGCATCGAACGGTATTTTATTTAATCACGAATCGCCCAGGCGCGGGGAGACGTTTGTAACACGCAAAATAACCATGGGTCTTTCGAGGGTTAAGTTGGGGTTGCAAGAAGCATTACACTTGGGGAATCTGGATGCCAAACGAGATTGGGGTCACTCCAAGGATTATGTTGAGGCCATGTGGCGGATATTGCAGCACAAAACACCCGACGATTTTTTAATTGCAACGGGGGAGACTCACACAGTCAGAGAGTTTGTTGAAGAGGTGGGCAAACATCTTGGTTATAAAATAGGCTGGAAAGGCAAGGGTTTAAACGAAATCGGTGTTGATGTAAAAACAGGAAAAGTTCTGGTTAAGATAGACCCTGATTATTTCCGCCCAACCGAAGTAGATATGCTTTTGGGTGATGCTTCCAAGGCCAGAAAGCTTTTGGGCTGGAAACCAAAAATTACTTTTGCCAGTTTAGCAAAAGTAATGACCGAAGCTGATTATGTCTATGTGCAGGAAAACGACCCTAACCGCAAGATTAAAATACGTCGGTTAAAAATATAATGCAAAAGATACGCTACAAAAATCAAACCATAGGGATTTTGGTTAGGGCAATTTCTAGGGGTAGCTTGCCGCAAACAGCGGTAAAAGAACCGTTGCAGCTCATAACTATTAAACATTCTAAAGGCAAACACTTGGTGGCACACACCAATCCGCCGGTAGTTCTTAATAACCATAGCGTTCAGGAAGGATTAGTTATGCGCAAGGGCAAAATCAGAATGAATCTCTACGGACCCGATGAAAAACTTTTTAAGAAAATTATATTAAAACCGGGTGACGCATTTATTCTTCAGAAGGGCGGGCATTCGTTTGATTTTTTGGAAGACTCCGAATTTATAGAAATCAAAAATGGGCCGAAAATTTGGAAAACTAAAATTTTGATAGAGGAGTGATCGAGGTCTTGGTAAAGAATCCACTCTATCACCGCTAGCAACCCCAGCGAGGTTGCTGCGCTCCGTCAAAAGCGTGGATTCATCTCGCAGTGAATAAAATTATACTGCTCGATGACCATGTCCCGATTTTCATTCATAAAAATCGAGGATCCTCGATTCTGCAAAGCAGAATCGGGACAATCCACCCTTTTGACGGTGCTATAGCGGATTCTTTACCAAGACCTTTTTATAAAAGTTGGTTCTTAATTTGTTGCCATTTTTCCAGAGAGAGGGTGCGATTTTTTTTGTTGTCATTAGATTTTTCTGGTAAAACATCCGGATTTCTTTTTTTTGCCAATTCATAAAGCGTTTTAGTCGGAGTTCCGATGTGTATTATGCCCATTAAGTCTGTTGCTTGGTTTAGACAGAGCGCAAGTTCTGCAGCAATAACATCTATATAATCGGCGCTGGTATAAATATCACTATATGCAGTTGGGAATGGCCAAACAACGGGCCTGAAGCTGGTTCTTATTATAAGATAATTGTCGGTGGAGTTCTGAATCTCTAGCTCGCCAGCGTATTTAGTAAAACCATACCAGTTAAACGGTTGCGGCTGATCTATTTCTTTATATCCGCCTTCGGTGCAAGGAAAAACATAGTCGGTTGATATATATATAATTTTTTTGTTAAATCTTTTAGCAGCGGAGGCGATATTGGCAGTTCCCTTGACGTTGACCTCGTAGGTCATTTTTTTATTTTTATCTGCCAGTGTTGTGTCTGCTATTGCGGCCATGTGCAGTACGGCGTTGATTTCATCTAGCGAAACAAATTTTTCTATTTGGGCAACATTTAAAATGTCTAACTCTTCCTTGGAGGGGGTCAAACATTTTATTTTAGGACAAAGATGCGTTCCGAGATTACCGGAACCGCCGGTAACTAAATATTTTATTTTATTTGGCATGGGCGTTTTTTTATTAAATCATATTCGAAAGTATATCTTTTAATTTTTGTGCCAAAATAGGTGTGGTGAAATCTTTTTTGAAAAGTTGATAGGCATTTTCGGCAACTTGGCGTATCTCATTAGGGTTATTTTTGGCCCATAAAATTTTATTTGCGAGATTGTTGGGGTCGGCAGGTTTGACTGTGATACATGTTTTGCCGTCTTTGAGAAACTCTAATATGCCACGGGAGTTACTGGTAATACAATAAGGAATTTTCAGTGCCATACTTTCAATAGTTTTGAATGGTACGTGAAATTGTTGGCGTTGGTTATCTGAAAGTTGGCCTAAACTCAAATGACACTCCTGCATCTTAGTTGTTAATTCTTTCCATGGAAGCAGTTCTGTAATCCATTCTATATTATTTAGTTTTAATTGTTTAATTTTATTTTCAACTAACGGTGCCAGATAGCCCGAACCCAAAATTCTAAAATGTACTTTTTCCGATCTAAGAATGGCAGCTGCTTCAAGTAGATATTCAATACCCGATTCGGGCATTAGGGCGCCACGGAAAAGTACAGTAAAAGTCGATAGCTTGGGGATCATCGGGTCATATATGAAAATAGAGTCATCTACGCCAGTCCAAAGTCTAGTGAGTTTATGTGTCGGCACCCTAAATTTATGAGATATAAATTTTTTTCTGGCATTCGTGTCTAACAACGATAGGTCGGCACTGTTAAAGGCTAACCAATCAATTAACCAGCAATAAATTATTTGCCAGCCTAGAAATCCATATTTTTTGCGCGATATAATTATACCGTCATACAAAGAACTTAGAGCGTTGAAAATAACTGGCTTCGGGGAGATTAATTTGGCGAATGGCACTAAAATATGACCAGAAAATCCGACTAGTATAATGTCATAATCATTTTTTAATGCACGGTGCTTTTGGTATAAATTCCAGAATTTTTTGATTCCCGGTGACCAGTCTCGGCATTCTATTATTTCCACCCCGTTAGAAGTAGCCGCGCCGCGGTCCTCCGGACTTCCGCCAGAGGTGGGAGCGCGACTTCTAACGGGGTCCACATCCAGGTTTCTTAAACCATCTAAATATACGCCGTCACGGGTGTGGATTTTTTCAGAAAGATTAAAATAGCAGACTCTCATTGATATTAATAAAATAGTGTGATATAATTTGCAAATCGCACATTTAAACTTAAGAGGAGTGTTTTAATGATAAGCCCATGGACCTTAGTTGGTGAACGGGTCATTCAGTTTAAAAAATATGGTAAAAGCATGGTTAGTCAAATGTTTCTAAGTCCTAAAGACGACAAAGAACACGAGTTTATTCTTTATGGGGAAAGAGATTACGCCATGATACTTCCACTTACAGATGATAACAAGGTTATTGCTGTGCGCCAATATAGGCACGGCTGTAATCAAATAGCCTTGGAATTGCCGGCGGGCTGCGCAGATGTTAAAGGCGAATCCGCGCTTCAGCTAATAAACAGAGAGTTACTTCAAGAAACAGGATATGTTGCAGATCGGGTGATTAGCCTAGGCGATCCGTTGTTTATTTCGACCAGCGCATCTTGGACGAAATGCTATCTGTATTTAGGCTTGGGTTGTAAAAAAGTTCAAGAACAGCAACTTGATGACACAGAAGACATCTCTACTGAGTTTGTGCCGTTGGATGAGTGGGTAAAACTTTGTCTCTCCTCAATCGTGGATTTATCATCTGTGGCAGCGACCTTTAGGTCCTTGCCTCATTTAAAATTGTTATAGACTACTCAGTGCAGGGATCACCCTGCGCTTTTATTTTATCTACTGGCAGATAATTTTTTAATTGTATCGGTCGTTGATATATAAGGAATTCCGGCTGGTCTAGCTCTAGCTACCAGTTTGATCCGTCCTCCGTACTTTTTTATAATTTTTTCCGTGGCTTCTATAGCAGAGTCGTCATTTCTTAATACAAAAATGTCCGGCTTAACTTTTTCAATAAGAATTTTGTAATCAACCCCCGTCTGTTTATCCAGACGCTCTTTGGCTATCACCACAAAGTCAACACTAGTCTGTGAAGCGATTAGCCCCGCTCTAGTCAGTTGGTTATAGATAGGCCTACCCGGGCCCTTGTACTCTTTAATAGTTTTATCGCTACCGAGAGATACGATCAAGATGTCACCGAATTTTTTGGCTTGTTCAAAAAATAAGGCATGACCGAAGTGGAGCAAATCAAAACAGCCAGTGATCATAACGATTTTTTTGCCATCCTTGTGCAACTTAGTGGATATACTGCGGATCTCTTTGTAGTTTTTAATTTTTAGTAATAATTTAGATTCCATGTAATAAAACCCCATGTCGGTCCCGTTAAATGATATTTAAAATACTTTAAAATATTTATTACTTTTTGGCAAGGACAAAGATAAAAATACCCAAAGATTTTAGTGGAGTTTTCTCTAGGAATCTATTTAGCGAATCGAAAAAGCTGATTGGTAGGATGGGCGTTTTTTTTATTTCTATCGTCTCGAAATTATGACG
>JBBUDS010000043.1:0-8167 GCA_038057175.1 Patescibacteria group bacterium
GTGGATTTTGGAGGGTGGGAATATTGTTGGCTATTCCAGTAAAATTCGGCATCAGGGCAATTTTACGGTTGTTAACCCCAGCAATACTCCGGTTGGGAATCCGGTAGTCGGTCCTTTAAGCGGAGTTACCGTAACATTTACAGGAGGAGTAACCCAAGAAGGTCAAACGACAGTAGCCACCAGTTTTAGTGGCCAATCTCCACCAACTGGCTTCAAGCTTGGTATGCCGCCCACATACTACAGTATCTCAACCACAGCCGTCTTCAGTGGAAATGTCGAAGTCTGCCTCTCTTGGGCCGAGAGTCAATTTAACAACGAGAATAATCTTAAACTATTCCACCTTGACGGCACAAATTGGGCTAATATTACTGAATCAGGATATCCTGACACCGTAAACAATATCATCTGTGGTTTAACCACTTCTTTCTCTGATTTTGCCATCTTTGAGAAGAAACAAATATTGGCCAGCGTAGATATCAAACCCGGTACTTATCCAAATACCATCAATCTTGGTTCTAAGGGTGCGGTTTCGGTGGCTGTTTTTAGCACAACAGATTTTGATGCCACGACCATAGATCCGCGGACTGTTACTCTGGCCAATGCTTCGATAAAACGAAAGAGTAACGGAGCTGCCATGTATTCTTTTGAGGATGTAAACGGTGATGGCCTACTTGATCTCGTTGTTCATTTTGACAAAAAAGATCTGCAGTTAAGCGAAACAGACACAGTTGCAAATCTTGTGGGTTATATGTTTGATGGTACGGAAGTAATTGGCAGTGATAGTATCGTAGTTAAAAAGTAAAGGAGGCGCACTCTTTAGAGGTAGATGCCGTAACCCACAAACCGCCGAGAAGCGGTTTGTGGTGTCTGGCTGCGCGCGAAGCCCAATTAAGGACATGCGATGTCCTTAATTTTTAATTTGGAATTTTTGGATGAGGGGGAGGGTGGTGGGGGTTCTTTTGATGAATATTGCCGTTGTGCCGTCGAGGTAAATCAGCGGCCAGTCTGGATTTTGGGAGATGCGTGACAGGAATGTCCTTGCCCATGGGGTCATATCGGTGTGGGCAAAAAAGATATAGTTGATTTTGTATTCTTCCGATACCTGCTTCCAGATCGCGGGGTCTTCTTGCATCGGCTTATAAATTTTACTGAAAAAATCCACACTATATGCCTCTGGCCGGCCATCTACGAATACTTTTTCTTGAGGAAACATTTTCCATATTAAAAAACTTCCGACGTCGAAATTATTGAAAACCGGACCGGATATCCGGTTTTCTTTTACAAAATCAACTGCTTTGGTGGCGCCTTTAGGAATAGCGAGTCCGAACTTTTTGGAGGTACTCATCCATTGGTAGAAGTTGTTGTTAGTCGTGCTTTTGATTAGCCAGCCGAAAAGAAGAATGAGTCCGATTAAAAAAGGAGCCGAGAACTTGGCTAAGCGAGGGATCGGTTTGAGGGCAGATAAGTTAGAGGCAACGACAGGAACGAAAACAATGGCATAAGGTCCCAAATTACGTATCATTTTGCCAGCCAATATCATTAATGCAATGGCAGTCAGAAATTCAAAAGTAATTTTTTTATGTCCGTTTTTTAAAGCTAATACGAAGCTCATAGCCAAGATGATGAGTGATATTTGAAACAAATAGATATCCCGCAGATGAATGCC
Organism: Patescibacteria group bacterium; assembly: GCA_038057175.1. Lineage (GTDB taxonomy): Bacteria > Patescibacteriota > Minisyncoccia > 2-02-FULL-40-12 > IGHO2-01-FULL-4-A > 2-01-FULL-44-17. The sequence continues at coordinate 1,667 of JBBUDS010000043.1, forward strand.
GTAGTCTTGCAGAAAAAATATATTTTGATTTTCGACAATACTGTAGCCGTAGTCCCGTAATATCGTTAGCGGCGCCAAAGCACCGTTTATAAAGTTGGGGTTAATAAGTGTGGCGATGCAGGTGGCAACAAATACCCAGAAAACAAATTTGACCTGTTTTCTATAATGGATGTAACGATCAAGTAGGAAAAGTAAAATAATGGCTGGTCCGAGAGCAAAGTAGATATGCATGTTGGTCCAGAAAATCTGGATGACCGGTAAGGCATATAACCACTTATATTCTTCAGAATATTTCGATCTAAAAATCGCAAACAAAAAATAAGATAAAAATAGGTAACTGAACATTTCCGGTCTGACATCGGTTCGTCCGGAGAATATCAGTAAGCCGAATACGCCGACGATTAAAAAGGGCATTTCGCTTGCTGTTCGTCTGATAGAAAGCCAAAGCAACAGGAATGTAGAGATGAGAATGCCAGCTTTGAAAAGAATTAATCCTTTTAGTCCGATCAGACCGTTAAGTAGATAAAAAATCACCTCACTTAGCCAATGGTGGTTGATGAATGGGTGGTTGGGTTCGGTGTATGAAAACAGATTGGTCTTATAGACGCTTTTGGTTTCCCAGATTATTTCGCCAGATTTTAAGTGCCGTCCGATATCCTGATTTATCGAATTTAAACTATGCGTCGCCGCCACTACTACCAAAACAAAAAACAAAATCGTGGTTAATATTTTCAGAATTTTTAGCATGATTCAATTATAACAGACCCTCGACTTGTTCGAGCATGCGGCGGAGGGTAAATTTGTGGAGGATGGTTTGGTGGGCTTGGATGCCAAGCTCGCGGCGAAGGTGTTCGTCGTCGGCTAGTTTGATTATGGCATCAGCAAGAGCTTGAGGATCGGCGGGCGGCACAAGGAGGCCGTTTTTTTGATTTTCAAGTATTTCTGGTGCGGCGCCGACAGCTGTGGCTATAATCGGTAGTTTGGCGGACATGGCTTCAAGTACCGCCCACGGAAAACCTTCTTTGACGGAGGGCAATACAAAAATATCGAAAGCGTTTAGGTATTTGCTGGCGTTAGCGATTCGGCCAGCGAGAAAAATTTTATTTTCCAGCCTATAATACCTAATATTTGATACTAATTCTTCGCGCTCCGATCCGTCGCCGATTACAACTAAAGTAGTATTAAGGGGTTTGTATTTAGTATTAATGATGTGGATTGCCTCGATCAAGTATTCCAATCCTTTTGTTTTGTAGAAATTTGCGATAACGCCGATGAGCAAATTTGTATTCAGAAAACTGGCATGCTTTTGCGACGACGGCAGATTTTCGTATAATCTGATTTTTGCTTCTTCTCTTCCTAGGAAGTCTAACTTGTACGGATCTATGCCGTTGTGTATTAAAATAACTTTTTGACGTGGTCTGATGCCAAATTTAAATGCTTGGTCGTAATCGTGTTTGTTGTTGACAATGATATACTCCTTCCAGCTGGCGCTGATTTTTTCCAGCCAGCGTATGGCAAGATTTTGCCACCATGCACGTGGATCGTTAAATGCCCATCCGCCGATTCTATAAATAATTTTTATTTTACCTTTTATTATTTTAGCAGCGAGAGAACCGATAAACCCGGCCTTTGAACTGTTTAGAAATAATGTATTCGGGTTAACTCCTGTAATTATTTTTTTTAGTTCAAAAATAGCGGCGATATCGTTAAAAATATTTGGATTGCGGCGTAGGTGGCGAGCGGTAATATATTGTATATTCTCGGGTAGTATTGACGCCATTTCTTTGTTGCCGTCGGCGCCGCCGACTACGACCAGCTCAAAACGATCAGGATCAAGATGACTAACTAGTTGAGATAAAAATTTCTGGGCTCCGCCTAATTCAGATTGAGTAATTACAAATAAAACCCTGATTTTAGGGTTTGGCGTAGGTAGTATATTTTGATTGATTTCAGTATCCATTTATGGCATTATAATATAACAAAATGGATCAAAAAACAATACAAAGAATTTTGGTATTTTCCACTAATTATTTGCCAAATATCGGCGGTGCCGAGTTGGCATTTCACGAAGTTGCCACGCGTATTCCGGAGTTAAATTTTGATCTCATTACTTCTCGATTGAGCGACCCGTTAAACCCTAAGAAATTATTGGCGGCAGAGGAAAAATTAAAAAACGTAAATGTTTATAGGGTAGGTTCCAGATTTAATTTTATAAAGATCTTAGTTCCTAAGGTTTTTTATCCAGTTGCCGCTTATTTTAAAGCTCGTGAATTGTGTAAAAAATTCGGACCTTATAAAAAAATATATGCCCTGCAAGCTTCGCAGGGAGGAGGAGGAGCCTGGTTGTACAAGATTTTTAATCCCGAGATTAATTTTTTGTTAAACCTTCAAGAAGGTCAAGATTTTAAAAAACAAGGTTTTCTTATTAATTTTTTTAGAAGTTTAATTATAAAAAAAGCGGATATCATTATTGCCATAAGCAGTTATCTTAAAGAATACGCCGAAATGATTAATGCAAAAGCCAAACTTGTTATATTACCCAACGGTGTAGACATAGAGAAATTCGGCAGGGAGTATAGTTATGGCGAATTGTCCGTCCTTTCTGATGAGCTTGGCATAAAACCCGGTGAGAAAGTGATAATAAGTATCTCTCGGCTCGTGTTCAAAAATGGTGTAGACGTTTTAATTAATGCGTTATATGAAATTAATAAATTAAAAAAAGAAAATTATAAGTTGCTGTTAGTCGGAGATGGAGGTGAGCTTGCGAATCTTAAATTACAAGCCTTTAGGCTTGGGCTTGAGGGGCAAGTGATTTTTGTAGGATCGGTGGATCATGCCGAGTTACCTAAGTATTTGGGGCTTGCCGATGTTTTTGTAAGGCCCTCCCGATCAGAGGGATTAGGCGTTGCATTTCTTGAGGCTATGGCGGCAAAGATACCTATTGTAGGTACTAAGATTGGTGGTATCCCAGATTTTTTGAAAGATTTTTCAACAGATTCCGAGCGAGCTACCGGACTTTTTTGTGAAATTGAAAATCCTATACATCTTGCCGAACAAATTAGCAGGATTGTGGAGGACGAAGAATTAAGGATGAAGATAACTAAGAATGCCGCCGACTTGGTTATGGAAAATTATAATTGGGACAAAATTGCCAAAAATTTTGCAGAAATATATAAATGAAACGCAAAAGTATTTTAATTGTTGAAGATGCAAGATATAGCCGTCATGGCGCATCTTATGGTAGTGTTTTAGCTCGAGGATTGGCTGATGAATTTGATATTTTTTCTTCCGGAAATTTTTTTAAGACAATTAGTTTATCCGGAAGGGCAGATTATATTTTTTCTGTTTCGCCGGCAGGTGCGGGAAGGTATGCTTATTGGGCATCCAAATTTCGCAAAAAGAAATTTTTGTTAAGGATTGATGATGATTATGTGTGGCGTTCGACCATAGCTAGCGGAAAAACCTTTCTTTTAGCTAGTGACTTTCATAATTTTCCCAAAAAAAGAAATATATTATTAGCTTATAAAAAGCAGATTAAGATTTGTAATCAGGCGGAAGTTATAGTGGTACCGTCAAAATTTATGGCAGGAATTATTGGCGATTGGGGCGTGAATCGAGAAAAAATAAAAATTGTCGCCGATCCGGTATTTTTTGAATCAATTAATATTAACAAAGAAGAAGCAAGGAGGAAGATTGGTATTCCCGGTAATTTGTTAATATCTGCCGGACCGCTTGTTTCTTGGGGTGGCTTTCGCATGCTTATTAAATTGATGCCGCAATTCATCTCAATAAATCAATTTTTCCGTCTCATTATAGTGGGAGATGGACCGGAGCGTAAAATACTTGGAGCGATGATTAAAAATCTTAATCTTGATAAGAAGGTGTATCTAATGGGTAAAAAAGATGAAAAGGAGATGGCTTTATTATTGACTGCGGCGGATATGGTTATTCTAAATAGCGGCCACGAAGTTTTTCCAGTTGAAGCTTTAAGGTCTATGGCTGCCGGCGTACCGGTCATCGCGACGGCCGTAGGTGCGAATCTCGAATTGATCAAGCAGGGAGAGAATGGTTTTGTGGTAAAATATAATGACGAGTTTAATTTGGTCGAAGCGGTAAAAACAGTTTGGCAAACGCAAGAATTAAGGAATGGATTTATTCAAGAGGGAAGGAAGACCGCACAGAACTTTAGTCCAGAAAAAACCGTAGAAGAAATTAAAAAAATTATAAAACTTGTCTAAATTACTGATGATATCAGGTTTTGGTGCCGGTTTGTTGACCCAAGGTAAAAAAGGGGCTTTTTATAATACCCTAGAAGAGTTTCATAAATATTGGAGTCGAATTGATATTATCTGTCCTCAAATTAATAGGGGTTTAACCCGTGGAAAATTTGAGACCGAACCTCTTTTTGGAAATGTTTTTATTCATCCTTCTCCGTGGTCTTTGTGGCGTCAACCATTGTGGATTTTGAAAAAGGGATGCGAATTGTATCGTGAACAAAAATTCGATGTTATTACAGTACAGGAGTACCCTCCTTTTTATAATGGAATTGGCGCAAGATTTCTTTGGAATAAAATTAAAATTCCATATGTTCTAGAGATACATCATATCCCTGGTTATCCGAAGGCGGCGAATTTGAAGGAGTGGTTTTATAAAATTGCCATGCGATATTTTGTCAAATATGATGCGATTAAAGCCAAGGCAGTACGCGTGGTTAATCAGCATCAAGTTCTGGGATTCTTGATTAAGGCCGGCGTGCCGGTGGATAAGATTAAGTATATTCCCTCGGCCTATATTGATCTTGAAACATTTTGGCCGATGCCGGATGTTCAGAAAAAATATGATTTTGTTTTTGCCGGCCGGCTTGAAAAAAATAAAAATATAGGCAGTCTGATAGAGGCAATAAAAATTGTTAAAAAATCCAAACCCGATGTCTCGCTTTTAATAATTGGTTCTGGTCCTGAACTAAATGACATCAGATTACAAATTACAGATTACAAATTACAAAACAATGTTTTTTTAAGCGGTTGGTTGCCGACGGCTAATGATGTTGCCGTCGCGTACAATAGTGCTAAGATTTTTATAAACTCATCTTTAAACGAAGGCGGGCCCAGAGTTGTGCTTGAAGCGATGGCCTGTGGTTTGCCTGTGGTTACAACCAGTGTTGGCCTGATGCCCGACTTAATCAAGAACGGAGATAACGGTTTTCTATGTGATTGGGGTCCCGACAGTATGGCTGACAGGATGGCACACCTTTTGAATAATGAAAATCTGCAAAAAAAGTTTTCATTTGCCGGTCTCGAGCTGGTTAAACAATTCGAGAAAAAAACAACAATCAAAAACTTAGCCGAAAATCTACAAAAATTAATCTAACAATAATATGCGCTACGACTACGACACATTTTTTGAGGAAAAATTAAAAATGATTGCTGAAAAAGCGCACTCGATTTTGGATGTGGGCGGGGGACATCCGTTTCAGAAACTGGTGGGTCGGCACAAAAATATCCTCGAAGGCAAAAAATATATAACCCTGGATATTGACCCGGCCACCAAGCCGGATGTAGTGGGGGATGCACACAAGATGTCTTTTGATGACGCATCATTTGACGCCGTTTTGCACGTCTATGTTTTTGAGCATTTGCATTCACCGCATAAGGCGGCTGAAGAAATTTATCGAATACTTAAGCCCGGAGGTTATATGTTGGCGATTATTCCATTTATCCATCCGTATCATGCCCGCAAGAATGGCTACAGAGACTATTGGAGATTTTCAAAAGACGGCATTGAGGTTTTGTTTAATAAATTTGATAAGGTTGAGTTATTCAAAATAGGCCGTTATTTTAGAGCTATTATTGGTTTTCTTCCGTTTTTGTGGCGTTTTCGTGGCCTCCTTGAACCTCTGGCCTATATATTCGATAGGCTTCTAATAAAGGATTCCCGCAATACAACTGCTGGCTATGTGATTTTTGCTAGAAAGTAGTTTATAAGTTATCCACATAAAAAATAGGTCTTTACTTAAGGAATGGTATAATTATCTTATAATCTAATCTATGCCATCTACTCACGCTATGGCCCTTAAGGCAATGGCGGATCTCCTTACATATTAAGTTAAGACGATTTTGTTGAATGGCAGGTTTCGTTAATGGTAAGCGCGCCTATTTTGCCCAGGAGCCAACTGGTTTTTGTTGTTTGGTCTACGTTTGTTGTCGTTGCTTTATTGGCGGCATTTTTTATAATTTCAAATAATGCGCATGCTGCTGATGCCGGTGAATTTGTTTTTTTTAGAATTGACACAGAGTTAGATGTCGCGAACGCCAAGGATACCAGCAATAAAGTTACCGTTGAGTGGTCTTGTAGTGGGACGGCCTCCGGTTCGGTACAAGATAATACTGCTTCTGAGAGCACCAATACTCTGGACGGTATTGTAAAGGTTTCTTCTGCATCTACAGAAATGACCAATTCTACTTGTGATTTCGGAGGAGATGCCGATACTATTAAGGGCAA